>CAMYMQ010000458.1 GCA_947259335.1 uncultured Alphaproteobacteria bacterium | reverse complement strand
AGGCGCTGGTAACGGTCGGCGGCGCGCAATACCAACGGCGTCCGACGCTCCTCGGGAATGACGAACAGGCCGGCCCGGCGCGCCCTCGTCCCCAGCCGGCCGTCCGACGTGACCCGGCACAGCAGCGGCGACAGGACGAGCCCCGCGGCGACCGGGGTCAGCCACAGCACGAGCGCATCCGAGACGGCATGAGCCGCGACCAGAATGGCCACGCCAACGGCGACCATCGGCAGCAGGCTGCGCAACAGCAGCGGCCACGGCAAGGCACGGTCGTCGCGCATCTGCGTGTTCCAGCCCACGGACCGGCCAATCAGCGTATTGGCGACGAAGACCGTGTGGAACACCATCAGAATGGGCGCGACCAGCGCCGAGTGAAGCATCTCCAGAACGGCGCTCAACACGAGCCGCGCCGGCCCGCCGAAGCTGCGCCGCCGCGCGCCATCGGTCAGCACCAGCAGGATCGCGAGGATCCGCGGCGCGGCCAGCAGCCCCAGCGCGACCAGGAACAGCGCCTGCGCCCGCTCCACGTCGAAGGCGGGCCAACCCGGGAATAGCGACCGGCTGGGCCCGAAATAGTCATGGCCATAGATCACGTCGGTCAACGCGGCGGACAGGCCGACGGACAGGAAGATCAGCCACAGCGGCGCCGACAGATAGGCCATCACCCCGGTGAACATGTGAAACCGGCTCATGCTGCGCAGGCCGCTGGCGCCCAGTACGCGGAGGTGCTGCAGGTTGCCCTGGCACCAGCGCTGGTCGCGCTTGGCGAAATCGAGCAGCGTCGGCGGCGCTTCCTCGAAGCTGCCGCCGAGATCGGGCACCAGCCAGACCTCCCAGCCGGCGCGGCGCAGGAAGGCCGCCTCGACGAAGTCGTGGCTGAGGATATGCCCACCCAGCGGCGGCCGGCCCGAGAGCGTCGGCAACCCGCACGAGGCGGCGAACGCGGAAACCCGGATGATCGCGTTGTGGCCCCAGTAGTTGCCGTCCCGGCCTTGCCACAGGGCCTGACCCGCGGCGAAGACCGAACCATAGACGGCGCCCGAGAACTGCAGCATGCGCCCGAACAGGGACGCGCGCCCGACGCAGCGGGTCTGGGTCTGGACGAGGCCCGCGGTCGGATTGGCGTCCATGATCCGGGCGAGCGAGACCAGCGTCCGCCCGTCCATCACGCTGTCGGCGTCGAGCACGACCATATAGTCGTAGGCGCCGCCCCAGCGCCGGCAGAAATCGGCGACGTTGCCGGCCTTGGCGCCGAGATTGCGGTCGCGCCGGCGGTAGAAGAGCTTGCCGGTCACACCCAGGCGCCGGCACAGGGCATACCATGCCCGGGCTTCCTCGGCGGCGACGTCCGGCTTGGTGGTGTCGCTGAGCAGAAAGAAGTCGAAGGCGTCGAGCTCGCCGGTCCGGCGCATCGAGTCGACGGTCGCCGCGAGATTGCCGAGCGACCGGCTGGGTTCCTCATTGTAGATCGTCATGACCACGGCCGTGCGGCCGCGCACCGGGCCGGGCCGGGGGCGAAGCGGACCGGGCAGAGGCCGCTGGAACACCGTGTAGAGAAAACCGCCGCTCGACAGGATGAAGGAAAAGGCGATCCAGAAGCTGCACAGGGCAAACAGCAGGATCAGCACGACGTCCCGCGTCGTGATGACCGCATCGGCATTGAGGGTACGCCCGAACTCGACGGTCAGTCCCGCCGTGAGGGCGAGGCTGCAGACGACGACGGGAAGCCGGACGAGAAGCGCGGAGCGCATGGTTATCGCGCCGGGGCGGGGCGCGACCGGCGAATGCCGCCACGCCGCAGGCGACGGCTTGCCCGGGACAGCATCGACACGCCCTGGAGCGGCTGCTCGGGCATCCCCAGGGGCATCTCACGCGGCGTCAGGCGCGGCCAGGCGTCGCGCAACGCCGACACCAGCGCCGGCGGAAGATCCGCGGCGAGGAAGCGGTTCGCCCAATGGCTGGGCCCATCGACCGCCAGCCAGGCGACCCTGGCCTCGGCGAGGGTCGCGCCGTTCGGGGCGTCTTCGCCGAGCAGCGTCTGGAACCAGGTCAGAATGGCCGCTTCCAGCCCCTCCTCGGAGGCCGCGTCCGCCGCGGTGTCCCAGGCGCCGCTCTCGGCGCCGAATGACCGAAGCAGCAGTCGTTCGCGCTCCCTGACCGTTCGGTCCTCGGCGGTCACGCCAGCCATTGATAGCTCCAGGTTTCGGTCAGGGGTTTGTCGTTCCGGGTCAGGCGACACCGCAATTCGACCGGCTGCGAACCGTTCGCCTCGACATCGAAGGTGACCCGCCATCCGGCCACCGCGGCATTCCGCGACACCGTGGTGTTGAAGAGCTTGCCGTTGTCCGCGGCCACCATCGCCTTCGGCGGTCCGTCCTTGTCGAGGGCTGCGAGATCGCCGCCGGCGAAATCGATGACGAACTTCCGGCGGTGGTCGAAGTTGGAATCGCCGGCGACCCCGCCCACGCCCGACCGGGTCGCGACGGTCGTACCCATCGCCGGTGCCTGGTCCGGCAGGCCGCACCAGTTGAGCCGATATTCCAGGTCGAGCCGCTCGCCGGCGGCCGGAGGCCGGGCGGGCGACCAGAAGGCGACGATGTTGTCGTGGATCTCCCGCTTGGACGGAATCTCGATGAGATGGACCGCCCCTTCGCCGAACGGGCGCACGGGTTCGACCCACACGCTCGGCCGCTTGTGATAGTCGGCTTCCAGATCCTGAAAGGCGGCGAAGTCGCGGGTCCGCTGAAGCAGGCCGAAGCCCTTCGGGTTGGCCCCCATGTAGAGGCTCTGGCGAAGGCGGCGCGGGTTGCCCAGCGGCCGCCAGATCCATTCCCCGGCCGAGGTCTCGACGGACAGCCCGTCCGAATCGTGCACCGCCGGACGAAAGTCGGGAATCGGCGGCGGCGTGGTGCCGCCGTGGAGGAACATGCTGGTGAGCGGCGCGATGCCCAGCCGCTTGACCTGGCGCCGGAAGAACAGCGCCGCCTTGACGGTCATGACCGTGGTCCGGCCCGGCACGATGGTGAAGGCATAGGCGCCGGTCACGCTACGGCTCTCGAGCAGCGCATGGACCCGGATCAGCTTTGCGCCGGCGTCGGGCCGCTCGAGCCAGAACTTGCGGAAGACCGGAAACTCCTCACCGCCCGTTTCCGCCGTGTCGATCGCGAGGCCCCGGGCCGACAGGCCGTACTGATGCCCCTGCCCCAGGGCGCGGAAATAGCTGGCGCCCAGAAAGGCCGCCAACTCGTCGCGATAGTTCGGCTGGTTGAGGGGATAGTGCAGGCGGAAGCCGGCAAAGCCGACATCGGCGGCGATCTTTCCGTCGATCTTGGTGTTGCCGTAGTTGAACAGGGCGGCATCGAACAGGACCCGGCGCGACCGCCCGTTGCGGACCGAGAAGATCTCGACGGGATGCCGGTACTGCCAGCCCGGATGGAAGAACTGCGCCCGGAAAGGCTGGTCGCCGTCTTCCCAAAGAGCCTCCGCCGGACGGAACCGGATATCCCGGTGCTGGTCATAGGTCAGCTTGCCCAGAACATCGGGCACGGTGCGCGGCGACGCCTCAGCCGTCTTGGCCAGCATCTGCGCGGTCTCGACCAGGCGGTCCCAACTGAAGGCCTCGGACTCATCCGACAACGGCACTGCGGCAGCGGGCCCCGCCCACAGCAGCGCCGCCGCCGCGCCCGTATAGTGCAGGAACGCCCTCCGTTCGATAGCAGGCAATAGGTTGTTCTCCATAACCTTCAGCGGTCGCGGGCACATCGCCCTGCCTCGGACCCCAGGGGTCGTTATCTGGACCCGGACCGCCCATTGTGCAGCCGCGAAGTCGTTGGGATATTTATCAGTCCCAAATCTTGGCGGAATGTGGGCAACGTCGCGTCGTTGCTGCAGCGCCGGTGCGGCGCAGCATTGTGCCCGGCGCATGGGCCAACACAGCATAGGTTATCGCGCGAAGACTGCTGATGCGCCGCCGAAACAGCCAGCGTCGGGGGCACGGCTCCGGCGCGGCGAAATGGTCGCCCCAACGGACTTAAGCCCGTGTCTTCACCTTGACGGGGGGACGTCCTGGGCCCGGCTAGACGGTGGGATCGCGCGCGGCGCCTATAGACTGGCGCCGACGTGTCTCGCCTTGCTAGGTTTAGTTATGTACATCCGGGATCGCTGCAACCTCTGCCTGAATGAGGCCGACAATATTGTCGGACGCATTACCCGGCTCCGTGACGAGACCTGTCCCGACGTGCACTGGCGCGCCTATTTCGAAATGATCGGTGCGGATGGGATGGATATCGAGCATCTGGTCTGCGGCCGGTGCGGCCAGATATTTCAGCGTCAATTGATCGAGGACGCAGACCTGATCCGGTTGGAGGCCGTGGAACGCAGCCGAATCGACGTAGCCCGACCGGAGACAAGTTTCGAACGTACCCGCGAAGCCATGAATACCCGGCGTTTCCAAGGGGTGCATCGTTTCCTGCTGAATTTCTTCGCGGGTGGCAGCGTCCTCGACGTCGGCGGTCGGACGGGTGCATTCGGCCTGCCGCTGATCGCGCAGGGCGCCGACTATACGATCATCGACCTCAACGACTACACAGGCCGCACCGTCGCGGGTTCGACCTTCGTGCATGGCGATTTCGATACCTACGACTTTGGGCGCCGCTTCGACCTGATCGTCATGAACCATGTGCTGGAGCATGTTTTCTATCCGATAGAGACGATCGAGCGGGGCTGGGAGCTCTTGGCGGACGGCGGCCTGATTTTTATCGACATCCCTATTTTACCAATCTGGCCGGGCACCTATCATCGGTCGGAATTCTACGTAAAGCCGCTCCTGCTCGACTTGGTGCGCCGAGGAGGGTTTGCGGTCGAGGATGTCGAGGACGTGCTGATCGGATACGCCAACTCGATTATCGCGTCGTGCCGTGTGGTCGCCCGAAAATCACAGAAGCGGGATGCGCCAACACGGGACTATGGCGACTACAGCCGCAATCTGTTGTCCGAGTTTCATCACGATATCATTCGGCACCTCGGCGCCACGGCCGAGCGGTTCGTCATCTATGGCGCCGACGAGGAGCTCCTGCGTGCTGTCGATCTAAGCGTGCCGGGCTTCCTCGGCTTCGTCGACGACAATCCCGACCGCTGGGGCCAGACCCTGTTCGGCAAGCCTGTCCGCTCCCCAGAGTTACTCGATGCGACGGTCGGCAACATCGTCATCGTCACATCCAACAAGGAAGAAGTACGGCAGCGCCTGTTTCCCTTGGGAGAACAGGGGGTCCATCTGATCGCCAACCACAAGTACCTATAAGATACCGCCCTGTCCGAAGCGGCCGCAGACCACCAATGCATCGAGGGCGGAGTTCGTGAGAACGAGAGCGGATGTGGTGACCCCAACGGGATTTGAACCCGTGTCTTCACCTTGAAAGGGTGACGTCCTGGACCTGGCTAGACGATGGGGTCGCGCTCGGCGCTTGGCGCCTGTCTCGGCGGTGTAGAACCGTGATGCGTCACCTACCGACCCGCGCCCGCAAAATCAAGCTTCTTGGCGCAAGAAAGCGTCAATCGAACCGGGCCGGCGCAGCATCCTCGATGATGAACTGGATGTCGTGGCGCCCCCGCCACCTGTCCATCCGCAACTTTCCGGCGATGTGCAGCCGTTGGCCGGTGCCCGTGCGCAGCAGCGCGCCGAGCGGCTCGGTCGCGGCCCGGAAGGCGATGGCCTTCAGTTTTCCGCCCGCGTCGCCCGCCAGGGCACAGCGCAGATGGGCCTCGCCGACCAGGTCGACGAAAGAGACCCGCGCGCCCTTGAGCACCAGCAGCGGCTCGGGATTGCCGACCCCGAAGGGCGCCAGGCGTTCGAGCTGCTCCATGAAGTCGAGCGTCGCCCCGTCGACGGACAGCACCCCGTCGATCTTGCGCGTGGGCGTGCGCATGGCGTCGTCGACCGCGTCCCGGAGCCGCTCGTTCAAAAAGGCCGACAGCGTGCCGATGGCCTCTTCCGCCACGGTGAAGCCCGCCGCCATCTTGTGCCCGCCGCCGTTGATCAGCAGGCCGGACTGCCGGGCGGCGATGATCGCTGCGCCGAAATCCACACCGGAAACGGAGCGGGCCGATCCCTTGCCGATGCCGCCGACCCGTGCGACGACCGCCGCCGGGCGGCCGAACCGTTCGACCAGCCGCGAGGCGACGATGCCGATGACGCCGGGATGCCAGCCCTCGCCGGAGACCAGGACGACGGCGTCTTCCCGGTCGGCCGCGGCCTCGGCCTGACGCACCGCGGCGGCCAGCACCTCCGCCTCGATCTCGCGACGCTCCGCGTTGAAGCGGTCGAGCCGCTCGGCCAGATCACGGGCGATCCCGGGATCGTCGGTGGTCAGCAGCCGTGCGCCCATGTCCGCCTCCCCGACCCGCCCGCCGGCGTTGACCCGGGGGCCGAGCAGGAAACCCGCGTGATAGGTGTTCGGCGGACCCTCGGCGCGCGCGATGTCCGAGAGGGCCGCCAGACCGCTGTTCGCCCGCGCCGACATCCGCTTGAGCCCCTGGGATACCAGCGCCCGGTTCAGGCCGGTCAGGGGCACCACGTCGCACACGGTGCCCAGGGCCACCAGGTCGAGCCAGGCCAGCAGGTCCGGCTCCTCCCGCTCGGCGAAATGTCCGCGCCGCCGCAGTTCCCGGTTGAGCGCCACGACCAGCAGGAAGGCGACGCCGACGGCGGCAAGCTGCTTGTGCGGGCTGTCGTCGTCCAACCGATTCGGGTTGACCACCGCGACGGCCGGCGGCAGCGCCGGCTCGGCGACGTGATGGTCGACGACGATGACCGCGAGGCCGTCGTCCCGCGCCGCGGCCAGGGGCTCGTGGGCGGTAATACCGCAATCGACCGTCACCACGAGGTCGGCGCCCTCTTGGTGGAGCCGCAGCATTGCCTCGGCGTTGGGGCCGTAGCCCTCCTTGATCCGGTCGGGGACGTAGATGCGCGCCGTGTGGCCCGCAGCGGTCAAATAGTGCCAGATCAGGGACGCGGAGGTGGCACCGTCGACATCGTAGTCGCCGAAGATGGCGATGCTCTCGCCGGCCTGGACCGCGTCGGCAAGCCGGACGGCCGCGGCGTCCATGTCCTTGAGATGGGAGGGATCGGGAAGCGCCCGGCGCAGGGTCGGGGCCAGGAAATCGGGTGTCTCGTCGATGCCGATCCCCCGGCTCGCCAGCATCCGGGCGATGAGGTCGGGCAAGCCGTAGCGTTGGGACAGGGCGAGCGCCAGACGGTCGTCACCCGGCCGCAGCAGCCACCGGCGCCCCGTCGCCGAGGCATCGACCCCCAGGAAACTGTCCTCTGTAACCGTTCCGTCCAACCGGCCCGCCGGCCTCCACTCTGGGATCTGGTCCGCCTAGATCTGCTTGCGCTGGAAGTTGTGCTGCGCCTCGATCAGCCGGACGGTGCCCGACTTGGAGCGCATTACGATGGAATGGGTCTTGGCGCCGTCGCCGAACCGCCGGACGCCCCGCACCATCGAGCCGTCGGTGACGCCGGTGGCCGCGAACATCACGTCGCCCTGGGCCATTTCCCGCAGGGTGTAGACCCGGTTGAAGTCCTCGATACCCCACTTGCGCGCACGGCCGCGTTCGTCGTCGTTGCGGAACAACAGCCGGCTCTGCATTTGGCCGCCGATACAGCGGAGCGCCGCCGCCGCCAGCACGCCTTCGGGCGCGCCGCCGCTGCCGATATAGATGTCGACGCCGCTGCCGGGCATCGAGGTCGCGATCACGCCGCTGACGTCCCCATCGGAGATCAGCTTGATCCGGGCGCCGGCCTCGCGGACTTTGGCGATCAGCTCGGCGTGGCGCGGCCGGTCGAGGATGCAGGCGACCACGTCCTCGATGTCGATCTTCTTGGCCTTGGCCAGATTGGCGAGATTTTCCCTGGGCTCGGCATCGATGCTGATGAGATCGTCGGGCAGCCCGCCGCCGACGGCGATCTTGTCCATGTAGACGTCGGGCGCGTTGAGGAAGTTGCCGGCCTCGGCCATGGCGATGACGGCGAGCGCGTTCTCCGTCCCCTTCGCCGTGATGGTCGTCCCTTCGAGGGGATCGAGGGCGATATCGACCTTGGGTCCGCCGGCGCCGACCTTTTCGCCGATGAACAGCATTGGCGCCTCATCGCGCTCGCCCTCGCCGATCACGACCGTGCCGTCGATGTTGAGGACGTTCAGCGCCTTACGCATGGCGTCCACGGCGGCCTGGTCGGCGGCCTTCTCGTCACCCCGGCCCATGAGCCGGGACGCAGCCAGCGCGGCGGCTTCGGTCACCCGCACCGCTTCCAGCGCCAGATTCCGGTCGAGGACGTCTCCTTCGGCCATCAACTCCCCCATTTCTATTCCAGTTCCTCGATTCGGATGACGCAGGGCTCTTCCATTACGGAGTTTAGCGCCCCGATGCGCGCCATGGCACGCCTCATCGAATCCTCGATCGTATCGTGGGTGGTCAGAACCACCGGCACCGCGTCGTTGCGCGACCGCGAGCGCTGAATGACGGCCTCGAGCGAGACCCGCTCGTCCCGCAGGGCGGCCGAGATGTCGGCGATGACGCCGGGTTCGTCGCGGACCATGAGACGCACGTAATAGGAGCCCACATGTTCGCCCAGCACGGCCCGCTCGAGCGGCTTGAGCTGGTCTGCGGGAATGCCGAAGGTCGGCGACAGCCGGCCCCGGGCGATGTCGACGATATCCGCGGCCACGGCCGACGCCGTCGGACCGGCGCCCGCGCCGCGGCCCTCGTAGGTT
>CAMYMQ010000457.1 GCA_947259335.1 uncultured Alphaproteobacteria bacterium | reverse complement strand
GCGCCGCCCGCGCCGAGAACGACAGCGGGGCCGGCCGTCCAGCCGTCTCCGCCGGCGCCGTCGACCAGGTTCTGATGAAACCCGAAGGCATCGGTGTTGCTGCCATGGATCCGACCGTCCTCGCCGAACACCAGGGTGTTGACCGCCCCGATCCGCTCGGCTGCCGGGTCGAGCGTGTCGGCCAGCGCCCGCGCGGCCTCCTTGTGCGGCAGGGTCACGTTGGCCCCGGCGAAACCCAGCCTGGTCAGCGCCCGTACGGCGGCCGCGAAATCCTCGGGTCGGGCCGGCAGCGGGATATAGCTGCCGTTGACCTCATACTTGTCGAGCCAGTAGCCGTGGAGCCGGGGCGAGCGCGAATGGGCGACCGGCCAGCCGAACACGCCCGCGATGCGGGAACTGCCGTCGAGGATCATGCCGGCACCACGCCGTGCTGGCGCAGGAAGCCGAGCAGGGGCAGCAGCGGCAGGCCGAGGATCGTGAAGAAATCGCCCTCGACGCGGCTGAACAGGTGGGCGCCGAGCCCCTCGAGCTGGTAGGCGCCGACCGAGTCGAGCGCCCGGTCGCCGATGGCGTCGAGATAGCGGTCGATGGTCTCGTCCGGCAACTGCCGCATGTGCAGGGTGGCCCGGTCGGTATGGCCCCAGATCCGCTGGCCAGCCCGCATGACCACGGCACTGGAAACCAACATATGGCTGCGTCCCCGCAGGGCCGTCAGATGGGCGCGCGCCCGTTCGCGGTCGGTCGGCTTGTCGTAGATCGCGCCTTCGAGAGCGAGAACCTGGTCGGCGCCGATGACCAGCGCCTCGGGTCTTTGGCCGGACACCCGCGTGGCCTTCAGTTCGGCCAGGGCATCGGCCACCTCGTCCGGGCTGGCGCCGGCGCCGCGCAGGCTCGCCTTGACCATGTCCTCGTCGACCCCGGGCCGGACGGCTTCCATCGCCACGCCGGCATCGGCGAGCATGCGCCGTCTGCTGGCGCTTGCCGAGGCGAGGATAACCGGCAGGCTGTCCGTGTTGGGACCTGGAAACATCATGCTCTGCGGCGACTGATCAGCCATGGGTGGCCTGGGTCTCGGAGGCGGCGCCGGTGTCGCGCGCGCTGTCCTTGAGGAGGCGGATGATGGCGGCCGCCGTTTCCTCGATCGACCGGCGGGTGACGTCGATCACCGGCCAGCCGCGTTCCGTGCACAGGCGGCGCGCCGCCGCCACCTCGGCGCGAACGCTTTCCAGGTCGGTATAGTCGGTATCCTTGGTCTCGTGCTGGATCCGGAGACGGGTTCTGCGAACCTCGACCAGCTGGCGCGGATCTTCTGTCAGGCCCACGACCGGGCACGGCGGCGCGCCCTGCAGCACCGGGGGGAGGGGCTGGCCGGGAACCAGTGGCACATTCGCCGCCTTGACCCCGCGATTGGCGAGATAGATCGAGGTCGGCGTCTTCGACGTCCGCGAGACGCCGACCAGGATCACATCGGCTTCCGCCAGGTTGCCGACCCCCTGGCCGTCGTCATGGGCCAGCACGAAATTGATCGCGTCGATCCGCGTGAAATAGTCTTCGTCCATCTCGTGCTGGCGGCCCGGCAGGCCTTTCACGGTCGACCCGAAATAGTGCGACATGGCATTGATGAAGGGCTCGAGCACCGAGACACAGGGCAACTGGTGCGTGCGGCAGAACTCGATCAGTTCCTTTTCCAGCACGGGATTGAGAATGGTGTACAGGACCAGGCCCGGCTCGGCCTCCAGCTCCTCGATCACCGTCTGCAGGGCCCGAGCGCTGCGCACCATGGGCCAGAGATGTTCGACGACATCGATATCCTCGAACTGGACCGCGCAGGCCCGAGCGATGGTTTGCACCGATTCACCTGTCGCATCCGAGATCAGATAGACATGCTGTCGCGTCATCGATATCCGCCTGTGGGAATCAGCGCCTGAACCTGTGTGTATCGTCCAGGTTATCCCGCCCGATTGGGAAATCGGCCAAACGACCCCCGGTGACCCGATTCCCCGCCCGCTCTTGTGCTCTTTGTATAATGTTTCACCGCGGCGGTGGAAACGGGGGAGAAGATACGTCTTGCCGAGTCTGTCCGCAGACACACTGGCGAGTCGCCCCGCTCCAAAATCGTGCCGGTCCAGATAGATCGACGGGTTATGCCCGATATCCTCTCAATGCGATTGAGAGGAGCCTACCAATCAGGGTTTGGGACGGGTATGTGTGCGACTCGATAATCCCCGTTATCCAGCGGACTACTATCTACTACCACCAAGATTCTTAAAAAGATTAATTGAAGGTAGGGACATGACGGTTTCGGTTTCCGGGCAGGGCGTCGAGTCGGACGAAGCACCGCTTCTCAGGGTGCTCGCGGGTGAACGGATCGATCCCCCGCCAGTCTGGCTGATGCGCCAGGCGGGCCGGTATCTGCCGGAATATCGCGCCCTGCGTGCAAAGGCCCGAAACTTCCTGGACTTCTGCTACACGCCCGACATGGCGATCGAGGCGACCTTGCAGCCGATCCGCCGGTTCGGCATGGATGCGGCGATCCTGTTCTCGGACATCCTCGTGATCGCCGATGCCCTGGGGGCCGGCGTCTCCTTCGAGGAAGGCAAGGGCCCCGTTCTCGAACCGGTCCGCGGTATCGGTGATCTCGCAAAGCTTTCGAAATCCCGGATCGCCGAACATTGCGCGCCGGTCTACGAGGCGATCGGCAGTTTGCGGTCTGCGTTGCCCGACCGGGTTGCCCTGATCGGATTTGCCGGCGGTCCCTGGACCGTGGCGACCTACATGGTCGAGGGAGGATCGTCGAAGGATTTCGCGCAGATCAAGCGGTGGATGTGGACCGATCCGGACGGCTTCGGGCGATTGATCGATCTGCTCTCCGAGGCGACAATCGAGCATCTGATCGGCCAGGTCCGGGCCGGGGCGCAGTGCCTGCAGCTGTTCGAGAGTTGGGCGGGGGTCCTGCCCGAGCCCGAGTTCGACCGCTGGGTCATGGTGCCGACCCGCCACATCGTCGAAAGCGTGCGTGCGGCCTGTCCGAAGGTGCCCATCATCGGCTTCGCCCGGGCGGCGGGTGCGATGGTGGATCGCTATGCCCAGGGGACGGGCGTTCGGGGCGTGGGGTTGGATGCGATGGTGCCCCGGACCCAGGCCTTGCGTCTGCAGGAGACTGTGGCGGTCCAGGGGAACCTCGATCCGGTGCTGCTGCTGGCGGGCGGAAAGGCCCTGACGGATCGGGCGCGCGCGATCGTCGCCGCCCTGGCTGACGGACCGCATGTCTTCAATCTGGGGCATGGCGTGCTGCCACCGACGCCGCCGGAGCATGTCGAGGCGTTGCTGGCGGCGGTGAGGGGCGCATGACCGACAGGATCGCCATCGTGGCCTTCAATCTGGGCGGGCCCGACTCGCCGGAAGCCGTTCGGCCGTTCCTGTTCAACCTGTTCAACGATCCGGCGATCATTGGCGCGCCGGGTCCCATTCGCTATTTTCTTGCCTGGCTGATCTCGCGTCGACGGGCGCCGATCGCCCGGGAAATCTATGAGAATTTGGGCGGGGGTTCGCCGTTGCTGCCCAACACGCGCAAGCAGGCGTCGGCACTCGAATCCGCCGTGAACGGTCGTTGGACCGGTGCGCGGGAGGCGCGGGTCTTCGTCTCGATGCGCTATTGGCACCCCTCCTCGGGTGAGGTCGCCAGGGAGGTCCTGGCCTTCGCGCCGGACAAGGTGGTCCTGTTGCCGCTCTATCCGCAGTTCTCGACGACAACGACCGGATCCTCTTTCGACGATTGGCGCCGCGCGGCACGGGGCGTGAAGCTGGCGGCGCCGGAAGCATCGGTGTGCTGCTACCCGACGCAGGAAGGTTTTGTGGAGTCCGCGGCGGCGACGATTCGGGAAACGCTCGCCGGGCACGATCCGGCCGGGTTCCGGCTGCTGTTCTCGGCGCACGGCCTGCCGAAGAAGGTAATCGACAAGGGCGATCCCTATCAATGGCAGGTCGAGCAGACGGCGGCGGCGATCGCGGGTCGGCTCGGGGACTTGGCGTCCGACTGGGTGGTTTGCTACCAGAGCCGGGTCGGGCCGCTGGAATGGATCGGGCCGTCGACCGATGCCGAAATCGAGCGGGCCGGCCGCGAGGGCAAAAGCCTGGTCATCGCGCCCATCGCCTTCGTGTCGGAGCATTCGGAGACTCTGGTCGAGCTCGACGTCGAATACGCGGACCTCGCGAAACAGTCCGGGGTGCCGGTCTACTTGCGGGCACCGACGGTGGACGACCGCGCGGCCTTCATCGAGGGGCTGGCCGATCTGGTCGATGAAGCGGTCGGCCGAACCGGTACCGCGTCCTGCGAGGGTGGGCGGCTGTGTCCGGCGAACTGGCGCCGATGCGCACTGGAGGGGGCATGAGTTGGGATCTGTGGGTAAAGGCGCTGCATGTCATCAGCGTCATCGCCTGGATGGCGGGGTTGCTCTATCTGCCCCGGCTGTTCGTTTATCATGCCGACTGCGAGGCCGGGTCCGACAAGGCGGAGACGTTCAAGGTGATGGAGCGGCGCCTCCTGCGCGGGATCATGAACCCCGCCATGATCGCGACCTGGGGCTTCGGTCTGGCGCTCTTTATTCATTACGAGTACTGGACCCAGGGATGGATGCACGTGAAGCTGGCGGGCGTTCTCCTGCTCACCGTCATGCATCACGTCTATGCGCTGTGGCGAAAGCAGTTTGCCGAAGATCGCAACACACGCTCGTCACGTTTCTATCGTATGATAAACGAAGTGCCGACGGTGGCGATGGTCGTCATCGTCGTCATGGTCGTCGTCAGGCCGTTCTGACCTCAATCCCTTGGGGAAAGGGCGTTTGACAAATTCTTCGCATTTACCATTTGTTATGGTAACCCTGATATTGAAGAACGCGGATCGAACGCGTCATCAACCTTACCACCCGAATACATCGGTGCCGGTTTAGGGGGCTGACCGCAGCGCCAAGCCCGTTTGTAGTCGCAAAGGCAAAGCCCCTTACCCGTTCTGGGTCTGACGCCGGCACCGGCCACACCTCCATCAACGCATGACGCGCGGGTCCCCGCGCGGATGCCCATTCCCCAAATCGCCGATGAATCTTCAGGAACTGAAGCAAAAGACGCCCGCGGACCTCCTTGCCTACGCCGAGGAGCTCGACATCGAGAATGCGAGCAACCTGCGCAAGCAGGACATGATGTTCGCGATCTTGAAGCAGCTGGCGTTGAAGGATGTCACCATCAATGGCGATGGCGTGCTCGAGGTGCTGCCCGACGGGTTCGGCTTCCTCCGGTCGCCCGAATCGAACTATCTGCCGGGCCCGGACGACATCTATGTCTCACCCAGCCAGGTGCGCCGCTTCGGCTTGCGCACCGGTGATACGGTGGAAGGCCAGATCCGCGCGCCCAAGGACGGCGAGCGGTATTTCGCGCTTCTCAAGGTCAATCTGATCAATTTCGAGGACCCGGAGGCGATTCGCCACCGGATCAACTTCGACAACCTGACGCCGCTCTATCCGGACGAGCGGATCACGATGGAGCCGAGGGACCCGACGGGGAAGGACTTCTCGTCGCGAGTCATCGACATCATCACGCCGATCGGCAAGGGCCAGCGCGCGCTCATCGTTGCGCCGCCCCGGACCGGCAAGACGATGATGCTGCAGAACATCGCCCACTCGATTTCTGCCAATCATCCCGAAGTGTATCTGATCGTGCTGCTGATCGACGAGCGGCCCGAGGAAGTGACCGACATGCAGCGTACGGTCATCGGCGAGGTCATCAGCTCGACTTTCGACGAACCGGCGTCGCGCCATGTCCAGGTCGCGGAAATGGTGATCGAGAAGGCCAAGCGCCTGGTCGAGCACAAGCGCGACGTGGTGATCCTGCTGGATTCGATCACGCGCCTGGCGCGCGCCTACAACACCGTGGTGCCGTCATCGGGCAAGGTGCTGACCGGCGGTGTCGACGCCAACGCCCTGCAGCGGCCCAAGCGTTTCTTCGGCGCCGCGCGCAACATCGAACAGGGCGGGTCGCTGTCGATCATCGCCACGGCGCTGATCGATACCGGCAGCCGCATGGACGAGGTCATCTTCGAAGAGTTCAAGGGCACCGGTAACTCGGAAATCAACCTGGACCGCAAGCTGGCCGACAAGCGCGTCTGGCCGGCGATCGACATCGGCAAGTCCGGTACCCGCAAGGAAGAGCTGTTGGTCGACCAGGCCACGCTCTCGAAGATGTGGGTGCTGCGCCGGATCCTGATGCCCATGGGCGTGGTCGACGCGATGGAGTTCCTGACCGGGAAGCTCCGCGATACGAAATCCAACGACGAATTCTTCGATTCGATGAACACCTAGGGCCTAAATCGGCGGGTTTGGCGCCTGTCGAGCGAATGCTCAGGCTTTTCAACTAAGGTATTGATAAATCGAAGGAATAGCGCGGTTTTCAAGCCCGCCGCGAGTCTTGCGCCACGGTGCCAGCACTATCTTCTAACTTCCTGAAATACTTCGCTTAAGCTGTCAGAAATCATGGCAATGCCAGCCCGCGCCAGATTGGCGGCCGTCGGGCGTCCGTTGATCCCATTCGCGGAACGCCGGTTGTTGGACGTTATGGCGCTCCCCCGTCTTTGGTCGCGGCTTGAGGCCGTCATACGGGTTCAGGCGAGGACAATCCCAAGCTCAGGAAATGGTTAAGAGGGCGGGCCAGGGCGTTAACAATTGTTAACGGACGCCTTTGCTCTAGATAAAAAATTGAAATAAAAGCAGTTTTTTGAATACGTCTCGGTTTGGTTAATCGGAGCGGCCATCCATTGGCCGCCCCGTTAACCAATTCATTCACACGATGTAGACCGTGCTGCCCGTCGTCTTGCGGGCCTCGAGATCCCGGTGCGCCTGGGCAGCGTCCTTGAGCGCATAGGTCTGGTTGACCTCGATCTTGACCGCACCGGACTGCACCACGTCGAACAGGTTGTGGGCCATCTCCTGGAGGCGGCCCGGGACCGACCGATGGGTGAACAGGGTCGGTCGGGTGACGTAGAGGGAGCCCTTCGGCGCCAGGATGCCGAGATTGAAGTCTGAGACCGGGCCCGAGGCGTTGCCGAAGGAGACCAGCAGCCCGAAGGGACGCAGGCTGTCGAGCGAGCCCTCGAAGGTGTCCTTGCCGACCGAATCGTAAACCACCGGCACACCTTCTCCATCGGTGATCTCGCGTACCCGTTCGGCCACGTTTTCCTCGTTGTAGAGGATTGTGTGGTGGCAGCCGTGTGCCTTCGCAAGTTCAGCCTTTTCCTCATTTCCGACCGTGCCGATGACGGTGGCGCCGATGTGGTTCGCCCATTGGCACGCAATCAGGCCGACGCCGCCGGCCGCGGCGTGCAGCAGGATCGTCTCGCCGGCTTTCAGCGGGTAGGTGCGGCGCAGGAGATATTCGACGGTCATGCCCTGAAGCATCATGGTCGCGGCGCGGACGTCGTCGATGTCGTCGGGCAGCTTGACGAGATTGTCGGCCGGGATCAGCCGGATCTCGGCATAGGCGCCGAGCGGCGCGGTGCCATAGGCGACGCGATCGCCCGCCTGGACATTGGTGACACCCTCGCCGACCGCCTCGACCACGCCTGCGCCCTCGGAGCCGGGCGTGTAGGGGTATTGAGGCGGGGGATAGAGGCCCGAGCGGAAATAGGTGTCGATATAGTTGAGGCCGACGGCCGTCTGGCGGACGCGGGCCTCTCCGGGGCCGGGGTCGCCGACCTCGACATCCTCCCACTTGAGGACTTCGGGTCCGCCTTTTTCGTACACACGGATGGCTTTGGTCATGGATCCTGCCTTCCCGCAGAAAGGGGCGGGAAATAGAGGTTAAATCAACAGGTTGTATGTCTCTGTTTAGACGCGGCTTCCGCCTGGGGGACGGCTATTTCAGGTGTTGCGCGAAGAAGTCCGCGCTGCGCTGATTGGCTGAATCGGCCGCCGCCTTGTCGTAATGGGCGCCGCCGACGCGGGCGAAGGCGTGATCGCAGCCGGCATAGTCGTGGATCGTCACCTTCGGGTGGCCGTCGAGCGCTTGGTGGATGGCCTGCTGGGCTTCGGCCGGGCAGAAGCCGTCCTTCTCTGCGATGTGGAGCATCAGCGGGTTCGAGATACTCTTGGCCTCGTCGAGCGCGCCCTCGATGCCGACCCCGTAGAAGCCGACATTGGCGTCCGCGTCGCTGCGGGTCGCCATCAGGTAGGCAAGCTTGCCGCCGAGGCAGTAGCCGACCGTTCCGACCTTGCCGGTGACGGCGGAATCGTCCCGCATGTGGGTGAGCGTCGCCTTGAGGTCTTCGACGCCCTTGGCCTCGTCGAAACCCTGATAGAGCTTGAACGCCTGCTGCCATTCCTCTTCGGACTGGTCGGTGATCTGGATGCCGGGCTCCTGCCGCCAGAAGAGGTCTGGGCACACCGCGACATAGCCCTGGGCGGCGTATCCGTCGCACAGGTCCCGCATGACATGATTGACGCCGAAGATCTCCTGGATCACGAGCAGGCCCGGCCCGCTGCCCGAGGCCGGCGTGGCGCGGTAGGCGGAAAAGGATCCGTCGGGTCCGTTAATGGTGATGTCTGCCATGGTGCCCCTCCCGGTGGCTGTTTGTTGCTGTTTGATGTCGTGGCGCAGAATAATCGGTGCGATGCGGGCCTGTCACCCGTTGGCGGTGGTCGCCCAGTCGGGGCGCCGAAGGGTGTCGTCGGCCGCAAACAGGTCGCGCTGGGCCACACCGGGCCATCCTTCGAGTTCGAGAAGCCGGCGCTTGGTGACGACGCCTCCCTGGCCGGAATAGCCACCGAGCTGGTCGCCGGCGGCGACGACGCGGTGGCACGGTATCAAGATGGGGATCGGATTGGCGCCGCAGGCCGTGCCGACGGCCTGGGGCGAGGCATCGTCGAGGTCGCGGGCGATGTCGCCATAGGTGCGTGCCTCGCCGTATGGGATGCGCAGCATCGCGTCCCAGACAGCCCTCTGGAACGGCGTGCCGGCGGGCGTGCAGGGCAGGTCGAACCGTGTCAGCGTGGCGCGGAAATAGGCGTCTAGCTGGGCTGCGGCCCGGGTAAGCAGGGGCGTCGGCTCTGGGGCGGTCGCTTGCCCCCAGCGCAGCGCGGTGATCGCGCCCTCGAATTCGATGACGGTCAGGGGTCCGAGCGGGCTGGCTACGGTGATCGCCGGCATGGTCAGTAGCGGGTCAGCTCGTCCAGGAGCCCCTGAGGGTCCGTGATCGGCAGGGTGCAGATGGCGCCCCGGCAGACATAGGCGGCCGGTCTGCCGTCGATCAGGCCCTTGCCCTCGGCGGGGTGGCCCGGTGGCAAGGCCTCGTCCGGCGCGATGCGGCGATAGACCCGGTTCGGCACCGAGGCGGCCCAGGCGGCATCCTCCAGCGCCTGCGCCTTGGCGTCGCCGGGCGCGCCGCAGACCACCACCTGCG
>CAMYMQ010000456.1 GCA_947259335.1 uncultured Alphaproteobacteria bacterium | reverse complement strand
GCGCCGCCGCCCGGCGTACTGGTCGGCCTGGGCGCGCCCGACGACGCGGCGGTGATCGTGCCGGCGGAGGGCCGGGTCATGGTCCAGACCGTCGACCAGTTCCGCGCCTTCGTCGACGACCCCTATGTCTTCGCGCAGATCGCCGCCAACCACGCGCTCGGCGACATCTTCGCGATGGGCGCGACCGCCCGCACCGCGCTTGCCACGGTGACGCTGCCCTTCGCCGACCCGGACAAGACGGAGGCTGATCTCGACCAGCTCCTGCGCGGCGCGGTGGCGATGTTCGACGCCGCCGGGGTGGCGCTGATCGGCGGCCATACCGGCGAGGGGGCGGAACTCAGCCTGGGATTCACCGTCAACGGCGACGCCGATCCGGACAAGCTGATGCGCAAGGGCGGCGCGCGGCCCGGTGACGTTCTGATCCTCACCAAGCCGCTGGGCACCGGGGTGATCCTCGCCGGCGCGATGCGCGGCGAAGCCGAGGCGCGCTGGATGGACGCCGCGCTCGCCTCGATGCTCCAGTCGAGCCAGGACGCCGCCGGCATCCTGCTTGCCGCGGGCGCGACCGCCTGCACCGACGTGACCGGCTTCGGCCTGGCAGGGCATCTGGGCGAAATGCTCGAGGCTTCCGGCTGCGCGGCGCGGATCGACCGTGCCGGACTGGCCGTCCTGGCGGGCGCGGAGGAGCTGTTCGGGCACGGCGTCGAAAGCACGCTCCAGCCGGGCAATGCCCGGGTCGCCGAACCCTTGCTGGCCGGCCTGACCGGCGATGCTCCGATTCTGTTCGATCCCCAGACCGCCGGCGGCCTGCTCGCCAGCGTGCCGGACGCAGCGGCCGAACTCTGCGTCGCCCGACTTCGGGATGCGGGATATGTCGCGGCTGCAGTCATCGGCCGGGTCGTCGAGGCGGGCGAGGGACCGACGATCCATCTGGGGTGAAACCTCTCGAAGGTTATCATCGGTTATCAGCGGTTATCTTCTTGCCGGTTGCGGCTGCGGCCAGCGTCTTCCGGGTGTCGGCATTTGTCATCTTTTGTAATCGGCCGCCGCCGGTTTACTCGGCTCCTCTCCGCGTCCGGGGCGGCCAGACCCGAGTTTTACGGTGAAGGGTTCCGCCTCGTCGGGGATGACGCCGGGACGGAACCCTAGATTTGAGATCGCAGCGGCCTTCGATCAAGGAATTAAATCATAGATCGGTCGGGACTGGGAAGTTGGCGGGACAAGTCGCTTCGCGCCCCGTCCGTCGTGGGCGGTGCGTCGCCAGCGCCGGTAGAGGGCGGGAGATCGCCCCCTACCGGTCGATAGTGGTGGCGGGCGCGGGTCTTCCTTGGCCCCGCGAGACGCGAATGGCTAGCCGCGAACCCCGGGGCCGCCGTTGCGGTGCCGGCGGTACCGGCGCCGGTTCTTGTTGTTGTTCCGGAACTTGTTGCGGATGTACTGCTTGGAGCGATGGAAGGTTCCGCTGTTGCGGCAACGGACTCGCACGCGATAGACCCGGCACGTCCGCCGGCCGTTGACCCGCCGGCACACGGTGTTTCGCCGGATGCAGGAGGCCAGTTGCACGGCCGTGGCGGCCGGCGGGGCGATCTGTTGGGCCCGCGCGGGATCGGTGGCAACGGCGAGCCCGGTGACGCCGGCCGTTGCCGGCACGGCGGCGGCCAGGACCAGGCCGACGGCCAGGGCCGAGACGCACAAGGCGCCGGTGACGAATTTCCTCATTTTTCTCCCCTCCCGGGTTTTTGGTCGGTCGCATGCGACAGGCATGCGAGAGGGGCAATCCGACCATGTCACTCGTCGGCGTACATGGCCCATATGGGCTATGGCGTCTCCCGATCCGGAGAGCAGGGCACGAAAAATGGGGCCGGTGATCGCTCGCCGGCCCCGTGAACCGTTCGGCGGATGCGCGCGGGTCCGCCGTCATGGATCGGCGCCTCGGCCGGGCCGAACCGCCCGGGGTCGATCGTCGGCACACAGGCCAGCTCGGTCGCGGGGCCGTTGCAATCCGCAGAGGCGCATTGTAAGGACGAGCATTGGGGGCGCGGCGGTGTTGCCGGCGCCAGCAGCGCACCGCCGTTTTGGCGGGAGTGAAGAACGATGTCGTTCGATCACGCGAGCGCTGGCTGCCCCCGGTTAGCGCTCATGATAGTCGCGCTGTGTTATGGAGCGCCGATTTCGCCGATCGTGGCGGGCGAGGCCGTGCCGAGCCCCGACCTCGCGCGCCGACTTGCCGATCTCGAAGCCGATCTCCGCAGGATTAAAGGCCGGGCGGCCCGTCTTGAGCACCGTCAGGTCGCGCCGTCCAAATTATCTGTCGCGTCAGCAAGTTCCCGGGTCAAGGTCACTGTCTACGGCCAAGTCAGCCGGTCTATCGTTTTCCATGCGGCGCGGCGTGACGGCAGCGTCCATCACGTCGACAATGACGGCTCGCCGTCGCGCGTCGGCATCCTGGCCCGGGCCCGGGCCGCACCCGGCCTTGTCGTGTCCGGCATCACCGAAGTCGAATGGACCGAAAACCGCCGGTCGATCACGGGGGACGTCAACGACGGCAATATCGGGATCCAGGCGCGCACGGTCGAGCTTTCCCTCAACCACGCCCGGTTCGGCACGCTCTGGATCGGGCAGGGCTCGCTCGCCGCCGAGGCGGCCGGACTGTTCACCCTGTCCGGGACCAGCACTGTCTTCGCCGCGATCGTCTTCGATGCCGGCGTGCGGCTCAACTCGACGTCGACCGGCCAGGAGGTCGCGGCCAACGCGATCGCGCCCGGGTTGTACTACGGCGTCGCCGCGACGGTCCGGCGCGGCAACCGGGTCATGTACGGCTCGCCCCGCATCGGCGGGTTCCACGTTCGCGTCTCCCACGCCGAGCACGACGTCGTCGACGCGGCGGCCCATTATCTCGGCCATCCCCTCGGGGCGAAGCACCTGCGTGTGCTGGCGGGGCTGGGCTTCATCCGCTCGCCGGCGTCGGGCGCGACCGTCCCGGGCGTCGTGCCATCTGCGTCAAACACGGTCACCGGATCGGTCGGGCTTCTGCACCTGCCGACGGGCCTGAGCCTCGCGCTCGCGGCCGGCACCACCCGGGTCGAGAACGCCCCCGGGGTGATGAACCCTTACTACTGGTATGTCGAGACCGGCTGGCAGCGGCGGCTGTGGTCACCCGGCAAGACTTATTTCTCGCTCGGCTACGCGCAGTCCCACGGCGGCTTCTCCGTGGTCTCGGGCGCCTACCTTTCGGCGGCGCCGGGCAACGACATCCACGCCTGGCGGGTCAACGCCGCGGTGCTGCAGGAGATCGACGCGGCCGCCGCCGACGTCTACCTGGGCTACGCCTTCTACGATGCGAAGCGCATCGGCACGAAGCTCGACGGCGCGCATCTGATCGTGCTTGGGGGGCGGATCAAGTTCTGAGCGGACTTTTCCCGATGGCCCGAGTTCAAGAAGATCCCCGAAAGAAAATTGCTAACCGATGCCTTCGGTTGGCGGCATCGCCGACGTGGCTAAGTCGATGGCCAACTCCTGAAAAGGTAGGGACGGGTCCGGCCATCCTTGAGTGACGGCCGAACCCGTCGGCTCTTCGAGTGCGCCTAACCTCTCAGGTTATGCCAGAGGTGCGTGCCGATACCGAGCGTCAAGGCCGGGTGATCGACGGTGGTACGGCGCATGCCTGGAGGCTGTTATTCGCGATTCCGCAGCCGACCAATAGCCGCATCTTCTGCCCGGGAAGCTTCGTCTTGAAGCGACTCGCATGGAGATTCGTGCGATTGGCCTTCTGGTCGCTAAATTCCCATTCTGCAGCGACAGAACCATTGCTTCTCAGGCGTTGAAGCTTGCCCCAGACCTTGATGGTGGAAGCGCGGGTCAGGACCCATTTGATCGTTGTGACCTTCTTGTAATACCACGCCTTTACTCGCCCGCTTCCGCCTACGGTGGTAGCGCACACGCGCGCGCGGACGAGGATTCTATTCGAGACGTTCTGATTGCTTTGGACCTTTTCCGTGCATTGCGGGGGTGTTGCGGCGATTTGCGTGGACGGGCCGGAATACTTGATCGATTCCACCCAATACGGGGACGTGTCGGGAATGGCGATCACCTTACCCGCCTTTAGAAGGGCGTCGAACTGGCGCGCCTTCTCCCTGTCCTCCGCCAACCGGTGCAAGAAGGCGACGATCTTGCTGTCCTCGACGCCGGATTTTTTGAGCGATTTGGCTATCAGGTCGAACGAGGCCGGGACCTTTTGCGGTGTCCGCACAATGCTCGGTATTGGAGCCTTGCGGTCGAGTGCTGATGCGTTATAAGCGTGCGCGCCAAGGAACGCGGTCGACGCGGCGGTCATGGTCACAAGCAGAATTTTCTTCATTTGCTTCCTCAAAGCTTTGGGAGCTAAACATTTGCGCGGTTAGAGGCATCTCCGACACCCGTTTCAAAAAATTCCAAGGCCTCCAGAAGTTCAACTTTGGCGAATACCTCATTTGGATTAGCCGATACTCTTGCAAGCTTCGATTGCTTCTGCCGTACCGACCAATAATTTCCCATAACGCATCCAAAGTGCTATGGTCGGTGCAGAGAGGGGATCGTGCGAGACGTTTCACTCGACACCTTCAGCCGTGTTCTTCACGAGCTTTACGGTGCGGCCTTGGGCCGCGGCGACTGGGAATCGTCGCTGCGCTCGGTCGCCGAAGTTACCGGGTCGACGGGTGCTATTCTGGGCGTTCTGGCCGAGGAGACCGGCGGCAGTTCATTCGAACTGGCCAATCTCGACCGGGACAGGGTGCTTTCCTATTACGCCGGGGAAGGCGCGGCGAACGACCCGCGCATGCACGCGCTCGCCGGAATAAGCCGCGACCAGGTCTATTACGACTGCTCGTTATTCGATGAAGAGTTCGTCCAGTCGAGCGAGGTGTTCAACCGTGCGGCCGAGGAATACGGCGTCAAATACTGTATGGGCGCGCGGGTCCGGGCCGGCGACTTCCTGAGCCCGATTACCTGGTACTTCACCGTCCAGCGGACCCCTGAAGAAGGCCACGTGCAGGCGGCGGAAATCCGGTTCATGAACCTGATGCTGCCGCACATCGCCCAGGCGGTGCGCGGGGCCAGTCTGCTGCACTCCAGCGAGGAGACCCTGGGTGCGCTCGTCGCCGTCCTGGACCGGCGGCCCGACGGTGTTTTGTTGGTCGACGGTGCGGGCCGGGTCGTGCTTGCCAACCGCGCCGCCCGCACCATCGCTTCAAAGGGAGACGGCGTAACCTTCGGAGCCGAGGGCGTCGGAGCCCGCCGACCTCCGGATGCGGTCAGGCTGGGCAGGCTGCTCGACGATGCGCTGAAGACATCTGTGGGCGAGGGCGCCGGCGCGGGTGGACGCATGCTGGTCGGCCGGCTGAACGGCAGTCGGCCCTATGTCGTCAGCGTCGCGCCCCTGCCGGCGGCAGACCCGCTTTTCGCGCCGCACGGCATCCGCGCGGTCGTCTACGTCAGCGACCCCGATCTGGTGCGGCCGCTGACCGCAGCCGACATGCTGCAGACCTACGGCCTCAGCGAGCGCGAGGCGCAGATCGCGCTTGCATTGGCCGCTGGAGAGGAGATCGGCGCGGCCGCCAGCCGTCTGGGCATCGCCCGGAACACCGCGCGGGTGCATCTGCGCAACATCTTCCACAAGACCGAAACCCGGCGCCAGTCGGAGCTGGTTCGCCTGATCTCGACCCTGCCGTAGGACAACGGCTCGCCGGCTATTCCGCCGCCTCGCTCGACCTCGCCTTGCCGAAGTCGTTGATGCCCAGCGCGCTCCGGAAGTCCTCGGTCATTGCCGCCTTTTCGGGCTCCAGCGGGATGCCGGTGGAATCGGCGACCCGGTCGATGGCGTTGAAGTTGCCCGCCACCGCCGCGGCGTCGACCAGGGCGGCTTCGCCCATCGTCTCGGCCACGGCCTTGCGGGCGCGGGCGATGCGGTTCTCGTCGGGGTCCAGGACCGCCTCCGCGAACTCGATCAGCAGGGTCGCATGGGGGATGCCGCTGTCGTCGCCGGCCTCGCCCATCACCGCGTTCAGATCGATTTTCTCACCAGTATGTTCGCCGCTCGCACGGAGCAGTGCCGCATGGCTGGTGGTTCAATAGACGCACTGGTTGAGGGCCGACACCCGCCCCGCGACCAGCTCGATCTGGGCGTGGGTGATGGCGCGGTATTCGTTGGCGAAGTCGCGCATCTGATGGCCGGGCAGATAGAGCACGTTGGCCATCTTCCAGAAGCTCCGCACCGTTGCCGGCACCGCGGTCAGGGCACGGCGGATGTGCGCGGGGCCGCCCTCGTAGAGGGGCGCCTCGTCGGGGCCGATCCGGGCCGGGTCGATGGTCGGCACCCAGGCCAGTTCGTGTTCCAGTCCCGGCGGGGTGTAGGGGGTCGGGTCGCCGGCCTCCGGCTCGGGCAGGGGCGGCGGGTCCATGCCGATGCCCCGGTGAAAGGTGTCGATGCCGACCGTGCAGACGATCACGCCGACCGTCTCGACGTATTCGCCCTTGGTCATGCCGGTCGCGACGATGGCTTCGTGCCATTTACGGCTCAGCCGGCCCGAATCGGTCATCACCCGGTGGATCAGTTCGACATAGTTCTCGGGCAGGTCGCCCAGGATGTCGTGCGCGCCCTTGACGGTGAACGGCGACAGCGCCGCCTTGCGCTCGGCGCACAGGGTGCAGTGGGTGGCGTTGCGCGCCTCGGCGGCGATGGCGACCCGGCGTTCCGCCGTCAGCCATGTCCCCGGCCTGCCGATGTCCGCCCAAACCTCGGGCAGGTCCGCCCGGATATCGTCGCGGATCGGCACCGGGGCCGCATCGAAGGACAGGGTTGCCATGCGATGGCCTCCGTTCCGATGGGTCCCGCGGGCGAGGATGCCCGCGCGCAAGAGGGTACAGGGGGGTGGGGCCGGGCTCAAGCGGCGCAGAGGTCAGCGCGGCGGGGCGCTGTCGTCGTCGTCCTCGTCGAACAGGATGCGTTCGGCGGCGCCGTCGAGGTCTTCGTACTGGCCCGACCTGAGCGACCACAGGAAAGCGGCGAGGCCCAGCAGGCCCAGGAACAGGGCGATCGGGATCAGGTAGACGAGGACGCTCAAGACGTGCCTCCAGCTCTAACGCCGCGCGACAGGCGCAGGGCATTGACGACCACCGCGATCGACGAGGCCGACATGCACACGGCGGCGATCAGCGGCGTGACCAGCCCGGCCATGGCGACCGGGATCGTCACCAGGTTATAGGCGACGGCCATCCCGAAGTTCTGGCGCACCAGCCGGTCGGCGCGCCGGGAGACGGTCAGGACGTCGAGGATCGGCGACAGCCGATCGCCCTGGAAGACCACGTCGGCGGCGTTCTGGCTGATGTCGGCGGCACTCGACGGCGACATCGAGACGCTGGCGGCGGCGAGCGCCGGGGCGTCGTTGAGGCCGTCGCCGACCATCATCACCCGCGCGCCGCCGGCGGCGAGGGTCTCGATGGCGGCGATCTTGTCGGCGGG
>CAMYMQ010000455.1 GCA_947259335.1 uncultured Alphaproteobacteria bacterium | reverse complement strand
GGGAGACAACATCACGATGGAAGTCGAGCTGATCCAGCCGATCGCGATGGACGAGGGCCTGCGCTTCGCCATTCGCGAAGGCGGCCGCACCGTCGGCGCCGGCGTCGTCGCTTCGATCGTCAAGTAGTTTTGAATTCGCGCGCACCGGCGGTCTTCGGCCGCCTGTGTCTTGACTAGGTACGGTAATGGAAAACCAAACGATCAGAATCCGGCTCAAGGCCTTCGATCATCGCCTGCTCGACCAGTCGACGGGTGAGATCGTGAGCACGGCCAAACGGACCGGCGCCCAGGTACGCGGGCCGATTCCGCTGCCGACCCGGCTGCAGCGCTACACGGTGTTGCGGTCGCCGCACATCGACAAGAAGTCGCGCGAGCAGTTCGAGATTCGCACGCACAAGCGTTTGATCGACATCGTCGATCCGACGCCGCAAACGGTCGACGCGCTGGGCAAGCTCGATCTTGCCTCCGGCGTTCACGTCGACATCAAGCTGAAGGAAGAAGCCTGATGCGTACCGGGGTCATCGCCGAAAAACTTGGCATGAGCCGGGTGTTCCGCGACGACGGAACGCATCTGCCGGTCACCGTGCTCAAGCTCGACGCCTGCCAGGTCGTTGCCCAGCGCACGCAGGACCGCGACGGCTACACCGCGATTCAGCTCGGCCACGGCAAGGCGCGGGTCAAGACCGTGTCGAAGCCGATGCGCGGCCACTTTGCGAAGGCCAAGGTCGAGCCGAAGCGGCGCCTGGTGGAGTTTCGCGTGGACGCCGACAAGCTGGTCGACGTCGGCGCCGAGATTTCGGCCGAGCATTTTGTCGAGGGTCAGAAGGTCGACGTTTCGGGCGTGACCATCGGCAAGGGCTTCGCCGGCGCCATGAAGCGTCACAACTTCGCCGGCCTGCGCGCGTCGCACGGCGTCTCGATCTCGCACCGGTCGCACGGGTCAACTGGCCAGTGCCAGGATCCCGGCCGCGTGTTCAAGGGTAAGAAGATGGCCGGCCACATGGGCCATACCCGTCAGACGATCCAGAACCTGGAAATTGTCGGGACGGACGTGGATCGCGGCCTGATCCTGATCAGGGGTGCCGTTCCCGGCCCGAAGGGCTCGATCATCGAGATCCGCGACGCGGCCAAGACGGCGGCGCCCGAGGGTCTGCCGATACCGGCCGCGCTGAAGGGCGGGGCCCCGGCCCAGGAAGCCGAGCCGGAGACCCCGGTCGAGGCGGAGGCCGCGCCGGTCGCGAGCGAAGCGCCTGTGGAAGAAACGACGGCGGCCGATACGGCTCCCGCGGCGGATGCCCCGGCTGAGGCCAGCGCCGAGGAGAAAAAGGACTGATGACGATCAAGGCAAAAGTCATCGACCTGGGCGCCAAGGCCGCGGGCGACGTCGATCTCGACGAAGCCGTGTTCGGGCTGCCGGTGCGCAAGGACATCCTGCATCGCGTCGTGCGGTGGCAGCTTGCCAAGCGGCGCGCGGGCACGCACAACACCAAGACCATCGCCTACGTCCAGGGCACGGGCAAGAAGCCGTTCAAGCAGAAGGGCACCGGCCGTGCCCGTCAGGGCAGCCTGCGGTCGCCGCAGTTCCGCGGCGGCGCGGTCATCTTCGGTCCTCATCCGCGCGATCACGGCTACGCCTTGCCGAAGAAGGTCCGGCGGCTCGGACTCAAGACGGCGCTGTCGGCCAAGCAGGCCGAGGGCAAGCTGATCGTCCTCAAGGACGCCAAGCTCGGCGACGCCAAGACCGGCAGTCTTGCGAAGCAGCTCGACAAGTTGGGCTGGAAGAGCGTTCTGATCATCGATGGGCCGGAGGTCGACGAGAATTTCGCCCTGGCCTCGGCCAATCTGCAGAACGTGGATGTGCTGCCGCAGCAGGGCGCCAACGTCTACGACATCCTGCGGCGGGAGACGCTGGTGCTGACCACGTCTGCGGTCGAAGCGCTGGAGGCGCGCCTGAAATGACCTGGAAATATTTCAAGAAGACCGTGCTCACCAAGGATGAGATGTACGACATCATCCGGGCGCCCGTGATCACCGAGAAGGCGACTCGCGGTTCCGAGCACAGCCAGGTCACGCTCAAGGTCGCGCCGACCGCGACCAAGCCCGAGATCAAGGCGGCGGTCGAAGGGCTGTTCGGGGTCAAGGTGACCAACGTCAATACGCTCAACCAGCAGGGCAAGCGCAAGGTTTTCCGCGGACGCCGCGGCCAGCGCACCGGCTACAAGAAAGCGATCATCACCCTGGCCGAAGGCCAGACGATCGACGTGACCACGGGGGTCTGACGCGATGGCTCTGAAAAAATACAAGCCGACGACGCCGAGCCAACGCGGCCTGGTCCTGGTTGACCGGTCGCAGCTCTGGAAGGGCAAGCCGGTCAAGCACCTGACCGAGGGCAAGAGCCGCAACGGCGGGCGCAACAACCACGGGCGGATCACCGCGCGGCGGATCGGTGGCGGCCACAAGCAGCGCTACCGCATCGTCGATTTCAAGCGGCAGCGGTTCGGCACGGCGACGGTCGAGCGGATCGAGTATGATCCCAACCGGACAGCGTTCCTGGCGCTGGTCAAGTATGAGGACGGCGAGCTGTCTTATATCCTCGCGCCGCAGCGGTTGAAGGCCGGCGACGTGGTGGAAGCGGGCGAGAAGGTCGACGTCAAGCCGGGCAACGCGATGCCGCTGTCGGCCATGCCGATCGGCACCATCATCCACAACGTGGAGATGAAGCCGGGCAAGGGCGGTCAGATCGCCCGGGCGGGCGGCACCTACGTGCAGCTGATCGGCCGCGACTCGGGCTATGCCCAGCTTCGGCTGACGTCGGGCGAGATGCGGATGGTGCGCGCCGAGTGCATGGCGACGGTCGGCGCCGTCTCCAATCCCGACCAGCAGAATATCGTGCTCGGCAAGGCCGGCCGGTCTCGCTGGCTCGGCAAACGCCCGTCAGTTCGCGGCGTTGCGATGAACCCGGTCGATCATCCCCACGGCGGCGGCGAAGGCCGCACCTCGGGCGGTCGCCATCCGGTCAGCCCGTGGGGCAAGCCGACCAAGGGTCACCGCACGCGCGGCAAGAAGGGTTCGGACAAATTGATCATCCGCACGCGTCATGTGCGGAAGAAGCGGTAAGGGAGCGGTATAGTGGCTCGTTCTGTTTGGAAGGGTCCGTTCGTCGACGGATACCTTCTGAAAAAAGCGGAGAAGTCTCGGGAATCCGGCCGCAACGACGTGATACGCACGTGGTCGCGCCGGTCGACCATCCTGCCGCAATTCGTCGGCATCACCTTTGGTGTGCACAACGGCCAGAAGTTTATTCCGGTGCTCGTCACCGAGAATATGATCGGCCACAAGTTTGGCGAGTTCTCGCCGACGCGCACCTTCCACGGCCACGCCGCGGATAAGAAGGCGAGGCGGGGTTAGTCATGGGCAAGCCGAAGCGCGAGCGTAGCCTCGCCGACAACGAGGCCCAGGCCGTGGCGACCCAGATCCGGATCAGCCCACAGAAGCTGAACCTGGTCGCGTCGATGATTCGGGGCAAGAAGGCCGACAGGGCGCTGACGGAACTCGCCTTCTCGCGCCGCCGCATCGCCGGCGACGTCAGGAAGGTGCTCGAGTCGGCCATCGCCAACGCGGAAAACAATCACGGGCTCGACGTCGACCGGCTGTATGTCCGGGAAGCCTTCGTCGGCAAAAGCCTCATCATGAAGCGGTGGCGCGCGCGGGCACGCGGCCGTTCGGCGAAGATCGTCAAGCCGTTCAGCCGTCTCACCATCATCGTGCGCGAGACCGAGGAGACAGCGTAATGGGTCAAAAGGTCAATCCGATCGGGCTGCGCCTCGGGGTCAACCGGACCTGGGATTCGCGCTGGTATGCCGATCACGACTACAGCGATCTGCTGCTCCAGGACGTCAAGCTCCGGCGGTATCTGAAGAAGCGGCTGTCCCAGGCGGGCGTCAGCCGCATCGTCATCGAGCGGCCGGCCAAGCGCGCGCGGATCACGATCCATACGGCGCGTCCGGGGGTTGTCATCGGCAAGAAGGGCGCCGATATCGAGAATCTTCGCCGGGAACTCGCCGCCAAGACGGGCGGAGAGGTCAGTCTCAACATCCTCGAGATCCGCAAGCCGGAGATCGAGGCCCAGTTGGTGGCGGAGAACATCGCGCAGCAGCTCGAGCGCCGGGTTGCGTTCCGACGCGCCATGAAGCGTGCGGTCCAGTCGGCCATGCGCCTGGGCGCCCAGGGCATCCGGATCAATTGCGCCGGCCGTCTGGGCGGCGCCGAGATCGCTCGGATGGAGTGGTACCGCGAAGGGCGCGTGCCGCTTCACACCTTGCGCGCCGACATCGACTACGGCGAGGCGACGGCCAAGACGACCTACGGGGCGTGCGGCGTGAAGGTCTGGGTCTACAAGGGCGAGATCATGGAGCACGACCCCATGGCCCAGGAAAAGCGCGCCTTCGATCAGCAGACGGCCCGATAGGCGGGATACAGGGAAATGCTCAGTCCGAAACGAACCAAGTTCCGCAAGCAGCACAAGGGCCGTATTCACGGCAATGCGCAGCGCGGTGCGCAGGTCAATTTCGGCGCCTACGGCCTCAAGGCCGTGACGCCGGGACGGATCAGCTCGCGCCAGATCGAGGCGGCACGCCGTGCGATCACGCGTCACATGCGCCGTGCCGGCAAGGTCTGGATCCGTGTATTTCCGGATGTGCCGGTCAGCCAGAAGCCTGCCGAAGTCCGGCAGGGCAAGGGCAAGGGCTCGCCCGAGTGGTGGGCCGCGCGGATCAAGCCGGGCCGAATTCTGTTCGAGCTCGACGGCATTCCCATCGACGTCGCCAAGCGGGCGTTCGAACTGGCCGCGGCCAAGTTGCCGATCCAGACCAAGTTCGTCACGCGGCTCGGCGAGGAGGAGTAGGCGATGATTGCGTCTGACCTTCGGGCAAAATCGACCGACCAGCTCAAAGAGCAGCTCTTCGAGCTGAAGAAGGAGCAGTTCAACCTGCGCTTCCAGGCCGCGAGCGGGCAGCTCGAGAATACCGCCCGTGCACGCGTGGTGCGCCGCGACATCGCGCGGGTTCAAACCGTACTGACCGAGAAAAACCGCGCTGCGGTCTAGGAGTTAAGCAATGCCCAAACGGGTCCTTCAGGGGGTGGTCACCAGCGACAAGGGCGAGAAGACGATCGTCGTCTCGGTCGAGCGTCGCGTGATGCATCCGCTGTACAAGAAATTCATCCGGCGCTCGAAGAAGTTCATGGCCCACGACGAAAGCAACGCGTGCAAGGTTGGCGACGTCGTGCGCATTCGCGAGTGCCGGCCGATCTCCAAGCGCAAATCCTGGGAAGTGGTTTCCGAGGAAGCTGCTGCCAGTGGCGCCTAGGCCAGCGGCGGCGAAGAAGGACCCATCCCATGATCCAGATGCAGACCAGGCTGGAGGTCGCCGACAATTCCGGTGCGCGCAAGGTGCAGTGCATCAAGGTGCTCGGCGGCTCCAAGCGCAAGACGGCGGGTGTCGGCGACGTCATCGTCGTATCGGTCAAAGAGGCGATTCCGCGCGGCCGCGTCAAGAAGGGCGACATCCACCGCGCCGTGATTGTCCGCACCGCGAAAGACATCCGGCGCGACGACGGCTCGGCGATTCGCTTCGACCGCAACGCCGCCGTGCTGATCGACAAGAACGGCGAGCCGATCGGGACTCGTATCTTCGGTCCGGTGACGCGCGAGCTGCGCGCACGCCGGTTCATGAAGATCATCTCGCTGGCGCCGGAAGTGCTGTAGGGGGCCGCGCAAGATGGCTGTGAAATTGAAGATCCGAAAGGGCGACCGGGTGGTCGTCCGGACCGGCAAGGACAAGGGCAAGACGGGCGACGTGCTCGGCGTGTTCAAGGGCGAGAAGGACGGCGACCATCGTGTGGTCGTCAGCGGCGTCAACATGATCAAGCGCCACACCCGTCCGAGCCAGACCAATCCTGGCGGCATCATCGAGAAGGAAGCTCCGATCCATATCTCCAACGTGGCGATGATCGATCCGAAGGACGATTCGCCCGCGCGGATCGGCTTCACCACTCTCGAAGATGGCCGCAAAGTGCGTTTCGCCCGGAAGTCGGGCGAGATTATCGATCGATAGGCGACGCGATGGCCAGACTTCACGAACATTACAAGAGCGTCGTGCGCGAGACCCTCAAGGAGGCGTTCGAGTACAAGAACCCTCACGAGATTCCGCGCCTCGACAAGATCGTCATCAACATGGGCGTCGGTGAGGCGACCCAGGACAAGAAGAAGATTGACGGTGCTGTCGACGACATGACCCGGATCGCGGGCCAGAAGCCTGTCGTCACCCTGGCGAAGAAGTCGGAAGCGACCTTCAAGCTGCGCGAGGGCATGGCGATCGGCGTCAAGGTGACGCTTCGTCAGGAACGGATGTACGAGTTCCTGGACCGGTTGGTGACGATCGCGCTGCCGCGGGTTCGCGACTTCCGCGGTCTCAACCCGAAGAGCTTCGACGGTCGCGGCAACTTCGCGATGGGAATCAAGGAGCAGATCGTCTTCCCCGAGGTCGATTACGACAAGATCGACTCGATCCGGGGCATGGACATCATCATCTGCACGACGGCCGATACAGACGGCGAGGCCCTGGCGTTGCTGAAGGGTTTCGACATGCCGTTCCGGACCTAGACGGTCCGAGCGGCACAAAGGAGAGAGTTGGAATGGCGAAGAAAAGCCAGATCGAGAAGAACAAGATGCGGCGCAAGCTGGCCGACCGGTACGCGGCCAAGCGGGCCGAGCTGAAGGCGATGGCGAAGGACAGCTCGCTGCCGCCGGAGGACCGGTTCAAGGCGCAGCTTCAGCTGCAGAAGCTTCCGCGCAACAGCGCCCGGGTCCGGGTGGTGAATCGCTGCGAGCTGACCGGGCGCCCGCGCGCCTATTACCGGAAGTTCGGCCTGTCGCGCATCGCGCTCCGCGATCTCGGGTCGCGCGGCGAGTTGCCGGGCGTCGTCAAGTCGAGCTGGTAGGGAAGAACAATCATGGCGATGTCCGATCCGATCGGCGACCTTCTGACCCGCATCCGCAACGGTCAGCACGCGCGCAAGCAGTCGATTACAGCACCCGCATCGAACCTGAAGGCCGGCGTGCTCGAGGTCCTCAAGAACGAAGGCTTCATTCGCGGCTTTTCCGAGCGCGACGTGCGCGCCGGCGTTAAGGAACTCGTGATCGAGCTGAAGTATTACGAAGGCGAGCCGGTGATCCGCGAGATCGGCCGGATCTCGACGCCGGGCCGCCGGGTCTACTCCGGTTCCGAGAACCTGGAGCGTGAGCGCGGCGGGCTGGGCATTCGAATTCTGTCGACCCCGCAGGGGGTCATGTCGGATTCGCAGGCGCGGGAAAGCCGGGTCGGCGGCGAAGTTCTCTGCCGCGTCTTCTGACGCAGGAAGGAAGTCAGTTCGATGTCACGTGTTGGCAAAGAGTCAGTCGAGGTGCCGAGCGGCGTCGAGGTCAAGATCGACGGCGTGATCGTATCCGCCAAGGGCAAGCTGGGCGAGCAGAGCGTCACCCTGACCGACGACGTCAAGGTGACCCAGGATGACGGCAAGTTGCTCGTCGAGCCGTCGCATCCGGGCAAGCGCGCCCGCATGATGTGGGGGACGTCGCGCGCCCTGCTGCAGAACCTGGTCACCGGGGTGTCCGACGGGTTCACCTACAACATGGATATCCAGGGCGTCGGTTATCGCGCCGCGGTCCAGGGCAAGACCCTGAACCTGCAGCTCGGCCACAGCCACGATATCAACTATCCGATCCCCGAGGGTCTCAACGTGTCGGTCGAGCGCAACACGCAGATCGAGGTCAAGGGAGCGAACAAGCAGGTTCTTGGCCAGTTCTGCGCCGAGGTGCGGGCCTTCCGTCCGCCCGAGCCCTACAAGGGCAAGGGTGTCCGGCTGCGTGGCGAGTTCGTCATGCGCAAGGAAGGCAAGAAGAAGTAAGGCTCGGAACGAGCGAAGCAGGAAAGACGGGAACAATGGCGGCCAAAGCCAAACAACTCTTCGAACGGCGCAAGCGTCGCACGCGGTATACGGTGCGCAACAAGACCAAGGGCCGGTTGCGCCTGACGGTGTTCCGTTCGAGCAAGCACATCTATGCCCAGCTCATCGACGACCTGGAGGGGCGCACGGTCGCCTACGCCTCGTCGATCGACAAGGAGCTCAAGGGCAAGATCAAGAACGGGGCCGGCACCGAGGCGGCCGCGGCGGTCGGCAAGCTGATTGCCGAGCGCGCCATCAAGGCCGAGGCCGACAAGGTCGTGTTCGACCGCGGCGGTTACATCTATCACGGACGGGTCAAGGCGCTGGCAGACGCGGCGCGCGAAGCCGGCCTGTCCTTCTGACGAATACTGGAACGGGACCAAGATAATGGCGCGAGAGATGAGACGGAACGGCCCTGACCGAGAGGAGTCGGATCTCGTCGAGAAGCTGGTCAGCATCAACCGTGTCGCCAAGGTGGTGAAGGGCGGCCGGCGCTTCGGCTTCGCCGCGCTCGTCGTCGTGGGCGACGGCAAGGGCCGGGTCGGTCACGGTTCGGGCAAGGCGCGCGAGGTTCCCGAGGCGATCCGCAAGGCGACCGAGCAGGCCAAGCGCACGATGATGCGCGTGCCCCTGCGCGAGGGCCGTACCCTGCATCATGACATCAAGGGCCGGTTCGGCGCCGGCAAGGTCGTGCTGCGCGCGGCGCCCGCGGGTACCGGCATCATCGCCGGCGGCCCGATGCGCGCCATTTTCGAGAGCATCGGCATCCACGACGTGGTCGCCAAGTCCACCGGCACGTCCAATCCCCACAACATGGTCAAGGCGACCTTCGACGCGCTGAGCCAGATCCAGTCGCCGCGTGACGTTGCGTCCCGCCGGGGCAAGAAGGTCGCCGATATCGTCGGCCGTCGCGCCCAGGGCGCCGCCGAGGTGAAGGAGTAAGTCGATGGCCGAAGCAAAAGGCAAGACGGTCAAGGTCACGCAGACCGGAAGCGCAGTCGGGCGGCCGGGGGATCAGCGCAAGACGCTGATCGGGCTCGGTCTGAACAAGATGCATCGCACCCGCGAGTTGGAAGACACGCCTGCGGTGCGCGGCATGATCAACAAGGTCCACCATCTGGTGCGGGTCGAGGAATAGGCGCAGGACATGAAGCTCAACGAACTCGCCGACAACAAGGGCGCGAACTACGTCTCCAAGCGCGTCGGCCGGGGTATCGGCTCGGGCAAGGGCAAGACCGCCGGATCGGGCCAGAAGGGCCAGAAGTCGCGGTCGGGCGTCAGCTTGGCCGGGTTCGAGGGCGGCCAGATGCCGCTCTACCGGCGCCTGCCGAAGCGCGGCTTCACGAACATCTTCGCCAAGGAGTATGCCGAGGTGAACGTGGGCCGGCTGCAGGTCGCGATCGACGCCAAGAAGATCGATGCCAAGAAGCCGATCGACGCCGCGGCGCTGAAGGCCGCCGGCGTGATTCGCCGGGTCAAGGACGGCGTTCGCCTGCTGGGCCACGGCGAGATTTCCGCTGCGGTCACGATCGAGGTCGCGGGTGCGACCAAGAGCGCCATTGCCGCGGTTGAAAAGGCAGGGGGCAAGGTCAATATCAAAGAGGCTGCGCCGAAGCCTGCCAAGAAGACGCCTGCCGGGAAGAAATCCGCCGGAAAGCCCGACGGGGAAACGGCCGACGCTCAGGGCGACGACAGCTCTACGTCCTGATAGCCGGTAACGGGAAAGCCGATGGCAGCCGTCGACAAAATGGCTTCGAATTTCGGCCTTGGCGCGTTCTCCAAGGCGACCGATCTTAAGAAGCGGCTGTGGTTCACGCTCGGCTGTCTCGTCGTCTATCGGCTGGGCACGTACATCCCGATTCCCGGCGTTGACCAGCAGGTCTTCCAGGACATCTTCAATCAGCTCAATCAGAGCGGCGGCCTGCTGACCGTGCTCGGCGCCTTCTCGGGCGGCGCGCTCGAGCGCATGACCATCTTCGCTCTCAACATCATGCCGTACATCTCGGCTGCGATTATCATCCAGTTGCTGACGGCGGTGTCCCCCAAGCTCGACCAGCTCAAGAAAGAGGGCGACGCCGGGCGCAAGAAGATCAACCAGTATACCCGGTACCTCACCGTTCTGCTGGCGGCGGTCCAGGCCTATGGCGTGGCCGCGGGGCTCGAAAGCGCCTCATCGTCCGCCGGCGCGGCGGTCGCCAATCCCGGACTGTTCTTCCGGGCGACCGTGGTGATCACGCTGGTCGGCGGCACCGTCTTCCTGATGTGGCTCGGCGAGCAGATCACGGCGCGCGGCGTGGGCAACGGCATCTCGCTGATCATCTTCGCGGGCATTGTCGCCAGCGGGCCGGCGGCTGTCGGCCAGCTGCTCGAGATGGGCCGTCGCGGCTCGCTGTCGGCCTTCGCCATCATCGCCTTCATCGTCCTGGCGGTCGGGGTGGTCGCCTTCGTGGTGTTCATGGAGCGCGCCCAGCGACGAATCGTGGTCCAGTATCCCAAGCGCCAGCAAGGCAACAAGATGGTGGGCGGCGAGAGCTCCCACATGCCGCTGAAGCTGAACACGGCCGGCGTCATTCCGCCGATCTTCGCCAGCTCGATCCTGCTGCTGCCGGCGACCCTGTCGGGCTTCCAGAGCACGGGCGGCCCGGAGTGGCTGACGACGCTCAATGCCTATCTGGGCCAGGGCAAGCCGCTGTTCCTGCTGATCTATGTCGGCATGATCGCCTTCTTCGCCTTCTTCTACACCGCGATCGTGTTCAATCCGCAGGAGACCGCGGACAACCTGCGCAAGTATGGCGGGTTCATCCCCGGCATCCGGCCGGGCAAGCCGACCGCGGATTATCTCGATCACGTGCTGACCCGAATCACGGTGGTGGGCGCTCTTTATCTCTGCGCCGTCTGCGCCCTGCCCGAGATCCTGCGCACCCAATGGCAGATACCTTTCTACTTCGGCGGCACGTCGCTGCTGATCGTCGTCTCGGTGACGATGGATACGACCGCCCAGATCCAGGGCCACCTGCTGGCACACCAGTATGAGGGCCTGATCAAGAAGTCGCGTCTGAGGGGCAAGCGCTGATGAACATCATCCTGATGGGCCCGCCGGGCTGCGGCAAGGGCACCCAGGCCCAGCGCCTGCAGGACCGCTACGGCATGATCCAGCTCTCGACCGGCGACATGTTGCGCGCTGCGGTTGCCGCAGGGACGGAGATCGGCAAGCAGGCCAAGGCGATCATGGACCGGGGCGATCTGGTGTCCGACGAGGTCGTCGTCGGCATCATCGTCGACAGGATCCAGGAAGCCGATGTCCAGGCCAAGGGCTTCATCCTCGATGGCTTTCCGCGCACCGTCGCTCAGGCCAAGAAGCTCGACCAGGTGCTGGTCGAGAAGGGCATCGGGATCGACCATATCATCGAGCTCACGGTGGACGAGGCTGCGCTGTTCGCGCGCATCGAGAACCGGGCGAAGGAATCGGGCGGCGACGTTCGGGCCGACGACAATGCCGAGACGCTGAAGAAGCGGATCATGGTTTACCGTGATCAGACGGCGCCGATCCTGCCTTATTACGATGGGGCGGGGCGGTTGGAGAAAGTGGACGGCATGGCGTCGATCGAGGACGTCACGCAACAGCTTGAGGAAATACTGGATCGGCGCGCGGAAGCGGCGCGGCGTGCTTGACTGAGGCGGCGGCAGACCTATAATCCTGCTGCTCCTGGGGAAGCCCCCATCGGGGCCCTTTGGCGTTCGCCATATCGGTTCCGAAATTCAGTCGGTTCACGGAACACGGAAGTAACGGGTTAAGAGGAGAGCGCACCTTGGCGCGTATCGCTGGCGTAAACATACCCACGGGTAAGCGGGTCGAAGTTGCCCTGACCTATATTCACGGCATCGGCCCCCACTTCGCGAAGAAGATCGTCGAGCAGGCGAATGTGCCGCGCGAGCGTCGGGTCAACGAATTGACCGACGACGAGGTCGTGCGCATCCGCGAGATGATCGACCGCGACTTCACGGTCGAGGGCGATCTGCGCCGCGAGACCTCGATGAACGTCAAGCGGCTGATGGATCTCGGCTGCTACCGCGGGCTGCGCCACCGCAAGGGGTTGCCGGTCAACGGCCAGCGGACCCACACCAACGCGCGTACCCGCAAGGGCAAGGCGCGGCCGATCGCCGGCAAGAAGAAATAAATAGGGCGTCCGCGGACGGCCCCGAGCACGAGAGAGATTCGTATGGCGACCCCATCGACAGCCGGCCGCGTCAAGCGGCGTGAACGGAAGAACATCACCTCCGGTGTCGCGCATGTCAGCGCGACGTTCAACAACACCATGATCACCATCACCGACGCGCAGGGTAACGCCATCGCGTGGTCGTCGGCGGGGTCCCAGGGCTTCAAGGGGTCGCGCAAGTCGACTCCCTATGCCGCCCAGATGGCCGCCGAGAACGCCGGCAAGAAGGCGATGGAGCATGGCATGAAGACCCTCGAGGTCGAGGTCAAGGGTCCGGGCGCCGGTCGCGAATCGGCGCTGCGTGCCCTGCAGACCGTCGGCTTCACGATCACGGCGATCCGCGACGTCACGCCGATCCCGCACAACGGGTGCCGGCCGCGCAAGCGGCGCCGCGTCTGACGGTGGTTCCGCCCGGTCATTTCGCCGGGCGTCGTGTAACCGAACAGTAGAACGCCCGGCATCCTCCCAGCCGGGCAGCAGGTATGAGGCCATGAGCGTTATTCAAAAAAACTGGACCGAACTGATTAAGCCGAACGGTTTGACCACCGATTATGGCGATGATCCCAAGCGCCAGGCGACCATTGTCGTGCAGCCGCTCGAGCGTGGCTTCGGCCTGACCTTGGGCAACGCGCTGCGCCGGGTCCTGCTCTCCTCGATCCAGGGCGCGGCGGTGACGTCGGTTCAAATCGACGGCGTGCTGCACGAGTTCTCGTCGATCGCCGGCGTGCTCGAGGATGTCACCGACATCATCCTGAACATCAAGGGCCTCGCCCTGCGCATGCACGGCGAGGGGCCGAAACGGATCGCCCTTCACGCCAAGGGCCCGGGCGCCATCACGGCCGGCAAGATCGAGGTCGGCCACGACGTCGAGATCATGAACCCCGATCACGTCCTGATGCACCTCGACGACGATATCGAAGTGCGCATGGAGATGACGGTCGAGCTCGGCAAGGGCTATGTCCCGGCCTCGCAGAACCGCGCGGCGGACGCGCCGATCGGCCTGATCCCGGTCGACGCGATCTTCAGCCCGGTCAAGAAGGTTTCCTACAAGGTCGAGAACGCCCGCGTCGGCCAGGTCACCGACCTGGACAAGCTGTCGCTGCTGATCGAGACCAACGGCGCGGTCACGCCGGACGATGCGCTTGCCTACGCGGCGCGCATCCTCCAGGACCAGCTCCAGATGTTCATCACCTTCGAGGAGCCGCGCGAGATCGCGCAGGAGGAGAAGGAGGGCGATCTGCCCTTCAACCGGAACCTGCTCCGCAAGGTCGACGAGCTGGAGCTGTCGGTCCGCTCGGCCAACTGCCTCAAGAACGACAACATCATCTACATCGGCGATCTGGTCCAGAAGTCCGAGACGGAGATGCTGCGCACGCCGAACTTCGGCCGCAAGTCGCTCAACGAGATCAAGGAGGTGCTGGCCCAGATGGGTCTGCAGCTCGGCATGGAAATTCCGAACTGGCCCCCCGAGAACATCGAGGATCTGGCCAAGAAGCTCGAAGAGCCTTACTAAGCCTCCGGTCACGATCCGGACCCGGGCAGTACCCAAGGAGCAATTGTCATGCGTCACCGTATGAGCGGTCGCAAGCTGAACCGTACCAGTTCCCACCGCAAGGCCATGTTCGCCAACATGGCCGCGGCGCTGATCAAGCACGAGCAGATCCAGACGACGCTGCCCAAGGCCAAGGATCTGCGCCGCGTCGCCGACCGGCTGATCACGCTCGGCAAGCGGGGCGACCTGCATGCCCGCCGACAGGCGATGGCGATGCTCGCCGACCGGGCGCTGACCGACAAGCTGTTCACCACCCTCGCCGAACGCTATCAGGGCCGCGAGGGCGGCTATACCCGGGTGCTCAAGGCGGGCTTCCGCTTCGGGGACTCGGCGCCGATGGCCTATATCGAGCTGGTTGACCGCGATCCCGACGCCAAGGGGCAGGACTCCGGGCCGCCGCAGGGCGAGGATGCCGACGCGGAGGAACAAGAGGCCGCGTAGTTCACGCCCGGCCGACGAATTCCGAAGAGGCAGCCCGCAAGGCTGCCTCTTTGCTTATGCGGCCTCGGTTCCGCCGGGCCGCGCGGCGCGCTAGTATGGCGCCCCACCGGATCCGACCAGAAGGAGGTCCCCCTTGCATCGTATTTTGGGCACGCTTGCGGCGCTTGCGCTGACAATTGCCGTCATGTCCGGTGCGTCGGCGCAGACGGTCAAGATGATTCCGGACACGATGGCCCAGGTCAGGCTGAGCTTCGCCCCGGTGGTGAAGCGGGTGACGCCGGCCGTCGTCAACATCCGCACGCGCACCCAGATTCCGAATGCGGACAATCCGCTGATGCGCGACCCTGTCTACCGCCGCTTCTTCGATCCGGACGGCAATCCACGCCGCCGGCCGGGCTCGCTCGGGTCCGGCGTGATCGTCAGGGCGAACGGGACGATCATCACCAACAACCACGTCATCCGGAACGCGGCGCAGATCAAGGTTCTGCTCGCCGACAAGCGCGAATACGAGGCCACCGTCCTGCTCAAGGACAAACGCACCGACATCGCCGTCCTCAAGATCAAGTCCGAAGGCCAGACCTTTCCGTTTCTTCAGTTGCGCGACGCGGATGAGCTGGAGGTCGGCGACGTCGTGATCGCGGTCGGCAATCCGTTCGGCGTCGGCCAGACCGTGACCATGGGCATCGTCTCGGCACTCGCGCGCACCACAATCGGCATCACCGACTATCGCTTCTTCATCCAGACCGATGCCGCGATCAACCCGGGCAATTCGGGCGGGCCGCTGGTCACGCTCGACGGGCGTGTCGTCGGCATCAACACGGCGATCTATTCGCGCACCGGCGGGTCGGTGGGGATCGGCTTCGCGATCCCTTCGAACATGGTGCGCGCCGTCCTGCGCGGGGCGGAGACGGGCGGCAAGCTGCGCCGGCCCTGGCTCGGCATCGCGGGTCAGACCGTGTCGGCGGACATCGCCAAGTCGCTGGGCCTGAAGACCGTCGCCGGCGTCCTGCTGGTCCGCATCGTTCCCGACAGCCCGGCGGCGAAGGCCGGGCTGAAGCAGCGCGATGTGGTCACCGCCATCGACGGGCGCGATGTGGCGGATATTCAGGCGCTCCGTTTCCGGCTTGCGACGATGTCGATCGGCGGCACGATCAAGCTCAGCGTCATCCGCGGCGGCGAATCCCGGACCGTCACCGTGCAGTTGCGCTCCGCGCCCGAGGTGCCGCCGCGCAACCTCACCTTCCTGAAAGGGCGCCAGCCGCTGTCCGGCGCCCAGGTCGGCAACCTGTCGCCGGCCTATGCCGAGGAACTCAGCATCCGGCGATCTTCCGGCGTCATCATCGTCAAGCTGCGCCGCGATGCGATTGCCGCCTATATGGGCTTCAGGCCCGGCGACATCATTCTCGAGGTCAACGGCCGTCCGACCCGGACGATCAAGGCGTTGACCGCGGCCCTCGGCAAGTCCGAGTACGGCACGTGGCGTTTCGCGATCGAGCGGGGCGGCCGGCGCTACGAGTTCACCCGGGGCCTGTGACGACAAGCGCACCGAGCCTGTTCGAGGCGTCAGCCCCGCGGCCGCTCGCCGACCGGCTGCGCCCCGACCGAATCGAGGATGTCGTCGGTCAGGCCCATCTGCTGGCCGCCGACGCCCCGATCGGCCGGATGCTGGCCTCGCATCAACTGGTCTCCCACATTCTCTGGGGTCCGCCCGGCACCGGCAAGACAACGATCGCCCGGCTCGAGGCGGCCCATACCGACCTGCATTTCGAACCGGTCTCCGCTGTCTTCTCCGGGGTCGTCGAACTGCGCAAGGTCTTCGAGGCGGCACGGCTGCGCCGCCAGGCCGGGCAGGGCACGCTCCTGTTCGTCGACGAGATCCACCGCTTCAACCGTGCCCAGCAGGATGCCTTCCTGCCCGTGGTCGAGGACGGCACCGTTACCCTTGTGGGCGCGACGACCGAGAATCCCTCGTTCGAGCTCAACGGGGCGCTGCTGTCACGCTGTCAGGTCTACGTGCTCAACCGACTCGACGCCGCCGCACTCGAAGAACTGCTCGTGCGCGCCGAGACGGAAGAGGGGCGCGGCCTGGCGCTCACCGACGATGCCCGGTCGGCGCTCAAGGCGATGGCCGATGGCGACGGTCGCTACCTCCTGAACCTGGCCGAGAGCGTCTTTGCCGCCGCCTCCAGGGAGGCGCTCGACACGGAAGGGCTGATGACCCTGGTCCAGCACCGGGCGCCGCTCTACGACAAGAGCCAGGAAGGCCACTACAACCTCATCTCCGCTCTGCACAAGAGCCTGCGTGGCTCCGACTGCGACGCCGCGCTCTACTGGCTGGCACGCATGCTCGCCGGCGGCGAGGACCCGCGCTACATCTGCCGGCGGCTGACCCGTTTCGCGGTCGAGGACATCGGCCTGGCCGAACCGCAGGCGCTGCCCCAGTCGATCGCCGCCTGGGAAGCCTACGAGCGGATCGGTTCGCCCGAGGGCGAACTGGCGCTCGCCCAGTGCGTCATCTATCTGGCGACCGCGCCCAAGTCGAACGCGGCCTACAAGGCATTTGGCGCCGCGATGCGCTCGGCCAAGGGGTCGGGCTCCCTGATGCCGCCCAAGCATATTCTCAACGCGCCGACCCGACTGATGAAAGACCTGGGCTACGGCTCGGGCTATGAATACGACCACGATGCCGAGGCGGGCTTCTCGGGTCAGAACTACTTTCCCGACGACCTGCCCCGCGAGCGTTTCTACAGGCCGGTCGAGCGCGGCTTCGAGCGCGAGATCACCAAGCGGCTGGACTATTGGGCGAAGCTGCGCGCCGAACGGGAGGCGAGACAATGAAACTCGTGATTGCTGTCGCGGCCGGCGGGGCGGTCGGGGCGGTCGCCCGCTACGGCGTCTATCTGGCAACGGGCCGGCTGCTGGGTCACGGTTTCCCCTGGGCGACGCTGATCGTCAATATCGGGGGCTGCTTCCTGTTGGGGGCCCTGGTCGAACTGATGGCGTTGAAGTGGTCGGCCTCGCCCGAGATCCGGGCCTTTCTGGTGCTCGGCGTGATGGGCGCCTTCACGACCTTCTCGGCCTTCTCGCTCGATGTCATGACCCTGGCCGAGCGGGGTGTCTGGCTCGGGGCCACGCTCTATATCGCCGCCTCGGTCGCCCTTTCGATCGTGGCCTTCATGGCCGGGCTCAGGGTGCTGCGCGGGTTGCTGGTCTGATGGGGGTCACCCACCACACGGTCGCCGGCGACGAGGCCGGACTGCGCCTCGATCGCTGGTTCAAGCGGCATTTCCCGGCGCTCGGGCACGGCAAGCTCGAAAAGCTCCTGCGCACCGGTCAGGTGCGGGTCGACGGGGGCCGGGTGAAGGCGGGTCAGCGCCTCGAGGTCGGGCAGTCGATCCGAGTGCCGCCGCTCGATCCGGGCGCGGCGGCGG
>CAMYMQ010000454.1 GCA_947259335.1 uncultured Alphaproteobacteria bacterium | reverse complement strand
GCTGGGTTCCGCGGCGCTGAACGGTGCGCCGGCGCGTGGATGGCCGCGTGTAGGTCCGGCCCGGCACCGTATAGATGACGCCGGACGGCGTGTAGGGGGCGTCGTAATAGGGGTCGTACGGACCGTAGGGATCGTAGGGGTAATGCTCGCAGCTCGCACCCATCAGGGCGACGGCGCCGACCAGGGCGGCAATGCGCAGGCCGAGCGCAAAGGGGCGGGTCTTGGGGGGTGTCATGGCATCTCCCATTTCCGTGGTTTGAGTTCGGTGATGGTATTTATACGTGCGAGCCCGCCGATCCGGTCGATTTTCGGGCCTGCGGATCCGACCGAGGGTGCGGCTCCACGCCGGTTCCCGCCGTCCCAAGCGGCACACAGGGGATGGGACGGGGCTCAGTCCGCCGCGGTCAACGGCCCGGTGCGCTGGATTTCGAGCACGATCTTGGCGGCCCGGTCGAGGGCCGTCATCCGGTCGGGAAAGCGATGGTCCGTGTGGACCAGATCGAGCGTCCCCATGCGCTGGAGCAGGGCTTCGACCTTGGGATGGAGCCCGGTGACGAACGCCGGTCGGCCGGCCTCCCGCGCCTGTCGGATGATCTCCTCGAGCGCCAGCGCGGCGCTGTTGTCCAGCATGGGCACGGCGGACAGATCGACCACCAGGACGTCGAACTTGCCGGCCTCGCCCACGCGCCGGCCCATGGTTCCGGCGCCGGCGAAGCTCACGGGGCCCTCGGGCTGGAGCAGCAGGACCTGGCCGCCGGTGCTGGCCAGCAGCTCGGCTTCGGCGTCGGACAGAGTGGCGTCGCCCGGCGCGCGCGCCACCTTGAGGTTGGCGGCCTGATAGTCCGCCATCGACTTCACGTAGATCAGGCTGGCCATGACGATGCCCACCCCGACCGCCAGGATCAGGTCGACGAAGACGGTCAGCAGGAGCACGACGAACATCTTCACCACGGCGGCGCGCGGCACCCGGTGCATGCGCTTGAGAAAACCCCAGTCGATGATGTCGACGCCGACCTTGATCAGGATGCCGGCCAGAACGGCGTGGGGGATGAAGCTGGCCAGGGGCGCCAGGCCGAGCACGAGCGCCAGCAGCACGAGCGCGTGCAGCGCGCCGGAGACGGGGGTGCGGCCGCCGCTGCGCACGTTGATCATGGTCCGCATGGTCGCGCCGGCGCCGGGGATGCCACCGAACAGGCCGGCGACCATGTTGCCGATGCCCTGGCCGATCAGTTCGCGGTTGGGCTTGTGGTAGGTGCGGGTCGCGCTGTCGTGGATCAGCGACGTGAGCAGGCTGTCGATCGAGCCGAGCGCGGCGAGGATCAGGCCGGCCCGGACCATGTCCGGCAGCGCCTCGACGGTGAACTGGGGCACGATCGGGGCGGGGAGCCCGGTCGGGATCGCTCCCAGCACGGGCGCGCCCGGGAAGGCGAACAGGACGACCAGCGTGCCGACCACCAGGGCGAGCAGCGACGACGGCACCCAGCGCGAAATCGCCTTGGGCGTCAGGAACACGATCGCCAGCGCGACGGCGGCGGCGATGGCCGCGTCCCGGCCCGGCATCGAGAAGATCGCCGGGTATTTCGAGATCGCGTCGAGGGTTCCGCTCGGCGTCGGGTGGCCCAGGAGCGGGCCGACCTGGAGCAGGATGATGATGACCCCGATCCCGCTCATGAAGCCCGAGACGACCGAGAACGGCACCAGCTCGATGAAGCGGCCGATGCGGAAGACGCCGAACAGGATCTGGAAGGCGCCGCCGAGCATGACCACGGTGAAGGCCATTGCGGGGTTGCCGCCATACTGGGTGACGACCACCGCCATGACCACGGTCATCGGCCCCGTCGGGCCGGACACCTGGGCCGGGGTGCCGCCGAACAGGGCGGCGAACAGGCCGACGAAGATGGCGCCGTAAAGCCCCGCTATCGCGCCCGCGCCCGAGGCGACCCCGAAGGCCAGCGCGAGCGGCAGCGCGACCACCGCGGCTGTTATGCCGCCGAAGATGTCGCCGCGTATGTGACGGAAATCGAGACCGTGGATAAGGGTCACGTGGAAAGGCCTGCCGATGTGAAGTGCTTTTACTTCACGACCTGGGCGCAATCGCGGTCAAGGAATTGAGTCACCCTGCGACAGGGTTACACAGGGGCCGCCGTCACCCGTAGACCTGCTTCGGCAGCCACAGGATGAGCTGCGGGAAGACGATGACCAGCCCCAGCCCGATCGCCTGGATCAGCAGGAAGGGCACCGACGACTTGAAGATCACGCTCATGCCGATTTCCGGCGGCGCCACGCTCTTGAGGTAGAACAGCGCATAGCCGAACGGCGGCGACAGGAAGGACATCTGCATGTTGACCATGTAGACGACCCCGAACCATAGCTGCATCGTCTTCTTGATGTCCTTGGGATCGGTCACGCCGTCGGTGGGGCCGGCGAAGCCGAGCAGGCCGTTGAAGTCGAGCTGGAGCATGATCGGCACGAAAATCGGCACGGCCAGCAGCAGGATGCCGACCCAGTCGAGGAACATGCCGAGGATGACCAGGATGATCATCATCACGAGCAGGATGCCGTAGGGGCCGAGGCCGCTGCCGACCAGCGCCTCGGTGACGAAGCTCTGCCCGCCCTTGAGCACGTAGAAGCTCACGAAGGCGATCGCGCCGAACATGATCCACAGCACCATCGCCGAGGCCTTGAGCGTCGTCACCGCGGCCTCGCGGGTATTGAACCAGTTGAGGCGCCGGTGCATGGCGGCCACGAAGAAGGCGCCGAAGGTGCCAATGCCCGCGGCCTCGACCGGCGTCGCCGCGCCGGTGAAAATCACGCCGAGCACCAGCATGATCAGCAGGACGGGGGCGACGATGCCGCGCATCAGCCGCAGCTTCTCGCCGAGGTCGACCCGTTCCTCGGGCGGCAGGCCGGGTCCCGCGCCGGGCTTGAGATAGCTCCAGGCGGTCACGAACAGGATGTACATGCCCGAGAGCAGCAGGCCCGGGATGATCGAGCCGACGAACAGTTCGCCGACCGACTGCTCGGCAACGACGGCGAACAGGATCGCCAGGATCGACGGCGGAATCAGGATGCCGAGCGTGCCGCCCGCCAGGATCGACCCGCAGGCCATGTAGGGATTGTAACGGTGGGCCAGCATGGCGGGCAGGGCGATGATGCCCATGGTGACCTCGGCCGCGCCGATCACGCCGACCATCGCCGCCATGATGGTGGAGGCGACGATGGTCGCGGTCGCCAGCCCGCCGCGGAGGCCGCCCAGGATCTTGTGGATGACGTCGAACAGCTGCTGGATGATCCCGGCCCGCTCCAGGATCGAGGCCATGAAGATGAACAGCGGGATGGCCGACAGCTGATAGTCGGTCATGAACTGGAAGATGCGCTGGACGATCAGGTTCAGCTCGCCCATGTGGCCGAACAGCATGATGAACAGGCAAGCCAGTCCGCCCGTGACGAAGGCGAGCGGCAGGCCGGCCATCAGCAGGAGCGCCAGCGAGCCGAACATCAGCACGGTGAGCCAGACGATATCGATTTCGAGCGCCACCGGTCAGGCTCCCAGATCCGGGCCGTGGCGGTAGGCATGGGAGTCGCCGCCCGGCGCGCCGAGGATCAGGAACTGGATGTCGCGGACCAGGCGCGCCAGTCCCTGGAGGACGATCAGCGCCGCGCCGACCAGGATCGCGAGCTTGGCCGGCCAGTATTCGAGCTGCCATTCCGTGAACGACACTTCCCAGTTGCCGTCGGTCGGCATCGCCTGGGTGGCGAAGACGAAGGACGTGATCAGCAGCGTGCCCGTGAACAGGAAGAAGACGGTGGACGTGACGATGTCGAGGATGGCGCGGGTGCGAACCGAGAGCTTCTCGTAGATCACGTCGACCCGGACATGGGACTCGTCGCGATAGGCGAAGGCGCCGGCCAGCACGTATTGCATGCCGAACATGATGAACATGCTCTCGTGGGCCCAGTTGGTCGGCGAATTGAAGACATAGCGGGCGACCACCTCGTAATAGTAGACGAACACCGCGATTACCGACCACAGGGCGATCACGTTGCCGGTCGCGCCGCTGACGGCGCCGACGGCGCGGGTGAACGGATTGGAAACCCGGTCGCGCGGATCGGCTTTCGGTCCACGCGTGATGATCTCGAAATCCTCCGCCTCGCGGCGGCCCGCTTCCGCCGCGTCGGCGCGGCGCACCAGCCCTGGCAGCAGGAGCAGGTCGATCAGCATCAGCAGCCCGATGAGCCAGGCGAAGAAGCCGACGAAGGCGGGCCAGGCCTCGTAGGCCGTCCGGCCGGTAGCGAGCTTGATCCGGGCGTCGGCCAGGCGTTTTCGTGCCTCTTCGAGGCGCGGCTTGAACCGGTCGCGGCCCCGGGCGATCTGCCGCTCGTAGTGGCGGACGTCGAACTGGGCGCTCTTGAAGTCGTTGGAGACGTTGGAGAAGGTATTGCGCGCGTCCCGCGCCTGGATGTTGCCGAACAGCACGACCAGGAACAGGACGACGAAGACCATGCCCAGCCGGAAGCTGCGGGCGTAGAAGCGGTGCAGCCCGACATAGCCGCCGGTGAGCCACAGCAGGCAGGCCGTCGCCAGGCCGACGCGTCCCGACGCCCCCCGCCGCTGTTCCCGGGCGTAGAGGAACAGCGCGACCAGCGGAAACACCACCAGCGCCGACCAGTAGAGCCAGTGCGGCATCTGGAAGGTCAGGTCGGGCAGCCGCACCCAGGCCGGCAGGCCGTCATGGAGCAGGCGCGCGAACGGCCAGAGAATTTCGTTCATGAGAGGTCACACGCCAGGCTGGCTGCCCCGGGCCCGAAAGCGAGGGCGCCGACGGTGCGGCGCCCTCTGGTCTGTCGGGGCGGGCCGGTCGGATCCGGCACGCCGTCAGCCCCACTTGAGCTTCTGGCCCTTGATGTCGTCGGGCGTGACGTAGCCCAGGCTGCCCGACATCATGTAGTCGAGCTGGATCTTGAAGACCCGCGCCGCGTCCTTGTCCTTGTTGGCCCACTTGTACCAGATCGGCACGGCCAGCTTGGTGAACTTGGCAACGTCCTCCTCGCCGAGCCGGGTGACGATGGTGCCGGCTTCGTCGAACTTCTTCCACGCGTCCTGATCCGCCTTCTGGATCCTGGCGTGATGCATGTCCGAATAGACATGGACCTCCATCTCGACGAATTGCTTCATCTGCGGCGACAGGGCGTCCCACGCCTTCTGCCCGACCGTCAGATCCATCAAATCGACGGGCTGGTAGAGCGACATGAAGCCCGGCGGGCCCATCGAGATGTATTTGGTGACCTGGTGGAAGCCGAGCGCGTAGTTGACCGCCGGGCCGACATAGTCGGCGACGTCGATCGTGCCCTTTTCCAGCGCGGGGAAGATTTCCGAGCCGGGCAGCAGCGTCGTCTTGGCGCCGGCCGCCTGGAACACCTCGGCGACCATGCCGCCGGGCAGGCGCATCTTGCGGCCCCGGAAGTCGTCGATCGAGCGGATCGGCACCTTCGAATGGATGATGTTCGGCCCGTGATGGATCGGCCCGACATAGTGCATCCCGACCTTCGAAAACAGCGAGCGGGCAACCTCGAGCCCGCCGAGGCCGTAGTAGAACACGTCCCATTCGTGCGGGTTGCGCGGCCCGAGCGGGTAGGAGCTCAAGAACACCGACGCCGGCATCCGGCCCGCCCAGTAGAGGGTGAAGGGGTTCATCGCCTCGATCACGCCGTTGCGCACGGCATCGAAGAGCTGGAAGTCGCCGACCACGTCTTTGGCGCCGAAGGGTTTGAACTCGAGCTCGCCCCCGGTCTTGTCCTTGATCGAGGCGCACCATTCCTTGAACACCGTCAGGCCGACGCCGCCGGGCCAGGAGGTCTGGATGCGCCAGGTCGTCGTCTTCGCCGCCTGGGCGTTGGAGACGAAGGGCGCGGCGATCGCCGCAGTGCCGAGCGCGGCGCCCGCGGTGACACTCTTGGCGAGAAAGCGGCGGCGCCCCTCGACGACGCCTTCGACCGCTTCACGATTAGGCTTCCTGTTGTCAGTCATACGATCCTCCCTTGGATCCGGCGCCGGCGACCGCGGCGCGCTTCAGACGTCCGTCGTGCCGGACCGCACAGCGGCGGTCTTCTGTTTTTTGGTCGGTCAAAACTATTGCACCCGCACGCGATACACGCAAGGCGATTGGGTGTGGATACACCACACCCTGGACGGGAAGGCGGGGCCAAAGAAAAACGCCGGACCTCGTGAGAGGCCCGGCGTCCGGGGAGGGGTGTCGCCCGTCGGCGGTCAGGTCTGCGGCTGCGCCGCCGGATCGTCGGGGATGTCCCGGGCGTCCTTGTCGTTGGGCCGACGCTTGCGGTCGCGCATGAAGTCGTCGAACTCCGCCTTGTCCTTGGCATGACGCAGCTGTTCCAGGAAGTCCTCGAACTCGCGCTGTTCGTCCTCGAGCCGGCGCAGCGTGTCCTGCCGGTACTCGTCGAAGGCGCTGTTGCCGCTCTCGGACTTTCTCCGCTGGCGGCGGCTCCGCCACTCGCTGCGCGCGTTGTGCCAGCGGCCCGCGCTGTGTCTGCTGCATCCCATGCGACCACTCCATATCAGGTAGGCCAGAATGGCGAGGCCAATCGGCCAGAAGATCACGAAGCCCAGCACCATCACGGTGATCCAGGCCGGTTTTCCCAAGTCGTCCAGTTTCCCTACGAGTTCCATGTCCGTCCTCTCGCTGGGGGTTCAATGTAAATGTTTCTTACATTCACATAAGTGGTCGCGGCAATGCTTCCTGTCAAGAGGATTTCGGAACGCCGGATCCAAGATTCAACGAAAATCGGCGATCACGCGTCGTCGATGCCCAGGCCGGTCAGATAGATCAGCACGCCGGCTTCCAGCAGGTCCTCGGGCGCCATCGGCAACGCGCGGCGCGCCGCATCGCCCCGGGCGAACAACGAGGCGATGCCGTGGGACAGGGCCCAGACATGCAGGCTCATCATCATCGCCGGCGGCCGCTTGCCCTCGGGCAGGGTCGCGATCAGCACCTCGGAGGCCTGGCGCAGCACGCCGAAGGCGCGGTCGCCTTCCCGGGCCAGGTCGGGGCTCAGGTCCGGCGGCAGCCCGGTTTCGAACATGGCGGTGTAGTAGGCGGGCTCGGTGCGCGCGAAGTCGAGGTAGGCCCGGCCGACTTCCTTGAACGCCGTCCTCGGGTCGGGCCTGCCCTCGTTCCAGGCCTTGTCCAGGCGGTCCGCGAGCCGTTCGAAGCCCCGCCCCGCGACATCGGCCAGCAGCGCCTCGCGGTCGCGGAAGTGGCGATAGGGCGCGGCCGGGCTGACGCCGGCGGCCCGGGCCGCCTCGGCGAAGGTGAAGCCCGCGGGGCCCTTCTCGCCGATCAGGTCGAGCGCGGCCTTGACCAGCGCCTCGCGCAGATTGCCGTGATGATAGGCGCGGCGTCCCTTGCCGCCGTCATGCTTGGACCAGCTCATGTTTAGGGCATTTACATGAAACGGTGGCGGGGTCCAGCCGGAAATCCCCCGAGCCTGACGGCGGCGGGACCGCCGATCAGACGATCCCGATCTCGTCGGATTTGGCGACGTCGTCGACGTCGTCGATATCCTTGAGGAAGGACGCGATGTCCATGCCGCTCGCTTCGAGACCGACCTTGACCAGGGCCCGGATCGTTGCGGCTCGGCTCGGCATCTTGTTCTCGAAGCGCCAGGCGTCGATGATCTTGAGCTCGACATCGCTCAACATCACCTGAAGGCGCTCGTTTCTCTTTGACGCCTTTAGATCCGGTCGAAATGGCACGGATTGTTTACTCCCAATTTCTAGGCGAGCCTTGTTTCCCGACGCACCGAAGAGGCTTGAACCGCTTCTTGCAATGATTATCGGTTGCTTCTGCGCCGGAGTATATAGCTTAGTTTCCGAGCCAGATTGTGGCGACTTCGCGCCGAGCGCCGCCTCGCGTCCAAGCCTCCGGGGGGCAGACGGCGCGGCAGTATTCGGCCACGCTCCGGCATGGCTTGGCGGCGTCGGGCTCAGGCCGCCCGGTCGACCAGCGGGTAGATCTTCACGCCGAATTCGGGACTGCAGATCGCCAGCCTGTCGCCGTGGACGGCGACGCCCTTCGGGCCGCCCTCCATCTTGTTGCTCGCGTTGATCTCCCGGAACACGTCCTCGTCGCCGACGATGTGGCGGGCGACGGGTTCCGACGCCCATTCGTGCCGGAAACGGCCCGGCCGCTTGGCGTAGACATTGATGTAGTTCGCGCCGGCGTTGGTCACGACCAGGCTGTTCGTCCGCGGCACGAAGGCAACCGAGTGGGGGAATAGAAGCGAGGGATCGCGAAGGACCGCGACCGGTTTCGGCCCGTACCTCAGCCGGTTGCCGGACAACAACCTGTTGCGCCGCTGGTAGATGCTGACCGAATTGTCCCCGTGATTGGCGGTGGCGAGCCAGCGCCCGCAGGGCGAGAAGGCGAGGCCGTCCGGTTGGCAGAGGCTCTCGTGCTTGAGCGTGAACTCGGGCGTCAACCGGAAAGCGAGCGGAGCATGCGACGCCAGCCGGAAGAAGGTAATGCTCCGGCCGAACAGGTTGCAGACGGCCAATCGGTCGTTGCGGGGCGGGACGAAGGCGACCCCGTCCGAATAGTCCAGGTCCGCCTCGGGGCCCCCGATCTCGAACGCGGGGTCGCGCGGAAAGTCCGCGTCGTCCGCGCGCTTGTCCCAGATGCACACGGTGCCGCTGCGGTTCGCGACCGCCATCAACTCGCGATCCCCAAGGCGCGCAAAGGCGGCGTCATGGGGATAGTCGAGCCGCGCACCGGGGTTCTCGAAGCGGGCGCAAGGCGCGTCTTCGAACCGGCCTTTGGCGTCGCGGCGATACAGCAGAACCGCATTGCCTTCGGATGTGGCGATGGCGATCCGGTCGCCGGTGGTCGAGAAGGCGATGCCTTCATAGCGGGGAATGTCGCTCTCCGGGACGATCGTCTGGACGGCGTCGCCATCGCCCACGATCGCGAAGCCCGCTTCCCGCCCGGACATCGGCGTCTCGAACCCGACGGTTTCCGGCATGTGTTGGGTCCTTTCCCTGCTGCCTCCTGGAACGGGGCGGCGCTCTTGCTAACGAGCCGTCGCGAGCAACGAATTCTATGCGTCAGGTCGTCCGGATCTTGCCCGAGGTCAAGCGAGAATGACCTCCGAGCCGGAAGGGCGGGCGTCGGCGCAGATCACCTCGAGATCGGGCAGCCCGGCAATATCGAACCCGCGGTCGCGCAGGATCGCACCGAATCCTTCCGTGTCGATCAGGGCGCGATACGGCGCTTCCGGGAAGAGAACCCCGGCGCGATGCAGGTCCGCGTCGACCAGCAGCGCGCCGCCGCCGACGCTGTCGAGGGCCATCCGGTCGCGGTACCGCAAATCTGACGGGTACAGGCGCGCATAGCCGGTCGGCGGCAGATACAGCCCGTCGAACCGGTAGGGCCTCATCGAGTCCTCGTCGAGCGTGAATTCGGAAAGCCAGCAGCGGGTGTCGGCGGTCGGGCCGCCCGGCGCGAACACGGCGTTCGGCTGGACGACACGGGCGTTCGCGGCCATCAGCCGGGAGACCAGATCGGGTGGCAGCCCGGTCACGCCCGGATCGAGCCACAACACCCAGTCTTCGTCGCCGAGCGCCCGCCGCAGCAGGCGATTTCGCATGCGCGCCGGCTGGGCCCGCCGGTCGCGCTCGTCCGACGGATCGGTCTCCGGCCGCGGGTCGCGCACGGGTTGCCTCTCACGGTACACGAACAGACGGGCGTATCGGCCAGAGAGCGCCCGCGCGGCCGCCCTCAGTCGGTGGAAAGCCGCGGGGGCGTCGCGACTGACCGCAAAGGCCAGCGCGATCGACTGCCCGGGATGGTCGAGGCCGTCGAGCGCCGCGAGAAACGCGTCCAGC
>CAMYMQ010000453.1 GCA_947259335.1 uncultured Alphaproteobacteria bacterium | reverse complement strand
GTGTTCCGAGGCTCCGGCGCCGACGGCCCCGCCCAGCAGCACGGCCGCGGCGAGCCCGGCGGCCCGTGCCGGCCGCCGGGTCATCGTCCGTCTCCGGTCCCTACATCGGCGCGCCGAACTTGATCTTGATGCCGGCGAAGGCACCGATCCCGGGAGCCTGGAACGAGTACACATCCTCATACCGCTGGTTTAACAGGTTTTGGACTCGGCCGAAGACCTCGACGTTCTCGCTGACCTTGAAGGAGGCCGCCACGTTGACCAGGACATAGCCGCCCAAGGTCGTACTGGTCGATCCGGCGGGCGGGAACCAGTTGTCCCGCTGCTTGCCGTTGAACTGGATGCCCAGATTGACGTTCGCCCGCTGGCGATAGAAGCGGTAGTTGAAGTTGAGGCTGCCCGAATGGCGCGGGCGCCGGACCTCCTGGGTTCCGCTGGGTTCCTCGGCGATCAGATAGGTATAGGCGCCCTTGATCGTGAAGTTCGCGAACGGCTTGGCGGTGAAGGCCACCTCGACACCGTTGCGCTTGCTGGTTCCCGTCAGGTTGCGGACCGACGCCGGCGCGAAGCCGAAGCTCTGGATCTCGTTTTCGAGCCACGACTGGAAAAAGGTCACGTCGGCGACCAGCATCTTGCCAAACAGCCGCTGTTCGACGCCCACGTCCCAGCCGATCGACGATTCGGTCTTGAGGTTCGGATTGCCCCGGAAGCTGCCGGGAAAGAACCCGTACTGCTCGGTGAAGGTCGGGTTCTTGAAGCCCCGCCCGACGCTCGAATGGAACCGGGTGCGGGTGGAGCGGACCAGATAGGCGGCCGTGCCGCGCCAGGTGAACTGGTTCTCGAAATCGTCCTGATGATCGAACCGGACATTGCCGCTCAGGAACAGCTGGTCCCAGAGCGACAGCCGGTACTCGGCGACATAGCCTGTCTGGTTCCGCTCGCGGTTCTGGTCGCTGGCGCCGGCGAAGGCGATGTCCTTTTGGGTGAAGCGCTGGATCTCGTGCTCGAGGCCCAGGATCACCGTGTGTTCGGCTTTCGCGACGCTCGGCGTGGTGAAGGTATAGGCCGTCTGGCCCCCCAGCTTCAGGCGGTCGCCCTTCTGCGAGGTCTGGAACACGCCGTTGGAATAGTTTTCGTTGTCGGTGGTCAGGAAGCCCGCCGTGAACTTGGTTTGCCAGCGGCCATCCAGAAAGGACAGCTTGGCCGTCGCGATGCCCTGGATGGCTTCGCGGTTGGTTTCCCGGTCGGCGTCGTTGTTGAGGCCGTCGAAATTGGTGTCGGCGTCGAACTGGACCCGCGAGCGGACGTAACGTCCGGCAAAGTTGAGCTCCAGCCAGTCGGTGACATAGGCCCGGACCCGGCCGTGCAGGGTGGTGTTCGTGCTGTCGTCGGCCTCGTTGGCGAAGGGCAGGGCGCTCGGCCGCGAGATGTTGGTGCCGGCGGTCCGCGCCCGGGCGCCGAACAGCGAGAACCTGAGCTTCTTGGTCCCGCCGCTGACCCGCGCGCCGCCGACGACGGTGGCGAAGGAGCCCATTTCGGTGAAGCCTTCGAAGAACAGGCCGGGCTTGCCCAGCGGGGTCTCGATGTTGATGACGCCGGCCACCGCGTCCGCCCCGTAGAGGCCGCTCTGGGGTCCGCGCAAGACCTCGATGCGGCTGATGCCGAGCCCGAGCAGGTTGCCGAAGTTGAACTCGTTGCCGTTGGCGGGATCGTTAACTTCCATGCCATCGACCAGAACCAGGACGTGGTTGGCCTCGGCGCCGCGCACACGCACCTGGGTATTGGCGCCGAGCGTGCCCTGGCGGCTGACCGACAGTCCCGGGATGTCGCGGAGCAGGTCCGAGCCGAACAGGTTCTGCCGTTCGACGATCTCCTGTTCGCCCAGGACGGTGACGGCGCTGCCGACCTTGTTGATGTCGGTCGGCAACCGGCCCGCGCTGACGACCGTTTCGGGCGCGGTTCTCACCGGGCCGTCCTGGGCCGATGCGGCGCCAATGGACGCGACGGCGATGCCAGACAGGCAGGAAAAGGCGGAAAAAAGACGGATTGAGGGTCGTGCGGGCACTGTGAGCCTCCGTTGATGACCATTTGACAGGCTGTCATCACGACGGAGCTTTTCGCCCGCTCTCCCGGTCCTACCCGCCCGGCAGATGGATGACACCGGACGGCAGGTCTCCTGGCTCACGGGTCAAGGCGGGCCGCGCTGTCTTCCCGGAACGGTTCCAGTGACACAGTAGCGCGACCGCTCGCCGCTTACAGTTGCGGGGGCAGCCGTGGCATGGGCGACACCGGTCGCCGCACCACGTTCCCTTTTAATCCCAATTGGGGAGCCGAACGGTCCTTCTCGATTATCGCCGGGCCCCGAGGGTGTCAAGCGGTGGTGGCAAACGGCCTGTGGATAACCTGCGGGTCAGAATGGCCGGAGCGAGGGCAGGGACCGGACCGCCTGGAGCGTGTCGCCCGGGTCCGGGCGCAGGCTGGGCCTGAGGCTGACAAACCGTCGCCGGTTCGCGGGTTCCGGAGCAACGGCAACGAGTTGCGGCCGGTTGTCCCGCGCCTGCTCGGCGGCGGCCAGCTGCGCCTTTCGGGTCTGCTCGGGCGTGATGCCCCAGAACCGCGGCTTGCCGGTGTCGAGATGGACGAAGCCGGAGGCGACATAGAGGCCGACGCCGCCGCGCTTCAGGCCGCGGGCGACCTCCGCCACCTTCTCGGGATCGTGGCCGCGCAGCCGAATATCGATGGCCCGGCCTTCCATATGCATGCTGCGCTTGGCGACGTTGGTGCTCTTCGAGCGGAGCCAGCCGTTCGTCTTGGGCGTGCGATAGGCGGAGATGATCTCGACCATCGCGGTCGGATCGACGGCCTGCACGACCGCGTGGACGTAGTCCATCAGATGGACGTCCATCGCCGTCTGCTCCTTCTCTCGAAGGTCGCGGCACAATTTGTTGATCTGCTGGAGGACGCCGTCCGTGTAGTGACCGTCCGCATAGTAGCGCGCGACGAGCTTTTCGCCGGAATGGTAGCGCAGGAATCGGATCGTTCTGGCGGGCGTCGCCGCGAGCGCCGGCAAGCCGGTGGTCGATGCCAGCGCCGTCCCGGCCAAGCCCAGCAACAGGGTCCGGCGGGTCAGGCCCGCCATATCCCCATGGTCACAGTCGCACACGCCGTGAGGTCTCCTTTGTGGCGAACCGCCGCCGCGGGTCGCGGGTTCGGTTCAGCGGCGGCCGAGCGCCTTGATCAGCGCGGCGTCCCGCTTGTAGATGTCGCGCCGGAAGTTGACGGTGCCGTCCCGGTCCGCCCAGGCCGTGATGTAGGTCACGTGGACCGGAACCGGCTTGGGCAGATAGACCGAGGCGGGCTTCTTGGTCGCCACGACCCGCTCGATGCGGTCCATCGACCAGCCCTGCTTGCTCTTGAGCAGCAGCACCGCGAGCTTGTGCGGATGCTCGACCCGCATGCAGCCGTGGCTGAACGCCCGCACCGTGCGGCCGAACAGGTGCCGCGCGTTGGTGTCGTGGATGAAGACGTTGAACTTGTTCGGGAACATGAAGGCGACCTCGCCCAGGGCGTTGCCCGGGCCCGCCTCCTGGCGGATGAAGTAGCGGAAGTTCCGCGAAGACACCTCGCTCCAGTCGATGGCGCTGGGATCGAGGGGCTTGCCGTTCGGACCCAGCAACTCGTAGCGGTTGCGGCTGAGATAGCCCGGATCCTTCTTGATCTTCGGCAGCATCTCCTTCGAAGCGATGCTGTAGGGCACGTTCCAGCGCGGATTGAACAGGATGTATTTCACTTCGCTGCTGAAGATCGGCGTCCGGGTGTAGGTCTTACCGACCACCAGGCGCGCGGTGTAGATCGTCTCGGTATTCTGGACGACCTTCAGGTAGAAGTCGGCCAGATTGACCCAGATGTAATAGCTTCCGAGGGCGTTCGGCATCCAGCGCCGCCGCTCCATGTTGATCTCGATCTGGCGGATGCGCTGATCGACCGGGATATTCATCGCGGCGATCGTGTTGCGGCCGACGGCGCCGTCCTCGGTCAGGCCGTGGCGGTCCTGGAACCGGGCGACCGCTGCCTTGAGGATGTCGTCGAACTCGGTGGGGTCGGCGCTGGTCTTGGTCAGGTCTCCCGTGACCCGAAGCCGATTGCGGACCTCCAGGATCCGCGGGTCCTTCATGCCCGGCTTGAGGGTCGGACCGGCCGAGACCTTCTGCCAGCCGCCCTTGGCGGCCAGGGCACGGTACCGCAGGAGGGCCCGCTGGAGCTGAACGTAGCGCCGCGACTTGGGCGCGAGACCGGCAAGGAAGCGATCGAAGTTGGGTGCGTCGGCCGCCTCGGAGAGAATTCGCTGCGGGTCGGGCCGTTCGGGGCGGCGGAACACACCCGGCGCGGCGCGGCTCGGCAGGACGCTGCCGCCGGCCAGATCGCCCGCATAGTCGATCAGCGTGCGGGTAAGCTGGAGTTCCATCTTGCCCTGCGCCGCGCCGCTGGCGGCGGAAGCCTTGGCTTCGAGACCGGGAAGGCCGTACTGCCGCGAATCGAGCCCCTGCTTGTCTACGTCGCGCAGGGCCGCGAACAGATGCCGGGCGCGGGGGCTCAGCGTGCCGCCTTCATACCACAGCGGCTGATACTCCCGGTTCTCGTAAAAAGCCTTGATGGCTTCGGCTTCGGCCTTGCCGAAGCGGCCCCGCGCGCGCTCGGCCAGCCGCTCGACATCGGCCTTGAGCGTGACGGAGGAGGCGGTCGACCACGAGTCCGCGACCGCGCCGGTCGGTTCGGTGGCTGCGATTGCAAGGCCGATCACGAGCGCCGAGGCGGCGCCGCGGCAAGTCCGGATAGATGCCAGCATGAAGTCCCCTCGTTTCGAAACCCTAGAGCATTGGTTCCCCATTCGGTAACCGACCGGCGCTTAGCAAAGGCTGAACATGCCGCCCGGTTTCCGGCGTTATGTCTTCTACGCGCTCCCGACCGGCGCAATCCCCACGGATCCCGCCGTTTGGGTCCCCTATCGGGCCTGGCCGCCGACCGTGCGGATCCAGCCGGCGAAAGCGCCGAGAAACGCGCCGAGTTCCTCGGCCGTCGCGTTGTCGGTCAGTTTACCCGACTCATCGAATTTCGTCTTCGACGACTTCACGAACACTTCCGGGCGATTCAGCACCAGGCCTTCCAGCGGAATGAAGCAGGTTCGGACCGCATACTGGCCCCAAGGCCCCCCCATCGGGCCCGTGCTGGCACCGGTGATCGCGATCGGCTTCTGGTTGAAGGGCTTGTCGGGAGACCGCGAGACCCAGTCGATCATCGTCTTGGTGACCGACGACATCGAGTGATGATACTCGGGGTTCGCGATCAGCACACCGTCCGCCGCCATGATCTTGTCGCACAGCTCGGCGACGGGCTCCGGCAGACCCTGGGCCGACCGGTCTTCGCTGAACAAGGGGAACTCGGCCAGCCGTTCCGGATCGAACAGCTCGATCGTCATATCGTCCGGCGCCAGGGACTGGCAGGCCCGCAGAGTCGCGGTGTTGAAAGAATCGCGCCGGAGACTGCCGCTGACGGCGATGACATTGATCGGACCGGTGCTGGCCATGCTTCACTCCCCCTCGAGTTTTTGAGCGTGTGCAAGATTGGCGGCGCCATGCCGCTTTGGGGAGGGCAAGTAGGCCATTCCCCGGTTCAGAGCAACCCCACCCAAGGTATTCCGCCAGCGCCGTTTCGCCCGTCGGCGGCGTCTTGTATAGAGCTTGGGGAGCGCCGCCGTCGTCGGGCGGCGTATCGGATCGTTACCAGGAGCAACGAATGAGCGAGGCGGAGCGCTCGGGGCGCAGCGGCAGCAATCAGAGGACGGGCGGGCAGATCCTGGTCGACCAGCTGCGCCTCCATGGCGCGGACCGGGTCTTCTGCGTGCCCGGGGAAAGCTACCTCGCGGCCCTCGACGCCTTTCACGACACACCGGACGTTCAGGTGGTGACCTGTCGGCAGGAGGGCGGGGCCGCGATGATGGCGGAGGCGCACGGCAAGCTGAGCGGCGAGCCCGGCATCTGCTTCGTGACCCGCGGACCGGGGGCGACCAATGCGAGCGCCGGGGTCCATATCGCCTTCCAGGATTCCACGCCGATGATCCTGTTCATCGGTCAGGTCGGCCGAACCATGCTCGATCGCGAGGCGTTTCAGGAGATCGACTTCCGCCACATGTTCGGCCAGATGGCCAAATGGATCGCGCAAATCGAGGATCCGGCGCGTATCCCGGAATATGTCAGCCGTGCTTACCATACGGCCACGTCCGGCAGACCGGGGCCGGTGGTTCTGGCCCTGCCCGAGGACATGCTGACCGAGCGGGCCGCCTGCGCCGACGCCCGGCGCTATCGGGCGGTGGAAGCCGCGCCCGGTGCCGAGGACATGGCCCGATTGGCCGACCTGCTGGCGTCCGCCGAGCGACCGATCGCGATAACGGGCGGCGGCGGATGGGACGCGCAGGCCGTGGGCGATTTCCAGGCCTTCGCCGGAGCCTTCGATCTCCCGGTTGCCTGTTCGTTCCGGGCGCAGAGCCATTTCGACAACCGCCACGACCAGTATGTCGGGCTCGCGGGCATCGGCATCGAACCGCACCTGGCCGGCTGCATCCGCAATTCGGACCTGATCCTCGCGGTCGGCGCCCGGCTGGGAGAGCTGACGACCAGCGGCTACAGCCTGCTCGACGTGCCGGTGCCGCGCCAGCCCCTCGTCCACGTCTATCCGGACGGCGAGGAACTGGGGCGGGTCTATGAGCCGACCCTCGGCATTCATGCCGGCATGAAGCGGTTCGCCGCGGCGGCTGCCGCTTTGTCCCCTCCGGCGAAGCCGGCCTGGGCCAAGTGGCGGCGCGACGCGCGCGACGCCTATCTCGCGTTCACCCAGCCCGAGCCGACACCGGGCGCGGTCCAGCTCGGCGAGATCGCGGCCTGGCTGAACCGGCGTCTGCCGGAAGACGCCTATGTCACGATGGGGGCGGGGAACTACACCGGCTGGTTCCACAAGAACTATCAGTGGAAGCAATACCGGACCCTGCTCGGCCCGACCTCGGGGACGATGGGCTACGGCACGCCGGCCGCCATCGCCGCCAAGCTGGCGGCGCCCGAGCGGATCGTCGTGGCCCTGGCCGGTGACGGCTGCTTCATGATGCACGGCCAGGAGCTCGCGACCGCCGTCCAATATGGCGCGAACATTGTCATTATTGTTGTCAACAACGCCGCCTATGGCACGATCCGGATGCATCAGGAGCGGGAATATCCGGGCCGCATCAGCGCCACGCCGCTGACCAATCCCGATTTCGCGGCGCTGGCCCGCGCCTATGGCGCGCACGGAGAAAGAGTAGAAAAAACAGAAGAGTTCGAGGCAGCGTTCGAGCGTTGCCTGAAAGCGGATACACCGGCGCTGATCGAAATTCGCACGGAGATCGAAGCGATCACGCCGCGGGCGATCCTGACCGCCATCCGCGAGGCGGCGGAGCGGCGCCTTCGCGCCGCCGGCACCCGCTAGTCAGGCGGCGAGAAGACTGTCGATATCGGCCGGCGGCAAGAAGCGGTCGCCATACCGGCCCGCCAGGTCCCGGCATTCCTCGGAAAACGTGTCCGATCCCTTGAGGCCGACATAGGAGATCACGCCGCCGGTGATCGCCGGGAAGCCCCAGCCCAGGATCGACCCGATGTTGGCATCGGTCGGGCCGACGATGCCCTCACGGGTGCAGCGCAGGGCCTCGACCGCCTGAATATGCATCAGCCGCCGGGCAACGGTTTCCGCGTCGGGCTGCGCCTCGGCCAGCGGGAAGTGTTCCGTGAGGCCATGCCAGAGGCGCTTCGGCCCCTCGGCGGGATAGTCATAGAACCCCCTGGCAGCTCTGCGGCCGGGCCGGTCCAGGGTCTCGACCATCAATTCGAGAACAGTATCAGCGGGATGGGGCTCGAACTTGTCGCCGAGATCCAGCTTCCACTGCCGGCGGACGTCCCACAGGAGGCTCAGGCTGGTCGCGTCGGTCACTTCGAGAGGGCCGACGGGCATGCCGCCGATCTTCGCCGCATTCTCGATCAACGCGGGCTTCACGCCGTCCCGGAGCAGCGTCATGCCCTCCAGGACGTAGGACGCGAACACCCGGCTGGTGAAGAAGCCCCGGCTGTCCCGCACCACGATCGGGGTCATGCCGATCGCCTGGACATAGTCCATGGCCCGCGCCAGCGCCGGGTCGCCGGTCTTCTCGCCCAGGATGATCTCGACCATGGGCATGCGCTCGACGGGCGAGAAGAAATGCAGTCCGATGAAAGCTTCGGGCCGGTCGACGGCCTGCGCCAGGCCGGTGATGGGCAGGGTCGACGTGTTGGACGCGATCAGGGCGGCCGTCCCGGCGGCATCGGCCGCCTTGCGCGTCACGGTGGCCTTGAGTTCCCGGTCCTCGAACACGGCCTCGATGACCAGGTCGCAACCGGCGAGATCGGCGAAGGTGTCGGTCGGCTCGATCCGGTCGAGAAGGGCGGTGCCCGCGTCCGCGGACAGGCGGCCCTTGCCGATCTGCGCCTCCACCTGCGCCTTGTACCGGGCCTTGCCGGCCTGGGCCTTTTCCCGGGTCTCGTCGAGCAGTACGACATCCATTCCCGCGCGGGCGGAAACATAGGCAATGCCGGCGCCCATCATGCCGGCGCCAAGGATGCCGATCCGGGAGAACTTCGCCTTATCAACGCCTTGCGGCCGGGACTTCAGTTTCTTGGCGGCGGCCATGTCGAAGAAGGTCGTCTTGATCATCGCCTTGGTGCGCGGATCGCGCAGCAGGTTCGCGAAATACTTCGCCTCGATTCGAAGTCCGGTATCAATATCGACCTGCAATCCTTCGTATACGCAAGATAAAATGGCCTGCGGCGCGGGGTGGTTTCCCCAGGTCCTGGCCCGGGTCATCGCGGCGGCGGTGGGAAACACCTGCTGGCCGACCGGCGACTGCACGGCGCCGCCGGGCACGCGGAAGCCCTTGTCGTCCCACGGCTGGCGAGCGTTCGGGTTGTCGGCCACCCATTTCCTGGCGGCGGCGAGCAGGTCCTCGGGTTCGACCACGGCGTCGATCAGGCCCGCCTTGTGCGCCACCTCGACCGGCAGCCGGCGGCCTTCCAGCAGCAGTTCCAGGCTCTTCTGGATGCCCAGCATCCGGCTCATCCGCTGGGTGCCGCCGGCGCCCGGCAGGAGGCCCAGGGTCACTTCGGGGAGGCCGACCCGGGTCTTGGGCTTGTCGGCGGCGATGCGATGGTGGCAGCCGAGCGCGATCTCGAAGCCGCCGCCCAGGGCGTGGCCGTTGATCGCGGCGCAGAATGGCTTGCCGCCGGTCTCCATCGCCCGGGTGATCCGCGTCATGGTCACCGAAAGCGCGATGATTTCCTCGAGCGACCGGTCCTCGAGGAACTTCTCGACATCGGCGCCGGCGACGAAATCGTCCTTGGCGGACGCCACCACCACACCCTTGACGGTGCCGTCGGCCAATGCGCGCTCGACCGCGTCGCCGAAGGCGGCCACCGTCTCCTCGTTCATTACGTTGACCGGCCGGCCCTCGATGTTCCAGGTGAGGACGGCGACGCCGTCCGCGTCGACCCGATAGTCGATCATTGCGCTTCCTCCCGCGGATACCGGACTCGTTATGCCCGCCGACATTGGCCCTTGGCAATCCTTGCCAAATCGGTCGGCACCTGCCTTCATTCGCGCAGCACCCTCGACTCGACCGTCATGCGCCGCATCGCCAGCAAGCTCGATACCACATCGGACCAGTTCGCCCGGAATGCCGCCCACAACCGCGAGCTGGCCGCGGCCCTGCACGCCCGCCAGCAGGCCGCGCGATACGACCGGCCCGAGCGCGACAGGGAGCGGTTGGCGCGGCAGGGAAAGGGCTTCGTGCGCGAGCGGCTCGACCGGTTGCTCGACCCCGGTTCGCCCTTCCTCGAGCTGTCCACGCTGGCGGCCTGCGACGAGTATGAGGGCACCGTGCCGGGCGCGGCGGTGGTGACGGGGATCGGCGTGGTCGGCGGCCGCGAGGTGCTGATCCGGGCCGACGACGCCAGCGTGAAGGGCGGGGCGATCTATCCGCGCTCGGTCACCCGCATCGTCCGCGCCCTGGACATCGCCATCGAGAACCGGCTTCCCGTCATCCATATCTGCGACAGCGCCGGCGGCTTCCTGCCGCTCCAGTCCGAACTGTTCGCGGACAAGTACCAGGGCGGCCGGGCGTTCCGGAACCAGTGCGTGCTGGCCAAGCTGGGCGTGCCCCAGGTCGCCGTCGTGCTCGGCCACTGCACGGCCGGCGGCGCCTATGTCCCGGCGCTGAGCGACTACGCCATCATCAAGCGCGGCACCGGCGGCATCTTCCTGGGCGGCCCGCCGCTGGTGAAGGCGGCGACCGGCGAGGTGGTCAGCCACGAAGAGCTGGGCGGCGCGGACGTCCATACCCGGATCAGCGGCACCGCCGACTATGCGGCCGACACGGAGGAGGAGGCGCTGGCGCTCGCCGCCGAGATCATGGGCACCCTGTCGCCCCAGCCCAAGACCGAGATCGACCGGGCCGAGCCGGAAGAGCCCTATTACGATCCGCAAGAGCTCTACGGCTTGATCCCCGCCGACACCAAGGTCCAGTACGACGTGCGCGAGCTGATCGCGCGGCTGGTGGACGGCAGCCGTTTCCACGAGTTCCAGCCGGACTACGGCACCACCCTGGTCGCCGGCTTCGCGCGCCTCTGGGGCTACAAGGTCGGCATTCTCGGCAACAACGGCGTGCTGTTCAACGATAGCTCGCTCAAGGCCGCGCATTTTATCGCGCACTGCGAGCGGGACCGCACGCCCCTGCTGTTCCTCCAGAACATCACCGGCTACATGGTCGGCAAGCAGTATGAGGAGCAGGGCATCACCAAGGACGGCGCCAAGATGATCATGATGGTCGCCTGCGCCAGCGTGCCGAAATTCACGGTCATCGTTGGCGGCTCCTTCGGCGCCGGCAACTACGGCATGTGCGGGCGGGCCTATGACGGCCGCTTCCTGTTCACCTGGCCCAATTCCCGGATCAGCGTGATGGGCGCCGAGCAAGCCGCGGGCGTGATGACCGAGCTGCGGGTCCAGCAGCTCAAGCGCAAGGGCGAGGAGCCCGGCGCCGACGAGATCGAGGCGATCCGCCAGCCGATCCTCGACAAGTACGAGCGCGAATCCGACGCCTATTTCGCGACGTCGCGGCTGTGGGACGACGGCATTCTCGACCCGGTGGACACGCGCAACGCCCTGGGCATGGCGATCTCGGCGAGCCTGAACGCGCCCTTCGAGGAGCCGGGGCACGGCGTGTTGCGACTGTAACGCGGAGAGGGGGGGGCGGCCGCCGACTTCAATCACCGCCGTGTTCCCGTTCTTCGGATCCCGTGCCATACTTCGGAAATGAGCGACGATCCCTTCCGCCAGCATCACGACATGGGCGGCCTCGACCGGGGGGCCATTTCTCCCGACAGCCACGAGATCGCCCTGTGGGAGAAACGCATCGAGTCGATGGTCCGGCTCCTGTCCATGCGCGACCCGCCGATCGTCACCGTCGACGAGATGCGTCGCGGCATCGAGGAACTGCCGCCCGAGCTCTACGACACGCTGAGCTATTACGAGCGCTGGATCGCCTCGCTGACCAACATATTGGTCGAGAAGGGCGTGCTTGACGCCGACGAGTTGAAGGCGCGCGCCGCCGCTGACGCGGAGCGGTCCTCGTGAGCGCGCGCTTTTCGGTCGGTGAACCGGTGACGGTGCGGGCGGCCTTTCCGACCCCGCCGTGCCATATCCGTACGCCCTTTTACATCCGCGGCAAGACCGGCAAGGTTGAGCGCATTTGCGGCGAATTTCGCAATCCGGAGCAGCTCGCCTTCGGCAACTATGCCGCCGATGTGATCCCGCTCTACCGGGTCCGCTTCGACCAGGCCCGAGTCTGGCCCGGCTATGACGGGAACCCGAAGGACACGATCGAGGTCGAGATCTTCGAGCATTGGCTCGAACCGGCTCCGGGAGACAGATGATGCCCCACGATCCGCATGAACACGATCATGCCCACGACCACGACCACGACGACCATGCGCCGGTCACCGAGGCCGAGCCGAACGGCCCCTACCAGCACCTGGCCAACGCCACCCGGGAACTGCTGATCGAGAAGGGCTATTTCGGCCCCGACGACATCCGCCGGATGATCGAGCGAATCGACGAGCGCAGCCCGGCGCTCGGCGCGAAGATCGTGGCCCGCGCCTGGACGGACCCCGAGTTCAGGGCGCGCCTGCTCGCGTCGGGCCGGCAGGCGATCGAGGACACTTTCGACACCGACGTGATCGCCGCTGATCTGGTGGTGGTCGAGAATACCGACGCCATCCACAACGTTGTCGTCTGCACGCTGTGCTCCTGCTACCCCGTGTTCGTCCTCGGTCGCCCGCCGGACTGGTACAAGAGCTATGCCTATCGCTCCCGCGTCGTGCGCGAGCCCCGGGCCGTGCTGCGCGAGTTCGGCACGCAGATCGCCGACGACCGCGAGATCCGGGTCCACGATTCGACCGCCGACATGCGCTATCTCGTGGTGCCGAAGCGGCCCGAGGGGACGGACGGGTGGGACGAGGAGGCGCTGGCCGGGATCGTTACCCGCGACACGATGGTGGGCGTGGCGGAGGTGCCGACGCCGGCATAGCGCCGCCTCAGGCCGCTATTCCCTCGGGAAGCAGCGGCGCCTCTTCCAGAACATGCAGGCGATAGAGGTCCGAGATCGAGGCCCAGCGCAACCGCACGGCCTCCTCGCAGACCTCCAGGGCGCGCTGCTCCAGTTCCGGCGTGTCCAGATACTTGGCCGCCAGTTCCTGCTGCCTTCGGCTGTGCTCCAGGTCCGCCTCGGCGTGCTCGACGAAGAAGCCGATCTCCGGATCGTCGCGGGTGAAGCCATAGTGCTTTTCGAAGGACGGGATCGTGATCTCGGTGTTCAACGCGACCTGCTGGCCCTCCTGGGTCGACTGCATCGCCAGGACGACGCCGATCGGTTCGTGTTGCGTGACATGGAGATAGTGGAGGGTTCGGCCCCACCAGGCCGGAGTCGGCGCGGTCGCGGCGATCTCGGCATCGCTCAGGCCCGCGGCGCGGCAGAAGGTGTTGATCATGTCCCAGTGGTCGTGGGGGACGTGGCCTTCCTTGGGGATCGCCTGCAATCCCTCTTCCTCGGCCAGGTTCTCGACCATCGCCTTGCGGACGTCCGGCGGCGCCCGATAGACCATGATGCCGTAGGAGGGCACCACCTTGTTCACGAAGTTCAGGTGCTGCGCCATGTAGATCCCCAGCGCCCGCAGGGGCAGGGAGCCGTCGAGCATCTTCTGAAAGAAGGGATGCTTCTTGGTGTGCCACTGGTCCCGGATCGCCACGATCCGGTCGATGATCGGCTGTTCCGCCATTCTGTCCTCCCTTGGTCGCTGGGTTTCGCCCCTGAACTCTGACATTCTCGGTGCTTGTGCAACCTATCTGAACAAGTCGGGCGGGGGCGGTCAATCGCGGCGCGCCGACCGCCGGCAGAGGGAGGGCCAGACGTCATGAAGGATCTGTTGTCGAGTGCGGATTTCGCCGGCAAATGCGTCTTCGTCGCCGGGGGCTCGAGCGGGATCAACCTGGGCATTGCCGAGCGGTTCGCCGAGCAGGGCGCGAAGGTCGCCCTTTGCAGCCGGTCGCCCGACCGGGTCGCGGCGGCGGTCGAAACGCTGAAGGGTCACGGCGGGGAGGCGATGGGCATGGCGGCCGACGTGCGCCACTACGACGAGGTCGCCGCGGCGCTGAAAGCCGCTGCGGAGGCTTTCGGGCCGATCGACGTGCTGATCTCCGGCGCGGCCGGCAACTTCGTCGCGCCGGCCCTGGGCATGTCGGCCAACGCCTTCAAGACCGTCGTCGATATCGATCTGCTCGGCACCTTCAACGTGTTCCGCGCGGGCTACGGCCATCTGAGCCGGCCGGGCGCCTCGCTGATCGCGATCTCGGCGCCCCAGGCGTTGCATGCCTATGCCTTTCAGGCCCACGTCTGCGCCGCCAAGGCGGGGATCGACATGCTGGTGCGCACGCTGGCGGTGGAGTGGGGCCCCGACGGCATACGGGTCAATTCGATCATCCCGGGACCGATCGAGGATACCGAGGGCATGGCGCGGCTGGCGCCCACCCCCGAGGCCCGGCAGCGCGCGATCGACGGCGTGCCGCTGCGCCGGTACGGCACCAAGTCCGAAATCGGCGACGCCGCCCTGTTCCTGTCCTCGCCGATGGCCGCCTACATCACCGGCGCGCAGCTGCCTGTCGACGGCGGCGCGACCCTGTCGGGCGCGGGGCGGATGGGCGAGGCGATGGAGCTCGCCTTCAAGGAGGCGAAGGCGGCCCGTTAGGCCGCGTCGGCGTCTTCCTCGGACAGGCCTTCGAGCGCCTCGGTGTTCGCGTAGATGCGCACGAGCATGTCCTTGAGCGCCGTGATTTCCTCGGCCGAGAGGTCGCTCAGCGCCACCCGCTCGTATTCCTGGGCGAGCGGAATAAGCGACGCCGTGATATCGCGCGCGCGGCCCGTCGTCTCGACCGTCACCACCCGCGCGTCGCCGCCATCGCCGCGCCGGCGGGCGACCAGC
>CAMYMQ010000452.1 GCA_947259335.1 uncultured Alphaproteobacteria bacterium | reverse complement strand
GTGGCGGCCCGGTCGGAGAGGGGGGCGGCATCGGCTTCCGCCGGCGCGGACCCGTCGACGTCGCGCGCCGTGTCGTTCGGCGCCAACGTCCGCTTGGGCGGGAAGATCAGGGCGAAGGTGCTGCCTTCGCCCGGCGTGCTCTGGATGGTCAGCCGGCCGCCATGCAGCTCGATCATGTTCTTCACGAGGGGCAGGCCGAGTCCGGTGCCTTCGGCCTCGGCAGTGCCCGCGTCGCCCTGAACCTGGCCGTAGGGTTCCAGGATGCGGGAAATGTCGTCCGGCGCGACGCCGACACCGGTGTCGGTCACCTTCAGCCACAGCCCGCCGTCGCCACTCTGGCCGGCGGCCAGCCGGACCGAGCCTCCGGGGGCCGTGAACTTGATGGCGTTGGTCACGAGGTTCAGGGCCATCTGTTTGACCAGCCGCTCGTCGGCCCGCAGGGCCGGCAAGTCGTCCGGAATGTCGCTGCTCAGCGCCAGGTTCGACCGGCGGGCGCGCTCCGCCACCAGGCGCACGACGGACTTGGACACGTCCTGGAGGTTCACGGTTTCTTCGCGAAGCTCGATCCGTCCCGCCTCCGCCTTCGACAGGTCGAGCAGGTCGTTGATCAGGGCCAGCAGGTGGGTGCCGGACGAATGGATGTCGACGGCGTATTCGCGGTAGCGGGGCGGCTCGATCTTGCCGAACAGCTGTTCGGTCATGACCTCGGAAAAGCCGATGATGGCGTTTAGCGGCGAGCGCAGCTCGTGGCTCATGTGGGCGAGGAACTCGGACTTCGCGCGATTGGCGTAGATCGCTTCGTCGCGGGCCTGCTCGTTGCTGAGGGCGAGCCGCTTGAGTTCCTTGCGCTGGACGAGAAGCTCGCGGTTGGCGTCCCGATAGGCGAGTACCGTCGCGAACCGCTCCCGGCGGACCCGGTTGAAGTGGTTGACGACGACGAAGCCGATAAGGTTGCAGGCGGCATGGATCGCCACGTGCAACGCGCCGGTGCCCGGCGGGAAACGGCCGGCTTCAAACCCCGTCACCAGGATGGCCGAACTCGCGAACAGCCCCGCGACCACGTGCAGCGAAACGCGCGTCTGGACGAACAGGTAGAGGCCGATGACCAGCACGATCGAATTCATCGCGATGAGGCTCTCGCGCATGACCATCACCTCGGGACTATATGAAGAGGTGATGTAGACGAACGTCGCGGCAACGCTCACCTGGGCGCAAAACATGCTCCAGTCCGCAAGCGGATAGCGGCGGGGCGACGCCGAGAAGGGAAACACCATCAGGACTATGGCAACGGTCGCCAGACGCGCCGCCAGGAAGGCGGCGAACTGCGGCCCGCCGCCGGTCGCGCCATAGTCGGCGACCGCATGGACGCAGGCCAACGCCACCACGATAACCGCGACCAGGCGGTTGTGCCGCCGGAACGCCGGAAAGCTCTCGACGCGGTAGGCGCGCTCCAGGGCCGGATCGGCAAACTCTGCCGACAGCCGCTTTATTGCTTGGGTTTGACTGTTGTCCATGGAGGCCCGAAGACGTCGTCCTGGCTGGTTTGCGTGTTCGTGGGCGGAGGATTGAACGGCTGCGGTTAAGGTCAGGTAAAGGCGCCCGGAAAGCTTTTCGCGAATTCGCCCGATTGTCGCCCGGTTGCCGCCCCCCGATCGTCCCATTGCCATAGTGAAGTCGGCTTGCGCAGTGGGGGTGTTCGGCATGGTTACCGGCGCGCCGGTGGGATTGGGACAGGGACGGTCTATTTCGGTTGAGGGGCTAGAGGGAGACGTCGCATGAACCGAGTTGCCGGAGTTCTTACCCTTGCCTTGATCACACCGTTGTTCGCCGCCTGCGGCTATGTCGCGCAGGATACGTCGGGCCGCGCCTATCTGGCCAAATACGACCTTGCCTCGGCGTCCGCCGTCCGACCGGGTCCCGCCGGCCGCACCCTGCGGCCGGATATCCGCAGGGCGGCCAATGTCGAACCGATCCTGCGGTTCCCCGCCCGGATCGGCCTGGCCCGGATCGAGAACGGCCGGCTGACCGGCATTCCGCCCAAGGAAGCCGACGCTTGGCTGGCGATGGGCAAGCGCCTCGGGCGCGCCTATGGCACCTTCGTGCCGATCTCGCCCTTCATCGCCGCCGCGGTCGCGATGGACACTGCCGGGAAGACGACCCGCCCCGACCTGTCGCGTGTCGAGCAGGTGCTGCGGCGGATTCGTCTGGGTGCCGCCCGTCAACATGTCGATGCCGTGCTGGTCTACGAGGTGGCCTATTCCGGCGAGAACCGCATCACGCCCCTGTCGGTCGCCGACCTTTCCATCATCGGCCTGTTCCTCGCGCCGAGCCGGTGGATCCGCGGCAAGGGCCTCGCCACCGCCCTGCTGATGGACGTCCGCAATGGCTATCCTTATGGCACGGCCTCGGCCACGTCGCGGGAAGGCACCCTGACGACCAATGCGGGGTCGTCCTCGGTCGAGGACCGCATCGCGCGGCTGGCCGGCACCCAGGCGGTGGTCAACCTGGTGCCCCAGGTCGAGAAGCTGGCGCGCACGGTCCGGGCGCAGGCGGCCTTGCGCCGTCCGGGTCCGGCGAAACCGAGCCAGCGCGTGAACTGAACGCCCGGGCCGGGCCGCCCGTTCGCCGCGGGCGGTCCGGGTCCCTGGCCGGCAGGGGCGAAAAGCGCGCGAAATCCGTGGCTTGACAGGCCCGATGCCGCTCACTAGCTTGCGGCCACTCGGTTTCAGCAGTGGTTTTCCGCTCCTGAGGGGGTCACGTCCGTCCGCGAGGGTTCGCGCACGGGCGCGTTTGGCGTTCGCGATAGGCGTTTGGCTCAGAGTTGTGCAGCTAGGCTAGGGTGATGTTCGACAGTCTGACGACCCGATTCGGCGAAATCTTCGACAAGCTCACGCGCCGCGGCGCGTTGCGCGAAGAGGACGTGACGGCGGCGCTGCGCGAGGTGCGCATCGCGCTGCTGGAGGCCGACGTCGCCCTGCCGGTGGTCAAGGACTTCGTCGAGCAGGTCCGCGAGAAGGCCGTCGGCCAGGAGGTGTTGCGCAGCGTCACCCCGGGCCAGCAGGTCGTCAAGGCGGTCCACGACCATCTCGTCGACATGCTCGGGCGCGAAGTCGAGCCGCTCAATCTGAAGGCCGAGCCGCCGGCCGTGCTGATGGTCGTCGGCCTGCAGGGCTCGGGCAAGACCACCAGCTCCGCCAAAATCGGCAAGATGCTGGCCGAGAAGGAACGCAAGAAGGTCCTCCTCGCCTCGCTCGACACCCGGCGCCCGGCCGCCCAGGAGCAGCTCAAGGTGCTCGGCGAGCAGGCCTCGGTGCCGACCCTGTCGATCGTGCCGGGCGAGCCGCCGGTGGCGATCGCCAAGCGGGCGCTCAACACGGCCCGTCTCGAAGCCTATGACGTCGTCATCCTCGACACCGCCGGCCGGCTCCACATCGACGACGAGTTGATGGCGGAAGCCGCCGAGGTGAAGGCGGCGACCATGCCGGTCGAGACGCTGCTGGTCGCCGATGCGATGACCGGCCAGGACGCGGTCACGATCGCAACCGAATTCAACGAGAAGATCGGCGTCACCGGCGTGATGCTGACCCGGGTGGACGGCGATTCGCGCGGCGGCGCGGCGCTGTCGATGCGCGCGGTCACCGGCAAGCCGATCAAGCTGATGGGCGTCGGCGAGCGGCTCGACGGCATCGAGCCGTTCCATCCCGACCGCATCGCCTCGCGCATCCTCGGCATGGGCGACGTCGTCAGCCTGGTCGAGAAGGCCGCCGAGTCGATCGAGCAGGAAGACGCCGAAAAGCTCGCCCGCAAGCTCGAGAAGGGCAAGTTCGACTTCGAGGACATGCTCAACCAGCTTCGCCAGGTGAAGAAGATGGGCGGGCTGGGCGGCCTGATGGGCCTGCTACCCGGTGTCGGCAAGCTCAAGAAGCAGATGGCCAACGCCAATATCGACGAGAGCATGCTGGTCCGCCAGGAGGCGATCATCCTGTCGATGACCGTCCGCGAGCGCGCCAATCCCCAGATCATCCATGCCTCCCGCAAGCGGCGCATCGCCACCGGCTCGGGGACGACCGTCCAGGACGTCAACAAGCTGATCAAGCAGTGGCAGGAGATGAACAAGCTGATGAAGCGGGCCAAGAAGATGGGCAAGAAGGGCATGATGCCCGACCTCGCCCAGCTCCAGGAGGGCCAGATGCCGAAGCTGCCGCCGGGCATGATGCCCCCGGGCTTCCGGCGCTAGCGGCGCCGGCGTCACGCCAAATCAATTCGAGACACGAAGAACAACAGACCGAAGGAAGTAACTCATGTCCCTACGCATTCGACTGGCCCGTGGCGGCGCGAAGAAGCGCCCCTACTACCGCATCGTGGTGGCGGACGCGCGCAGCCCGCGCGACGGCCGCTTCATCGAGCGGGTCGGCTCGTTCGATCCGATGCTGCCGAAGGATCACCCCGAGCGGGTGAAGCTCAAGGAAGACCGGATCCAGCACTGGATCGCCGCCGGCGCGCAGCCGTCGGACCGGGTGATCCGCTTCATGGGCAAGGCGGGCATCGGCGCCGGCTGGACGCCGCCGGAGCAGACCAAGAAGAACCAGCCGAAGACCAAGGCCCAGGAGCGCGCCAAGGAGCGCGAGGAGAAGGCCAAGGCCGCGGCGGAAGCTCCCGCCGAGGAAGCTCCGGCCGAGGCGCCCGCGGAAGAGGCTCCTGCCGAGGAGGCTCCTGCAGCCGAAGCGGCTGCCGAGGCGCCCGCGGAGGAAAAGCCGGCCGAGGAGACCGCCGAGGCCGAGGGCGAGAAGAAGGACGAGAAGGCCGAGGGCTGACCTGACGGTCGGCCTCGACCCGGTTCCCGATGGACGAGGAGAAGCGCGTGTGCATCGGCGCGATCGCGGGAGCGCATGGCGTGAGGGGCGTGGTTCGGGTGAAGCCGTTTACGGAGCAGCCCGAGTCCGTCACCGCCTATGCGCCGGTGACCGACGAGAGCGGTGCCCGCACCTTCGACCTGCGCTACGTCGGCCTGGCCAAGGGCGCGGTCCTGGTCCAGATCGACGGTGTGCGGGACCGCGGGGGCGCCGAGGCCCTGAAGGGCGTCCGCCTCTACGTGCCGCGGTCCAGCCTGCCGGAGCCGGAGGAGGAGGAGTTCTATCACGCCGACCTCATCGGGCTGCTGGCGGTCGACGCGGCGGGCGACGAGCTTGGCCGGGTGCGCGCGGTCGAGGATTACGGCGCGGGCGATCTCCTGGAGGTGGAACTGGCGTCCGGGCGCTCCGTGATGGTGCCGTTCACCCGCGAGGCGGTGCCGGAAGTCGACCTCGCCGCCGGGCGTCTGGTGGTCGTGCCGCCGGCCGGGCTGCTCGACGGCCCGGACCGGGAAGAGGGTTGAGCATGGTCAAATCCTGGCGGGCGACGGTGCTGACGATCTTCCCGGAGATGTTTCCGGGAATGCTCGGCCGGTCGCTGGCGGGCAAGGCGCTGGAGGCCGGTCACTGGCATCTGGAAACGGTGGACATTCGCGATTTTGCGCGCGATAAACACGCCACCGTCGACGATGCCCCTTTCGGGGGCGGCCCGGGCATGGTCATGCGGCCCGACGTCGTCGACGCGGCTCTCGACTCGGTCGAAGGGACCAACCGCCCGGTCATTTATTTGACGCCACGCGGCCGGCTGCTGACGCAATCGCGCGTGCGCGCCCTGGCGGAGGGGCCCGGCGCGGTCCTGCTGTGCGGCCGGTACGAGGGGATCGACCACCGGGTGATCGAGGCCCGGGGGCTGGAAGAAGTCAGCGTCGGAGATTACGTCCTGTCGGGCGGAGAGCCGGCGGCGGAGATAGTTTTGGACGCGTGCGTGCGGCTGCTGCCCGGAGTGCTGGGGTCGGCCGCGTCGCTCGACGAGGAGAGTTTCGAACGGGATTTGCTCGAGTATCCGCACTTCACGCGGCCTCAGGAGTGGGAGGGCCGTGCGGTGCCGGAAATTCTGGTTTCAGGCCACCACGAGCGCATCCGCGCCTGGCGGCTCGAGCAGTCCGAACAGCTGACGCGCGAACGGCGGCCCGACCTGTGGGCCCGATACGTGGCGAGACGGGAAAAGAAGGACCTGATGTCATGAACATTATTGAACAGATCGAGCAGGAGCAGCTCGCCAAGCTCGCCGTCGGCGAGCCGATTCCGGACTTCGCTCCTGGCGATACGCTGCGCGTCCACGTCAAGGTCGTCGAGGGCACCCGCGAGCGCATCCAGGTGTTCGAGGGCGTGTGCATCGCCCGCAGGAACGCCGGGCTCAATTCCGCCTTCACCGTGCGGAAGATCTCCTACGGCGAGGGTGTGGAGCGTGTCTTTCCGCTGCACTCGCCGCGGATCGAGAGGATCGAGATGGTCCGCCACGGCAAGGTCCGGCGCGCCAAGCTCTATTACCTCCGCGGCCGCACCGGCAAGGCGGCCCGTATCGCCGAGCGGACGACCGGGCGGTTCCGCCGCAAGGACGTCGAGATCGCGCTGAAAGGCACCGCCACCAACGCGCCGGCGACCGCCGCCGAGGCGTTCGAGGACACCGCCGCGGTGACCGAGGCCCAGGCGCCGGAGACCAACCAGGGCGAGGCCAAGAAGGCGGAGTAGGTCCGCCACCGCCCCGCAAGCAGGCAAGGAAGAGAAGGCATGAGCGAGCCGCGGACGCTGTTCGACAAGATCTGGGAAAGCCACCTCGTGGATACGCAGGAGGATGGCACCTGCCTGATCTATATCGACCGGCACCTGATCCACGAGATCACCAGCGCCCAGGCCTTCGAAGGCCTGCGCATGGCCGGCCGCACCGTGCGTCAGCCGTCGATGTCGCTCGCCGTGCCCGACCACAACGTGCCGACCACGCCGGGCCGGGGCATGACGGTCGACGACCCCGAGGCGCAGATCCAGATCGACGTGCTGCGGTCGAACGCCAAGGAATTCGGCATCGAGTATTTCGATATCGACGATATCCGCCAGGGCATCGTCCATATCATCGGTCCGGAGCAGGGCTTCACCTTGCCGGGCACGACGATCGTCTGCGGCGACAGCCACACCGCGACCCACGGCGCCTTCGGCGCGCTCGCCTTCGGCATCGGCACGTCCGAGGTCGAACATGTGCTGGCCACCCAGACCCTGATCCAGCAGCCGCTGCGCAACATGCGGGTCACGGTCGACGGCGCCCTGCCCAACGGGGTCGGCGCCAAGGACATGATCCTCGCCATCATCGGCGCGATCGGCACCGCCGGCGGCACCGGCCACGTCATCGAGTATGCCGGCGAGGCGGTCCGCAACCTGTCGATGGAAGGCCGGATGACGGTCTGCAACATGTCGATCGAGGGCGGCGCGCGGGCCGGCCTGATCGCGCCGGACGAGACGACGTTCGACTATCTGAAGGGCCGGCCGATGGCGCCCAAGGGCGCCGCCTGGGAAGCCGCCGTCGCCTATTGGAAGACGCTGCCGTCCGACGCGGGCGCGCGCTACGAGAAGGAAGTCGTCCTCGACGCCGCCGAGATCGCGCCACAGGTCACCTGGGGCACGAGCCCGGAAGATGTCGCCCCGATCACCGGATCGGTGCCGACCCTCGACCAGGCCAAGAACGACGCCCAGCGCGAGGCGTGGCAGCGCAAGTACGCCTACATGGGCATCGAGCCAGGCCAGAAGCTCACCGACATCGACGTCCAGCACGTCTTCATCGGCTCGTGCACCAACGGTCGCCTCGAGGATATCCGCTCGGTCGCCGAAATCGCCAAGGGCCGCAAGGTGGCCGAGGGCGTCCACGCCATGGTCGTGCCGGGTTCCGGCCTGATCAAGGAAAAGGCGGAGGAGGAGGGCCTCGACAAGGTCCTGACCGAGGCCGGTTTCGAGTGGCGCGAAGCGGGCTGCTCGATGTGCCTGGCGATGAACGCCGACAAGGTGCCCTATGGCGAACGCTGCGCCTCGACCTCGAACCGCAATTTCGAGGGACGCCAGGGCCGCGGCGCGCGGACCCATCTGGTCAGCCCGGCGATGGCGGCCGCGGCGGCGATCGCGGGCCATCTGGCCGACGTTCGCGAGCTGTAGGCTGGCGCGAGCTTCAGCGGCGCGCGCTATGGGCGGTCGCGAGACCGTCGCCAAAGGGGCGAGGCATTGCTAAACTCCCGCGCACAGGGGCCGGCCTTCAAGGAGACAACCGAATGACTTATCCACAGTGGTGGGAGCGGCTCGTTGCGGGCATCGTCGACGGCGTCATCCTAGCGGTCGTTCAGATTATCCTGGCGTTCATCTTCATCGCGGCGGCGGGTCCCATCGCTGGCGGGCTGGTCGCGATGCTTCTGACAACGGCGATCGTGGTCGGCTACAAGGTGTTCTTCGAAAGCGGCACCTGGCAGGCGACGCCGGGTAAGATGGCCTTCGGTCTCAAGGTCTCCGACGCCACTGGCGCCCGTGCCCCCATGCAGCAGGTATTCATGCGAACCTGGCCGTGGTGGCTCGGCCTGATCCAGATTCTGGGATACTTGCTGTTCCTTCCGACGGTATTCAGTGTCTTGCTCCTGCTCGCCTATATCGCGATCTTCGTCACCTTTTTCGTCGATCCGCAGGGCCGCTGCATCCATGACAAGACGGCCAATCTTCACGTGATCAAGGCCGGCAAGGGCATGATCGCGCAGTAATCGCTGCCGCGAGCGAACAGTTGCGGCCGGCCGCTTCGCGGCGCCCGGTCCCATTTCGGGAGTAGAGGTTCTATGGACAAGTTCACCACCCTGACCGGCGTCGCCGCGCCGCTGCCGATGGTCAATGTCGATACCGACATGATCATCCCCAAGCAGTATCTGAAGACGATCAAGCGGACCGGGCTGGCCAAGGGCCTGTTCCACGAGATGCGGACCGACAAGGACGGCAACGTCACCGGCGACTTCGTCCTCGACAAGCCCGCCTACAAGACCGCGCAGATCCTCGTCTCCGGCGAGAATTTCGGCTGCGGCTCGTCGCGCGAGCATGCCCCCTGGGCGCTGCTCGACTTCGGCATCCGCTGCGTCATCGCGCCGAGCTACGCCGACATCTTCTTCAACAACTGCTTCAAGAACGGCATCCTGCCGATCGTGCTGCCGCAGGAGATCGTCGACGAGCTGATGGACGACGCCCGGCTGGGCGCCAACGCGACCATGACCGTCGATCTGGAGAGCCAGACGATCACCCGCCCGAACGGCGAGAAGATCAGCTTCGAGGTCGACGCCTTCCGCAAACACTGCCTGCTCAACGGCCTCGACGACATCGGGCTCACGCTCCAGAAGGACGAGAGCATCGAGAGCTTCGAGAAGCGCCGGGCGACGACCGAGCCCTGGATGGCCGCCTAGGCAGGCAGCCGCGGGGCCGTCAGCCGGCCGACGGGCGGGGCTGGAAGGCCAGGAACCGCCAGCGGCCGTCCTCGCGGGCGTAGACCGCGAGATAGTCGTAGTCGAGCGCCAGCGGCTTGCCGTCGCGCACCACGTCCGCGTTCATGCGCCCGAACACGATCGCCGTGTCGCCGGCGATATGGACCTCCGGCTCCGGCGGCGCCACCCGCTTGTAGTCGATGGTCCCGCTGCGCAGGTTGCCGAGATAGCTCTCCTTGCCGTCGCGACCGCCCGACGAGTGCAGGTAGATCAGCTTGTCGGAGATGAGCGCGTCGAGCGTGTCGACGTCGCCGGCCTGCATCGCCTCGGCCCGCTGGCGCTCGAGCGCCTCGATTTCCCCCGTCATTCCCGGCTCTCCCTGTTGCTCTGCTCTTAACCATTCGCGGCACGAATGGTGGCCATTATGTCGCCGGCGGGGCGCCATGTCTTGCCTAGAGGCGAGGGATGGGCGATGACACCCGCGCACAGCGGAAAACAGAAAATGGCAGGTCAATGACGGCGAACAAGAAACTGCTCATCCTTCCGGGCGACGGTATCGGTCCCGAGGTCATGGACCAGGTCGTCCGGGTCGTCGACTGGTACGGCAAGGAGCGGGCGGTCAAGTTCGACCTCGACGAGGGACGGGTCGGCGGTGCGGCGATCGAGGCCGAGGGCACGCCCCTGTCGGACGCCACCTTCGCCAAGGCGGAAGCGGCCGACGCGGTCCTGTTCGGCGCGGTCGGCGGCCCCAAATGGGACACCAACAGCTTCGACATGAAGCCGGAGCGGGGACTGCTGCGCCTGCGCAAGGACCTCGGCCTCTTCGCCAACCTCCGCCCCGCGATTTGCTTCGACGCCCTGGCCGAATCCTCGTCGCTCAAGACCGAGCTGGTCGCCGGGCTCGACATCATGATCGTGCGCGAGCTGACCGGCGGCGTCTATTTCGGCGAGCCGCGCGGGATCGAGGATCTGTCCGACGGCACCCGCCGCGCGGTCGACACCCAAGTCTACACGACGCCGGAGATCGAGCGCATCGCCCGGGTCGCCTTCGACCTCGCCCGCAAGCGCGGCAACCTCGTCCATTCGGCGGAGAAGTCGAACGTCATGCACACGGGCGTGCTGTGGCGCGAGGTGGTGCAGAAGGTCCACGACGAGGAGTTCCCGGACGTCGAATTGCATCACATACTCGCCGACAACTGCTCCATGCAGCTCGTGCGCAACCCCAAGCAGTTCGACGTCATCGTCACCGACAACCTGTTCGGCGACATCCTCTCGGATGTCGGCGCCATGCTCACGGGATCGCTCGGCAACCTGCCGTCGGCCTCGCTCGGCGCCTTCGACGAGGCCACCGGCAAGCGGCACGCCCTGTACGAGCCGGTCCACGGCAGCGCGCCGGACATCGCCGGCCAGGGCATCGCCAACCCGATCGCCAGCCTGCTCAGCTTCGCGATGGCGCTGCGCTACTCGTTCGATCTGGGCGAGGACGCGGACCTGCTGGAGACGGCCATCGGCAATGTGCTGGCGAGCGGCATGCGGACCGCCGACATCATGCCGGCCAACAATCCCAAGGTTGCCAAGGTCTCGACCGGGGGCATGGGCGACACGATCCTGCGCGAATTAGGCAAGCTGGCCGGCTAACCGTCAGCCGGTGCGTTTACAGGCGCGCGCTCCGGTAACGCGAACAGGGTGACGAACCGCTCGACGGCGGTTCGGTCGCCCTCGATCCGAAGCGATCCGAGCCGGACGGCCTCGTCGAGCGAGCCGCCGCCGTAGACGACCCGGGCCAGCGCGTTCGGGTCGGCGTCGATCGCGGCGGTGGGGGCGTCCGTCCCGCCCGGCTCGATGTCGAGTGCGCCATAGGCGACCGTGGCCCGGAACGGCTGTCCATCCAGGGTCAGCGCGATCGTCAAGGCGAAGCTGCGCGCCCGCGCGGGGTCGAACATCGTCCGGAACGACAGGATCACCGAATTGACGCTCACCGGCCGGTCCATGGGCAGGGTCGGCGAGCGCGCCGCCCAGCGCCCGATCTCGCGCATCAGCGGTTCGAGCTCCCGGCCCCACTGGGTGAGCTCATAGACCCAGACCGAGGCCGGCGGCGGCAAGCGCCGCCTCAGCACGATAGACGCGCCCTCCAGCTCCTGCAGGCGCTGGGTCAGCACATTGGGGCTGATCCCTGGCAGGCCCTTGCGCAGATCGCCGAAGCGCTTCGGCCCCAGGATCAGTTCCCGGATCACCAGAAGGGCCCAGCGTTCGCCGATCAACTCCAGCGCATGGGCAAGGGGAGACCCGTCTTCGTAGCTGCGCTTCCCTGTCACCCGTCATCACCCGAAAGATCAATAGTTGTTTATTATAATATAATACTCCTTAAAAAGAACGAACCAATATGAAAATAGTGAATTACGCCTTGAACAGCTACAAGAACTTGCCTTTCCAGGGATTCTCTGGCCGCCATTTAGCGCTACCGAGCAACCTCGCCCCGCTTGGACGGGCGGCAGGCCCGATCCATAGGTGAGACCGATAGACCGGACAGTTGGGGCCCCATGGTGGACGGCGCCCACAATCGACAAGACCCTCGCTTCAACGACAAGACTCCCGCTTCAACGAAGTGTGATCCACACGCCTTCGCTCGGGCTCCGGTGTCGCTTGACCGCTGTGCGGAGCGCCATTACGCTCGATTCAGGTCCACGGTCTGAAAGGTGCGAACAATGCGTATCCTGAAAGCAGCGGTTCTTGGTTTTGCGATTGCCGGTTTCGCCGGTGGCGCGGCTGTCGCCGAGTGCAGCTACCACAAGGACAAGTCGGCTCAGACGACGACACCGACCACGAAACAGACGACAGTGTCGAACGACACCAAGAAATAGCGGCCAGCGCCTGCCCCGGCGTGACGCCGGGGGAGGGCACGGTTCCAGGATCAAGGCCTCCCGGCAAACCCGGGGGGCCTTCTTCGTTCGGGGACTTCAGTGTTTGGGGACTTCAGTGTTTGGGGCCGGCCTTCAAGTCAGTCGGCGGGTCGGTCCTGGATGCCGTAGCGCTTCAGGTCCGCGCCCAGCCGGCCGGTGAGCCAGCGGAACAGCATCACGAAGTCGCTGGCGAGCGACCAGACCGGATAGGTGAAGGTGGCCGGCCGGTTCTTCTCGACGAAGAAGTGCGCGGCCCAGGCGAACAGGTAGCCCGCGACGGGCACGGCGATCAGCAGCCACCAGGTCTGGGTGGCGATCGCCACGATCAGCAGCGCGATGGCGAGCATCGTGCCGACATAGTGGAGCCCGCGGGTCACCGGCTTGCGGTGTTCCTCGAGGTAGTAGGGCCAGAAGTTGGCGTAGGTGGCGATCCGGCCGGCGCGGTTGTGGCCGCGATTGGCCGCCTCGTCGGGGGGAGTCTCGGTCCTGTCGGTCACGGGGGCTTCCTCCCTCGCGGTTCGGCATGAGGCGCCTGTGGCGCGAATATACATTGAATCTCGGTGGTTCCGCAGCCTAATCAAGAGAGAGGGGCGGGCCGCCGGGGACAAACGGGAGCCCTGGCGGGGCCCGCAAGGAGACGGACATGGGTTATCGTGTGGCAGTCATCGGCGCGACGGGGAATGTCGGCCGCGAAATGTTGGAGATCCTCGAAGAGCGGAACTTCCCCGCCGACGAGGTCGTTGCGCTCGCCTCCGAGCGCTCGGAGGGCACCGGCGTCCCCTTCAAGGGCGACGAGCTGACCGTGCGCAACCTGGAGACCTTCGACTTCAAGGGCGTCGACATCGCCTTCTCGTCGCCGGGCGCCAAGGTGTCGAAGATTCATTCGCCCCGCGCGGGAGAGGCCGGCTGCATCGTCATCGACAACACCTCCCAGTTCCGTATGGACGAGGACGTGCCGCTGGTGGTGCCGGAGGTCAACGGCGGCGTGCTCGACGACTTCATGGCGAAGAACGACCGGCGCAACATCATCGCCAACCCCAACTGCTCGACCATCCAGATGGTGGTCGCGCTCAAGCCGCTGCACGAGATGGCGCGGATCAAGCGGGTCTCGGTCGCCACCTACCAGTCGGTCTCCGGCGGCGGCAAGGATGCCATGGACGAGCTGTTCGAGCAGACCCGCAAGGTCTATGCCGGCGAGCCGCTGGAGCGGAAGAAGTTCACCAAGCAGATCGCCTTCAACGTCATTCCCCATATCGACGTCTTCATGGACGACGGCGCGACCAAGGAGGAATGGAAGATGGTCCAGGAGACCAAGAAGATCCTGGACCCGGCCATCGACGTGATCGCGAGCTGCGTGCGCGTGCCGGTCTTCATCGGCCACGGCGAGGCGGTGCATCTGGAGTTCGAGAGCGCCATCGACGAAGACGAGGCCCGCGAGGCCCTGCGCGCGGCGCCCGGCGTCACGGTGATCGACCACCGCGCCGACGAAGGCTACGTCACCCCGGTCGAATGCGCCGGCGACGACGCGGTCTACGTCAGCCGGCTGCGCCGCGACCCGACCGTGCCGCACGGCCTGGCGCTGTGGGTGGTGTCCGACAACCTGCGCAAGGGCGCGGCGCTCAACACCATCCAGATCGCCGAGTTGCTGATCGCCAAGCACATGAAGAAGGCGGCGTAGACGCAGCCCCGGACGGTCTCGGCACGGCCCTGCGTTAACCGATTGTAAGGCATGTCGGTGTTCTCTGCTGCGCAGGGCTTCCTTCCGCAGCAGTCGAACCGTCCGTGGGCATTGTCGAACACATCATTGCCGGCATTCTCCAGCCGATCATTGGGCTGGTGCACCCCGCCACGCCGCTGAACGTCTACACGCTGGCGGGCGCGCTGCTCTTCGTGGGCGGCCTGTTCGTCTGGTTGCGCGCGCGGGGGCGTCGCCGTGAGCCGGGCGGGTTCCGCAAATTCGCCCTCGACCGCACGATCTACGCCCACCCGTCCGCGACGCTCGACTATCGCTTCTACTTCGTCAACGGCGCGATCGGGGCCATCGTCTTCGCGGTGATGATCGCGAGCAGCGCCGGCTGGCGCGACCTGACGGCGGAGGGCCTCGGCACCCTGTTCGGCCCGGCGTCCGCCGCCACCGATCCGGGCTGGGGCGTGCGCGTGGGCGTCACCGTCGCCGTCATCGTCGCCTTCGACCTCGGCTACTGGTTCTCCCACTGGCTGCAGCACCGGGTGCCGGCCCTGTGGGAGTTCCACAAGGTCCATCATTCCGCCGCTGTTCTGACCCCGGCGACCACCTGGCGCCAGCACCCGGTCGAGGAAGTGCTGGTCGCCAACTGCGTCGCCGCGCCGGTCGGGATCGTGCTGGGCGCGGCCGCCTGGGCCTTCGGGCCCGGCGCGACCGAACTGGCCCTGTGGAAGGTCAACGTGTTGCTGCTGGCCTACTTCGTCACCTTCTTCCACCTCCGCCACAGCCACGTCTGGCTGCCGCTGACCGGGCTCGCGGGGCGGATCCTGCAGAGCCCGGCTCATCACCAGATCCATCATTCCGAGGACCCGCGGCACTTCAACCGCAACCTCGGCTTCTGCCTGTCGATCTGGGACTGGGCCTTCGGCACCCTGTATGTGCCGGACAAGCGCGAACAGCTGACCTTCGGGGTCGGCGCGGAGACGGCCGACTACAGCTCGATCCGCCGCCTCTACGCCGTGCCCTTCGTCAAGCTCGCCCGCCGCTGGCGCGAGCGGGGCGGGGCGCCCGCCGCCGATCCTGGCGGCGAGCCCCAATCCGAGCCGGCAGTCATCGGCTGATCCGCACCCGCGGGGTCAG
>CAMYMQ010000451.1 GCA_947259335.1 uncultured Alphaproteobacteria bacterium | reverse complement strand
CGCCAACGCCGTGCGGGCCTGGGGCGGGGCGACGCTGGCGACCCTCTTCACCCTGGTGCCGGGCCGGGGCGGCGCGCCGATGATCGCGCCCCATCTAAAGGCGTTGCGGCCGTTCCTGACCGACGGCGACTTCGCGCCCGGCAGTTTCGGCCAGGATGTGGTCGAGACGCTCAAGCCCGTCGATTTCCGGATCGAGAAGGTCACCTATTCGGCGTTCCACCAGTCGCGCATGGAGTTCGTGCTGAAAAAGGCCGGGATCGAAACCCTCGTCTTCGCGGGCATCGTCACCAACGGCGGGGTCGCCTCGACCCTGCGCCACGCTCACCTTCTGGAGTTCGAGACGCTTTTGTTGACCGATGGTTGCGCCGCCTTCGACCGCGCCGTGCACGACGCCACCGTCACCAGCCTCTCCTCGATTACCCCGATCGCCACCTGCGCCCAGTTCGCGGAGGCGATCGGCGGCGCATCACGGTTAACGCAATCTTAATTGAAACGATTGCAGAACATCGCCGAATAGGCGAGAATCCGTGCCAATCCGGCGGCCTCGGCCGCCGATCTGGGGGAAGGATATTCGGGGTGGACCGCAAACGACCGATCCATGCCGCCGTGTCATGCGCCGGGGCCGACCGTGCCTGACCGCAACCGCGAGACGGATGGCTTGATCTTGACCGGCGCCCCGGTCAGGGACGCCGACGAGCCGCCGGCCGTGCCGGTACGCCGCGTGCGCATCGGCCTCCGCGTCAGCCTGATCGCCTTCGCCGTCTTCACCGTCGTGTTGACCGCCGCCGCCGTCCACCTGCCGTGGATGTTCGCCTCGCGCGCCAACGTGTCGGAAATGGCCGACCAGATCTCCAATGAGATCGTCGCCGGCGTGTCGCGCGAGATCGAGGATATCTTCGCCTCCGCCATCGCCGCCCAGGTGACGATCGAGCGCATCCTCGAGAACGGCACCGTCGACATCGAGAACCGCACGGCGCGCGAGAGCCTGTTCCTCTCCTTCCTGCTCGCGAACAAGCATTTCTCGTGGGTCAGCTTCGGCAAGCCCAACGGCGACTTCTTCGGTGCGCGCCGGCGCGACGACATCAACTTCCGGCTGGTCGAAAGCAAGTGGGATGCGACTGCCAAGGTGGCCCGGCGCCACATGCAGTATCTGGTCGAGGACGGCACCGACATCCGCCGCACGATCGAGAAGACGCGGACCAACAATTACTATTCGCCGCAGCGGCAATGGTATGTCCGCGCGATCGCCAACCCGGGCAAGAATATCTGGACCAGCGTCTATGTCTTCGCGTCGAGCCGGAAGCCGGGGCTGAACGCGGCGCGGACCTTCATGAAGGGCGACAAGGTGGTCGGCGTCATCTCGATCGCCATCGAGCTCGAACGCATTTCGAAATATCTGGCGACGATTCCCTCGGTGCGGTCGGGGGCGGCTTTCATCGTCGACAAGCAGGGCCGGCTGCTCGCTTTCAAGGACCAGAGCGCGGTGACCCGGATCGTGTCCGGCGACAAGCTGGAGCTGACCCCCTTGTCCGAGGCGGCGCACCCGATGCTCAAGATCGCCAGCGGCGCGCTGCGGGCGGCGAATGGCGCCTTTGCCCAGCGGGCAGGCCATCGGGCTTTCGAAAATCCCGCCACCGGGCAGCGCTATTTCGTCAATCTGATCCCGCTCAAGGGCCGCGACTGGTTCGTCGGCACGGTCATCCCCGAATCCGATTTCACCGCCGTGATCGAGGCCAACTACCGGCGGCTGATCATTGCCGGCGGCGTCGCGCTGCTGCTGATCGCGCTCGCCGCGGTCTGGGCGTCCCGCCAGTTCTTCGTCCGGCCGTTGCGCCAGATCACCGACCAGACCCGGCATATCTCGAACTTCGAGCTCGACCGGGTCCGCTACCTGCCGTCGCGCATCCGCGAAATCGATTCGCTGGCGCTGGCCGTGGAGCGGATGAGCCGGGGGTTGGGTTCCTTCCGCAAGTATCTGCCGACGGCGCTGGTCCGCACGCTGCTCGACCAGGGCATCGAGGCGGAACCCAGCGGCCAGCGGCGGACCCTGACCGTCCTGTTCATGGACCTGGAAGGGTTTACCGCCGCGTCCGAGCGGATGGGGCACCGCATCGTGCCGCTTCTCTCCGACTATCTCGGCACCATGTCGCGGATCATCCACGAGCATGGCGGCACCATCGACAAGTATATCGGCGACGCCATCATGGCCTTCTGGGGCGCGCCCCAGCATAACGACGAACATGCCGCCGATGCCTGCCGCGCCGCGCTTGCCTGCGTCGCGGCGATGGACAAGCTGCGCGCCGAGTGGGAGGCCAAGGGCAAGCCGGGCATGCGGCTGCGGATCGGCATCAACACGGGGCGGGTGGTGGTCGGCAACATCGGCTCGGACGAGCGCCTCAACTACACCGTGATCGGCGACCCGGTGAATCTGGCCAGCCGGCTCGAGGGCGTGAACAAGACCTTCGGGACCGAGTTGATCGTCGGCCAGCACACCTGGGAACTGGTCCGCTACGACATCGTCGCCCGCAAGCTCGACGAGGTCACCGTCCGGGGCCGCGAGGAGCCGGTCGGCATCTACGAGATATTGGGCCAGCGCGGGGAGGATCCGTCCTCGCCCGAGGACGCCTGGATCGAGGAGTTCGAGGCCGGCCTCAAGCGTTTCCGCGAGGGCGCGTTCGACGAGGCCAAGATCCGCTTCCAGCGGACCATCGAGCTGCGCGGCGACGATCCCCCGTCGCGCCACTATATCGCGCTGTGCAAGGAGACGGGTGAGAGCAAGGGGCCCAAGAAGAGCCCGGCGGTCGTGCCGCTCCGCTCCGGCGAGCCCGGCGACTCCGCCTAGGAGCCTCCAGCCCGCATTAGTTCGCCTTGGCTTCGCGCAGCAGGTCGCGGCCGGCGATGCGCAGCGGCCGGCCGTCGTAGCCATAGATATAGTCCGCCGCTTCGAACAGGCTGAACGGGATCTGCAGCCCGATCGCCTTCGCGCGCATGAAGCTGACGGCGATGTTGGGCGGCGAGACGATGCCGACCTTCACCTTGGGCGCCCTGATCCGTCCGCTGACGATGTCGGCGCCGTATTTGGCGGCGAGCTGGGCGTTGGACTGGAAGCTGACCCCGATCGAGAGCACCGCGCTGTCCGGCCCCTTTTGCACGATTTCCGGCACCACGCTGAGCACGGGCACCTTGCCGGCATGGTCGTTGATGGTCTTGATCTCGACGAAGACCGAGGTCGAGCCGGTGATCCAGAACAGGCTGTTCTCCAGCTTGGGATCGGTCTTGCGCATCCGCTCGATCGCCTGGGGCACCAGCTCCGCCAGTTCCTGCTTGGCCGTCTTCGGGTCCTGGACCGCGACCTGGAAGGCCTCGATGCCGTCCGGCCTGGCGGCCTCGATCAGGGGCAGGGCCTGGGTCTTCACCGCGCTGATATTCTTGGAATCGACCAGGATCGCGATGTTCTTGAGCTTCGGCTTGAGGGTGCGCAGATAGGCCATCTGCACGCCGATCAGCACGTTGAGCGAGGTGAAGGCGAAGTTGACCCCGCTGCCGCGGTTGTAACTCTTGACCTGGCCCAGCTGGACCGGATCCTTCGAACACACCGAGACGATCGGCACCTTGCCGTTGCGGCGGTGCTTCCACAGCCAGGCGGTCGACTGCGAGCCCGTCGAGAAGATCAGGGCGTAGCCGTCGCGTTCCGCCTCTTCGATCAGGGCGTTGCCCCGCGCCGTCTTGCGGTCGAAGTTGACGACCTCGAAGGTCGCCGGGATGCCCTTGTCGTGGAAGGCGATCACGATCTCGGTCGTCGAGATGTCGTAGGCCGTCGATTTGCGCGGGTAGAAGATCATGACCTTGCGCAGGGGGCCCTTGGGCGGGTCTTTCGGTACCAGCGACACCCGCAGCGGGTCTTCCTTGTGGGGGACGACCTTCCAGTATTGCAGCGCCCTGGGCAGGATCTTGAACCAGTCGTCGATCCGGTCCATCGGGCTGGGCAGCTTCTGG
>CAMYMQ010000450.1 GCA_947259335.1 uncultured Alphaproteobacteria bacterium | reverse complement strand
GGGCTGGCAGTCGGGGGGCTGGCTGCCGGAGGACGGGCGGCGGGCGGATTGCCGGCGACCGGGCGCGCCGCGGCTCTGTCCTGCGTCGACGCTCTGTCCTGCGTCGACGGTTTCGCGGTGCTGGCGCGCGCGTCATCGCGCCATTGGGTATCCCAGAGGTAGGCTCCGACCGCGACCGCCGCCAGGGCGGTTCCGCCGATCAGAAAGGAAGCAAGCCGCATCGCGGGCGCCCCGCCAAACGCGGGCCGCCATGCGGGGCCCACACCAGGCGATACATAGCGCCGATGCGGCGGCCCGCAAGATGGATTCTACACCGCGGGGCGCGCCGGCGATCACTCTTTCGTTACGCCGAGGCCTATTCGCCGGGGGCGGGCGCCGGCTGCAGAGCGGGGGCGGGGGCCAACGCCTCTTGCGCCTTGTCCCGCACGACCAGCGACAGCAGCGGCGGGATGATCAGAAGGGTGAGGACCGCCGACAGGGCAAGGCCGCCGAGCACGACCGAGCCGAGGCCGCGATAGAGCTCGGATCCGGCGCCCGGGAACAGCACCAGCGGGGCCATGCCGAACACGCTGGTCAGGGTCGACATGAAGATCGGCCGCAATCGGTTGCCGGTCGCCTCCAGGATCGCGTCGTGGACCGCCAGGCCTTCGGTCCGGTTGTGATAGAGCGTCTGGTCGACCAGCAGGATCGCGTTGTTCACCACCGTCCCGATCAGGATCACGAATCCGAGCAGGGTCAGCATGTCGAGCGGCTGGTTCGCCCAGGTGTTGAGCAGCGCCAGCCCGAGGATGCCGCCCGCGGTCGCCAGCGGCACCGAGAAGATGATGATGAACGGATACAGGAAGCTCTCGAACAGCACCGCCATCACCAGATAGACGATCACGATGGCGAAGATCAGCTGCCAGACCATCGCGTTCCAGGTCTTGGTCAGCTGGTCGGCCTCGCCCGACAGGGTCAGCTTGACCCCGGCCGGCAAGCCGACCTTGCGCAGCTCCGGGATGACCTGGTCGCGCAGGATATCCATCGCCGATTCCAGCGGCAGCGCCTTCGAGGGCGCGACCTGCAGCGTGACCGTGCGCAGCCGCTCGAGATGCCGGATCTCGATGGCGCCGCGGGTGACGTCGACCTTGGCCAGCGACCGCACCGGCAGGATCTTGCCGCTCGGGGTCACCACCGGGATGTTCTCGATGCCCTGGGTGCGCTTGATCCCGCTTTCGGGGCCCATCAGGGTCAGGTCGATCCGCCGGTCGCCGACATTGACCTCGGCGACCCGCATGCCGTCGTTGAACGCGTCGATCGTGATGGCGAGGTCGCGGGCCGAGACGCCGGCCTCGTCGAGCCGGACCCGGTTGGGAAGGATCTTCAGTTCCGGCGCGCCCAGGGTCAGTCCGGGGCGCGGCCGGATCTGGGTGCCTTCCTGGGGCGGCATATATTGGCGGATCAGCTGGAAGGCGCGCTGCGCGACCTCCAGGTTTTCATTGAGGTCAGGCCCGGAGACGTCGAAATTGATCACCCGCCCGCCGCCGACGGACCGGCCGAACAGCGACGGCTGGAATACCCGGGCGAAGGTGCCGGGTTCGGCGCCGACCGCCGCCTGGATGATCGGCACCAGGTCGGCCGCGCGGGTCGGGTCGGTCGCCGCGGCGGCGACGATGGTGAGCGCGTTGCGGGCGACGAAGAAATAGCGCGATATCTCGACCGGCCCCTTGGTCGTCTCGTCGTCCTTGAGGCCGAGCGTGATCAGAATGTCGTCGAGGAAGCCGCGCTCGGCCTTCTGCTTCGGCTTCGCGGGATCGGCCAGATGGCGGCGCAGGTCGGCTTCGACCCGGCGGGCGATGTCGGTCACCGTTTCGAGGTTGTAGCCCGGGGGCGGCAGCGACAGCGCGATGACCAGATTGCGGTTGCCGGTCGGCAGGTATTCCAGCTTCGGCAGAAGCTGCCAGGTCACGAAGGCCGCGCCGCCGCAGACGATCGCGACGATCATGACCGCGAGAACCCGGCTTTTCACCACCATCCGCGTAAAGCCCAGGATCACCGCGCGGAACAGCAGGGCCAGATGGTCGATGCCCGGCAGGCGCAGCCGCCGGCGCGGTTTCGCAGGCTTGCCGTCCTTGGGTTTGCGATCCCCCAGCAGCCAGTTGGCCAGCGCTGGGATCAGGGTGATCGCCACGACCAGGGACAAAAGCACCGAGACCGAAATCGCGACCGCAATGTCGCGGAACAGCTGGCCGACTTCGAGATCCATCGTCAGGATCGGGATGAAGACCATGACCGTGGTCAGGGCCGACACCAGCACGGCGCCCCAGACCTGGCGGGCGCCGTCGTAGGCGGCCTGGAAGATCGGCTTCCCCATCTCCTTGTGCCGGTAGATGTTCTCCAGCACGACGATGGCGGCATCGACGACCATGCCGACGGCGAACGCGATGCCGGCGAGCGAGATCACGTTGACCGAGCGGCCGAGGGCGGCCATCGCGACGAAGGAGCCGATCACCGAGACCGGGATCGCCAGGGACACGACCAGCGTCGCCCGCCACGAGCGCAGGAACAACAACAGGATGGTCGCCGCGAACAGGCCGCCGACCCAGATGTTCTGGGTCACCAGGTCGATCGCGGACTTGATGTAGTCGGTCTCGTCATAGACCTGGGTCATCACCAGCCCGGCCGGCCTGAGGACATCCCGGTTGAGCTCGGTCACCCGGGCGCGCACCTCCTTCATCACCGTCATGACGTTGGCGCCGGTCTCGCGCATGACGGCGACCACCATGGCCGGGTGGCCGCTCGCGCGCAGGCTGGCGACCGGTTCCTTGTAGCCGAAGGTGACCTTGGCGATGTCGGCGATGCGCACGCGGGCGATGCGGCCGGTCGACTTGTCCTCGACCGTGCGCACGAGCACGTTGCGGACCGCGCGGACGGCGGTCAGGTCGCCGGAGAAGCGCACCACGTAACGCCGCTTGCCCTCGTTGACCTCGCCCGCGGACAGCGCGACGTTGGCCCGCTGCAGCGCGGACACCACGTTGGGGACGGTCAGGCCGTAACGGGCCATCGCGGCCGGCTCGACGACCACGCGAAGTTCCCGGTTGCTGCCGCCGAAGAAGTTCGTGCCGCCGACGCCGGGAATGCGCTCGATCCGTTCGACGACCTGATCCTCGATGAAGTCGCCATAGGTGTAGATCGGCCGCTTCGACTTGTTGGTCGCCAGCTTGGTGACGGTCAGATAGGCGATCGCGTTGTCTTCGGTGCCGCGGGTCTTGATCTGCGGCCGCTTGACCTCGTCCGGATAGCCGGACACCTGGTCGAGCCGGTTGGAGACCAGCAGGATCGCCCGGTCCATGTTCTGGCCGACGCGGAATTCGAGGGTGACCTGGGACCGGCCCGTTTCGGCGCGGCCCTCGATCGATTCGACGCCTTCGATGCCCTTCAGCGCGTCTTCCTGGCGGCTGACCACCTCGCGTTCGACCTCGGCCGGCGCGGCGCCGGGCCAAAGCGTCTGGACCGTCAGGGTCGGCTTTCGGACGTCGGGAGCGAGCTGGATCGGGATCTGCTGGAGCGCGACGAAGCCGAACAGGATCACCATGATCACCGCCGCGATGACGGCGACCGGCCGTTCGAGCGCTGCGCGGATGATGTTCAAGGGGCTAGGACCGCTTGCGAATCGCGACCGGCTGGCCGGGGCGCAGCCGTTCGTTGCCGCGCGTGACCACCAGATCGCCGGGCTCGACGCCGCTCAAGACCTCGAACCGGGAACCGTAGGACTCGCCCAGGTCGACCTTCCGCGGCATCGCCTTGCCGTCGATGACGACGTAGACGAGGTTGGTGCCGCCCCGGTTGACGATCGCGTCCTTGTGGACGGAGACCGCGGTGCGCGGGGTGCCCGTCGGCATGTGCAGGGTGACCGGCTGATTGACCGATCCGCGCGTGTCGACGCGCCGGAACTTCGGCGTCAGGCGAACCGCCAGGGTCCGGGTCAGGGCGTTCTGCTCCGGGATAACCGCGCGGACCTCGGCCAGCTGGTTGCGGATGTTGCGCATGTCGAACCGGACCTTCAGGCCCGGTTTCAGCCCGGCGGTCCGGTCGGCCGGCAGGTCGACCTCGATCTCCAGGCTGTCGACGTTGATCATCGTGATGACCGGTGCGCCCGTCGCGACATAGGAGCCGACCTCGGTATGGCGCTTGGTCACGATCCCGGGATAGGGCGCGCGGATGACCGCGTCGCGCAGCGCGATCTCGGCGAGGCGGACATTGGCCTGGGCCCGCACCACCCGCTGCTGCGCGTCTTCGTATTTGGCCTTGGCGAAGGCCATGGAATTGCCGGACTTCAGCGTCTCGAACCGGGCCAGTTCCTGCTGGGCGATCCGCAGTTCCGCTTTCTGGAAGGACAGCTTGGCCCGGGCGATGTCGGTATCCAGGATGGCGATGACGTCGCCCTTCTTGACCCGGTCGCCGACCTGGACCCGGATCGCGTCCACGCCGCCCGCCGCCCGCGCGGCGACGATCCCGCCCTCGCGCAGCACCAGCCGGCCGAGCATCGGCTCCGTCGCCTGCAGGGTGCCCCGGATGACCTTGTCGACCCGCACGGACATCGCGCGGCCGCGGCGCCGGCCCTTGGGGCGCGCGGGATTGGCTTCGGATGTCTGGGGCTTCTTGCGGACCAGACCGCCTTCGGGCGTCTTGGTTCCGTTCTCGGCGCGGGTCGCCGGCTTGTCGGATTGCGCCGAGGCGGCCGACAGCAGGCCCGCCGGTCCAACAAGGACCAGCGCCGCCAACACCGGAACGCAACCCCCAAGTAACGTACCGATCCGCATCGCGCGAAGCTCGCCTGATAATGCTTTATCAACCGCGAAATATAAGGCAATGCCCCGGAAGGCAAGCCATTGCGGGAGTATGCCTGACCTGCGCGCCGGCAGCGACGACAATTGCGTGATCGGCCGGGGGCTGATTTACATAGGCTCGACCGCTCCGGCGGGCCCCCGTCAGTCCATCCTCCAGAGGCAGGCGTGACCACCCGACTCTACTCTCATGCGGCCTGCCAGGGCCACGATCCGGGGCCCCATCATCCCGAGCGGGCCGAGCGGCTGGTCGCGATCGAGCGAGCCTTCGCGGACCTGCCCGACGGGCCGTTCGACCGGGCCGAGGCCCCCCTGATCGATCTCGATCTTCTGGAGCTGGCGCATCCCGCCGCGCATATCGAGCGGGTGCTGGCCGCGATCCCCGCCTCGGGCTACGCCTCGATCGACGCCGATACCGGGGTCAGCCCCGGGTCGCGCGAAGCGGCGCTGCGTGCCGCCGGCGCGGCGG
>CAMYMQ010000449.1 GCA_947259335.1 uncultured Alphaproteobacteria bacterium | reverse complement strand
CTGACGGCCATCGGCCCGGTGACCGAGGCGGCGGGGATGCGCAACAGCCTCGCGCCGCCGAAGCCGACCACGGCGCAGGCCGCGAGGATACCCAGTTCGCCCAACGGATAGCCGTCGAGCGAGTTGCCCAGCGGGGGCCGGTCGCCCCGGTCGTAGAGGCCGAGGGCGACGAAGGCGAAGGGGATGATCAGCACGACCAGCAGGATGCGGGCGCCGTGGCTGAGGGCGACCGTCCGGTCGTCGCCGCCCATCTCGATGCACACGATGGTCATTTCGTTGAGCCCGCCCGGGGTCGCCGCACAGAAGGCGGTCACCGGGTCGAGCCCCGCCAGGCGGCGAAAGTAGAAATACAGCAGGACGCTGGTGACGACGACATAGCCGGCCAGCGCCGTCAGGGTGGGCCACCAGCCGGTGATCTGCGCCGCCATCGCCGGGGTGAAGGCGCTGCCCAGCATGACGCCCAGGATCGCCGACATGGGCTGGCGCGCCAGTTGCGACATGCGCATCGGCGCGCCGAACAGGGTCGCGACCATGACCGAGCACATGGCGCCGATCATCCAGGCCAGAGGCATCTGGACGAGGTTGAACAGCGCGCCGCCGGCGGTGCCGACGCCCAGTGTCACGATTATCAGGATGAGGGTGAGCCAGCGGGGTTCCGGCTGCGGCGCGAGGGGTGGGGGAGAACGGTCGGGCGCCGCGCTCACGGCATGAACTGCTCGCGCAGGATGCGTTCTTCAAGATTGTGCTCGGAATCGAACAGCAGCGAGGCCGTCAGCGCCGGGTCGCTCTTGACCACGACCTCGACCACGTCGCGCACTTCGAGCGAATCGGCGACCGCGCTGACCGGGCGCTTGTCCGGCTCCTTGATCTCGAAGGTGACGGTCGCGGTATCGGGTAGCAGCGCGCCACGCCAGCGGCGCGGCCGGAACGCGCTGATCGGGGTCAGCGCCAGCAGCGGCGCGCCCATCGGGATGATCGGGCCGTGGGCGGAAAGGTTGTAGGCGGTGCTGCCGGCGGGCGTGGCGACGAGGATCCCGTCGCAGACCAGTTCGGCCAGCCGCTCGACCCCGTCGACCAGGATCCGGATGCGCGCGGTCTGGTGCCGCTCGCGCAGGAGCGATACCTCGTTGATGGCGATGCCCTCGCGGGTCTCGCCCGACATCGTCTTCGCGGTCATGGTGAGCGGGTGGACGTCGACCCGAGCGGCCCGTTCGATCCGCTCCTCTAGCCGGTCGGGCGTGTATTCGTTCATCAGGAAGCCGACCGTCCCGCGGTTCATGCCGAAGACGGCCACATGCCGGCGCAACGTGTCGTGCAGCGTTTCCAGCATGAATCCGTCGCCGCCGAGCGCGACGACGATTTCCGCCTCCTCGGCCGGCACGGTCTTGTAGCGCGCGGACAGCTCGGCGAGCGCGTCCTGCGCTTCCGGCGTGTCGGTGGCGATGAAGGCGAAGCGGGTGGTCATCAAGTCCTGCGCGGATCGTCGTCGGCCGGCAGTATAGCCGGGGGCTGCGGGTGCGCCAGAGCCGGCGGCGCCGATGGCGCCCATGCGGCCCGTGCAAGGGCGCGGCCGAAGAGGGCTTCGGTCTACTTCTCCCGGGCGACGAAGACGCCGTCCCAGTCGGCGGGCGGAGGGGTGGCCCGGAAGTCGGCGATGCGCCGCCGATAGAGGTCGTAGAGACCGGCCAGCCGCCCCGCCGCGAGGGACTGGCAGCGGTCGATGGCCTGTTCGGCCGTGTCCCAGTCGCGCGCGCGATAGGCGGCGAGCATGGCGTCGTGGGCGGCCTTCAGGTCGCCGAAAACCTGGCTCTCCGCATGGGCCGGATCGCCCAGGACGGTGAGGATGGAAACCGCCCGGCTCTTGCCCTTGACCACCACCCGGTCGAGCTCGAGCAGGGCGTGATCGAGGACATGAGAGGCGGTGCTCTCGGAGACGATGACCGGGACGTCATACTGCCGGCACAGTCCTTCGAGCCGCGAGGCGAGGTTGACCTCGTCGCCGAGCACCGAATAGTCGAACCGCTGGCGCGAGCCGAAGTTGCCGACGCTGCACTGGCCCGTGTTGATGCCGATGCCGATGGCGAGCCGGGGCGCGGCGTCCTCTCCCTCCGCCCTGGGTATCTTCAGCTCGTCGTTCAGCGTTTCGAGCCGCTCGATCATCGCCAGCGCGCAGCCGCAGGCGTGGCGGGCGTGGTTGGCGTCGTCGAGCGGCGCGTTCCAGAAGGCCATGATGGCGTCGCCGATATACTTGTCGACCGTGCCGTTGCGATCCAGGACGGCCTCGGTCATCGCCGTGAGATAGGTGTTCATGAAGGCGGTCAGGCCCGCCGCGTCGAACCGCTCGGAGATGCCGGTGAAGCCGCGCACATCGGAGAACAGGACCGACATTTCCCGAACCTCGCCGCCGAGCTGGAGCCGGGTCGGATCGTCGGCCAGGCGCCGAACCAGTGCGGGGGAGAGATACATGCCGAAGGCGCTGCGCACCCGGTTCCGCTGCCGCTCGGTGATCAGATAGGTCATCAGGGTCGTGATCAGCAGGACCAGCAGGATGGCCAGTCCCGGATAGGCGCTGTCGTAGAGCCAGCCGTGCGCGGCGAAGGCGTACCAGCCGCCGCCGAACACCAGCGCGATGAGCGGCAGGAAGGCGGCCAGCCCCCAGACCGCGCCGATCCGCGGGAACAGGAAAACGATGATCAGGCCGATCAGGACAATCACCGTGATCTCGAGGCCGTCGGCATAGTCGGGACGGGTCAGGAACTTCCCGGCGATGACCTGCTCGATCGCCTGGGCATGGACTTCGACCCCGGGCACGCCGGCCTGGAGCGGCGTCGCCCGCAGATCGGTCAGGCCCGCGGCGCTGGTTCCGATCAGGAAGATGCGGTTCTGAATGCGCGCGCGGGGCACCTGTCCGGCGATGATGCGCCAGGCGGGGATGTACCGTTGTGTGTTGCGGGGCGCGAAATGGATGGTCAGGCGCCCGTTCCGGTCGGTCGGTATGACCGCGTTGCCGACCTTGACCGCCGTGATCCCGGTCTGGGAGCCGAAGGTGGTCTCGCCGCTCGCCGCCGACGTTCGGATCAGATACGTCGACGCGCCCTGGGCGACGCGCAGGATCTCCGAAGACAGGGACGGGTACAGGGTCGCGCCGACCCGCATCAGGACCGGCACCGTGCGGACGATCTGGTCCCGGTCGGGCAGCCAGTTGAGCGCGCCGTAGCCGACAAAGGATGTCTCGAACTGGGGCAGGTTCCGGGTCATCCCGGAAAAGGCGAACAGGAACGGCTTGGGATCGTAGCCGGCATGGGCGAAGCCCGCTGGCGATTTCGGAAGATCGGCGCTCTTGTCGTGCGTTAGCACGAAACCCCCGATGGTGCGGCCGCGCGCCATCGCGGCCTGAAGGGCGGCGTCGGTATCCGGCAGGGCCTTCAGCTTCTCCCGCAGCTCGGCGATCTGGGGCGTGTCCGGAAAGGCGGCGAGCACGCGGCCGGGCGACAGCCGGTCGGGCTCGGCGAAGACGATATCGAAGGCGGCGAGGAGGGCGCCGTTGCCGTACAGCTTGTCGAGCAGGGTGGCGATTGTCGTGCGGGGCCACGGCCATTGGCCCAGCCGCTGCAGGGACTCGTTGTCGATATCGACGATCTGGACCAGCGCGTCCGCGCCGCCGATGTCGCGCGGCGACAGCCGCTGGTAGACGTCGAAGGTGAGGTTGCGGACCTGCTGGAGGACCGGCGGGTCGACGATGCGCAAGGCGACGATGCCCACCAGGACCGCGGCGGGCAGCAGGCGCATTATGGCTGGCAGGAGTCGCGACATCATCGGCACTCTTCGGTTCGCGCGTGCGCCGGGGCCTCACGCTGCCGGGGCAGCTTCGCCGAACGGGCGCCGATTGGAAAGGGGGCGACTGGGTACTGCGAGGCAGACGTTAACCATAAGAATGCCCGAAAAGTCCATAATTGCGGAGATCTATTGCGAACACTAAAGTTTCGATATGCAGGCAAGCAGCTAAAGTACTAAGATGTATACTTAAATAAAACTTAACTCTATGCGATGGGTCATCGTCCGATGCGCTGGTTTCGGCCGTCGATCAAGGTAATTTGCTGCACAAATTGCTGTGCAGTCGGACTGTTATCGGCATTTCTTCAGCCTGTTCATGCAGCCACGCTGAACGATCCGCAGACCGAGGTGCGACGCGTCGAGCAGCGGCGGGGACCGATCGACCCGGGCGGCAAAGCCGTCCGCGCGTCGCGGCAACTGCGGTTCATCGGGGGCCGCGACGTCACCTATGACGAGGTCCTGAGAGATCCCGACAACATGGCCGTCAATCTCGCCTTCGCCAGGACGCAGATCCGCGACGGCGACTTCATCGGCGCGTCGGCGACCCTCGAGCGGATCCTGCTGATCGAGCCGACCAACATCGATGTGCTCATTCTCTACGCCATCGTCCTCTATCGGCTGGACAACCTGAACGAGGCCGAGCGGGAACTCAGCCGGGTGCTGACGCTGCCGCTTTCGGAGGATCTGCGTGCCGAACTCAGCGACTATCTCAAAGAGATCAAGCGGCGGAAACAGCGCGATACCTTCGCGGTGACCACGCAGCATGCCTATGTCTACGACACCAATCGCAACAGTTCGCCATCCTCCGGGGCGCTCGATACCGAGTTTGGACGGGTTCGCCTGTTCGGCAGCGACCGCCGTGTCCCGGACTCCTCCTACCAGGGCCAGATCAGCGTCGATTGGGAGCATGATCTCGGCTTTCAGCGCCAGCATCGGCTGGTCAGCTCCGTCCGCGCCATACACAGCGATCAGTCGCGGCTGGATCAGTTGACCCTGTCGTCGACCGACGGCCGGGTCGGTCTTCTGCTCGACTACAGCCCGTACACGATCGAGCCGTTCGTCACCGCCAGCTACGCCCTGCTGTCCCACCAGCAATACTATCGCAGCGTCGGGGTCGGCGTGCGGGGCTCCGCTCTGCTGACCAACAAGCTGCGCCTGAGCCTGTTCGGGACGGCGGTGGCCCAGAATTACGACGGTCTCAGCGAGGCGCCGGACGAACGCCAGCGTAGTGGGGCGGAGTATCAGGCGGGCGCCTCGCTTTCCTTTGGGTTCCGCGCCGACATGCGTCTCGGCCTCAGCGCGCGCCTCGTGCGCAAGACCGCGGTAGAGGGATTCTTCGCCTATTCGGGCACGCGGGTGCGCCTCGAACACGAATATCTTCTGGGTCGGGGGATCTTTCTGCTATCGCAGCTTGGCTGGGAATTCGAACAGTATGACGATCCCAAGCGCACCGAGAGTGCAATGACCCGGCGCCAGCACCGGTTTCGCGGCGGGTCGACGATCGGCGTCCCGATGTCGCTGGTCGTGCCGTTCAAGGAAGTCTACGGCATCACGCGCCGGACCACGCTCGTCGCCGCTGTCGACTACACCCGCGACTCGTCGAACATCACGAATTATTCCAGCAGCAACTGGCGTTTCATGGTCGGCGTCACGATCCGCGTGGAGCGATGACGATGGTGACGAGAAATGGCCTGTCGACCTGGCGACACGTTCTGGCGGCGCTCGCCCTCGCCGCGGCGGCCGGCGCGTTCCACGCGGGTGCCGCGCTGGCCAAGACCGGCGACAAGGCCGGCG
>CAMYMQ010000448.1 GCA_947259335.1 uncultured Alphaproteobacteria bacterium | reverse complement strand
TCCATTGGCGCGGCGACGCGGCGCCGCCCGACCCGCTGGAACTCGCTGACCGGGTCCGGGGCTGCCGGCCGGCCTGAGGCCTGCGGCCTTGCCCGACCGACGGCCGGGTCTCATCTACCTGTCTTGAAGGGGCGGGGACACACCCGCGTCAGACAGAAAGCCGCCGATGACCGCTCGCGACCGTCTTCCGACCTATTTCATCTCCCACGGCGGCGGGCCCTGGCCGTTCATGGACGCATCCGCGTTCGGCGGCGAGGGGATGTGGGACGGGCTGACCGCGTTCCTCCGGGGCCTGGACGCCGATGTGGGCACGCGGCCCCGCGCCGTCCTGGTCGTCTCGGGTCATTGGGAAGCGCCGCGTGTCACGGCCAACACCGGTGTGCGCCCGCCGCTCCTGTTCGACTATTACGGCTTTCCCGAACATACCTATGCGCTGAGCTATGCCGCGCCCGGCTCCCCCGAGGTGGCCGCGCGCGCGGCCGAACTGCTGGACGCGGCCGGGATCGAGACGGGTACCGACGATCGCCGGGGCTTCGACCACGGCGTCTTCATTCCCTTCATGCTGATCTATCCGGAGGCCGACGTGCCGCTGGTGCAACTGTCGCTGCGCGACGACCTCGACCCGGCGGCGCATCTCGCGATCGGCCGGGCGCTGGCGCCGCTGCGCGACGAGGGCGTGCTGATCGTCGGCAGCGGCCTGTCCTACCACAACCTGCGCGGCATCTTCTCGAACGATGCGGGGGCGGCCGCCGCCTCGGAACGGTTCGACGCCTGGCTGACCGAGACGGTCGAGGCCCCGGAGGCGGCCCGGCGCAACGCCGGCCTGATCGCGTGGGAGACGGCCCCAGACGCCCGCGCGGCCCATCCCCGCGAGGATCATTTGATCCCGCTCATGGTCGCCGCGGGCGCGGCGGGCGACGATCGGGGGCGCCGGATCTACCGCGACCGGATGTTCGGCAAGGCGGTTTCCGCCTATCGCTTCGGCTAGGGCATACGCGGCTCGACACGCCTTTCGTCCGCCACCCGGCCATGCCCCGCGCGGTGAGGCGGTTTTTCACAACCCCGACAGGGGGAGAGAAAAGGGCCGCCTTATTTTCAGGTCCATGCGCTCCGGGAATGGCTGGAAAGGTGAAAGGCCGCCACTTTTGCCTTGCAATACAATCGATATTCGGAAAATTGTTTTTTCGTACAACTAAAAAAATTGGATTCGGGGAGTAGCCAATGAAAATCCGAAATACTGTCCTGGCGCTGGCTGTATTGGCGAGTGCCTGTGCCGGTCGTGACGCGCAGCCCGTCACCGCCGTGCGTCCCACGGACAACACGCTGACCTGCGATCTGATGTTGGCCGAATACAATACCAACCATCAGAAAGGGGTCCGTCTGGCCGGGGAAAAGAGCAAGACGGACGGCAAGAATATCGCCATCGGCGTTGTCGGCGTTCTGTTGTTCTGGCCCGCGTTGTTCGCGATGGACCTGAAGGGCGCGGAGCGCGCCGAAATGGAAGCGCTGCGTGACCGCAACAATCACCTGCGCCAGCTGATGATCGTCAAGCGCTGCCGCAACATTCCCAAGGCGGTTCCGATCGAGCGGGACACCAAGGACGATCCGAAGGTCAGCCTGCCGGAATATTGATTGTTTCTCCCGGTCCGCTGCGGACCGGGGAGTGAAACCGGGGTGGCTGGGGGGCGGCCGCAGCGCATGCGGCCGCCCTTTTTGCCGCCGTCAGCGGAACGGCGGCGCATAAAGGATGCCGCCCTTGTTCCACGGGCGGTTCACGCCGCGCGACAGGCCGAGCGCGCCGATCGACCGCGCAAACATTTCGCCGTGGTTGCCGACCGCGCCGATCGCCCGGGCCGCCCACAGCGGATCTAGACCGAGGTACCGGCCGAAGTCGCCGTCGCGGCCGAGCAGGCGGCGAATTTCGGGATTTCCGCTGTCGGCCATGGCCGGGACGTCGGCCCTGGTGATGCCGAGCTCTTCCGCCGCGACCAGCGCGTTGAGGACCCAGCGGGCGACCTTGAGGAACCGGTCGTCGCCCTGGCGCACGGCGGGACCCGCGGGCTCCTTGGAGATCGTGTCGGGCAGGACGACATGCGCGGCCGGATCCTTCAGCTTGGTGCGCTGGCCGGCCAGCGCCATGCGCGCGGTCGTGTAGGCATCGCATCGCCCCGCCTCGTAGGCCGCCAGCGCCTCGTCCGCCTTCTCGAAGGCGACGATACGCAGCGTCATTCCATGGCTGCGGAAATAGTCGGCGGCGTTCAGCTCCGTCGTCGTGCCGGTGGTGGTGCACAGCGACGCGCCCGAGAGCTGGCGCGCGCTGGCGACGCCGAGCGTGCGGCGGACCATGAAGCCCTGGCCGTCGTGATAGAGGATGCCGGCGAAGTTGATGCCCAGCCGGGTGTCGCGGCTGAAGGTCCAGCTCGTGTAGCGGGCCAGGATGTCGACCGTGCCGGCCTGGAGCGCCGTGAAGCGGACCTTGGCCGACAGCGGCACGAAGGTGACCCGGGGCTTCGGGCCGAGGATGGCCGCGGCGAGCGCCCGGCAGTAGTCCGTGTCCATGCCGCGCCAGACGCCCGTGTCGTCGGGTGCGGAGATGCCGGGATAGCCTTGTGTGACCCCGCAGCGCAGGTCGCCGCGCTGGCGGATCTCGGTCAGGGTATCGGCGGCTGCGGCCTGGGCGCCGAGCAGGCCGGCGATCACGGCGAGCGACCCCGTCCAGCGGCGGCGGCG
>CAMYMQ010000447.1 GCA_947259335.1 uncultured Alphaproteobacteria bacterium | reverse complement strand
CGCCAAGTGGACCTGGTTCGAGGCGGCGGTGATCGCCCGCTACGGCCCGCAGCGCGGCCGGCGGATCGTCTGCGCGATCCGCCGGGACAAGCCGGGCGGATGCTGAGGGGCCAAGCCTAGCGGCCGCTGCCGAGGTCCATGCCTGAGACACTGCCGCCGGTCCGGGGGCCCTTCGGCCCGGCTTCGGCGGAACTGCCGGTCAGCCCCGCCGCCGAAATAGCAATGTCGGCGGAGAAAATGCTGAGAGCGAGAGTGTGGCCGGCGGGCTCCGTCTGTCTGTCGCGACGGGCTTGAGGCGATGACCCCATCCTGGAGACAGATGGGCGGCCGCGACGTGCGCGGCGTCACAACCGGTGACTGACCGCCTGATCGCGCACCAAGGTGCGGGCCGGAGAACCGGCCCGTCGCCCCCTACTCCTCCAGACCGTACTGCTCGCGCGCGGCCTTTTCGGAAATGATCCCGTTGCGGACCTCTTCCTTGAGCCGCTTGCGGTCCCGCTTCTTGGGATCGCCGTAGCCGCCCCCGCCGCCGGCCGTCTGGTAGTAGATCGTGCCCTTGGGGACGCCGGTGATCAGGTCCTTGTTGAGCGGCACCACCTTCTCGCCGTCCGGCTTGGTCAGCGTGAGCGTGTTGAGGGTGCCGTCGCCACCGCCGAACAGGCCGAAGGCGGGCTCGAAGTCGCCGTCGCCGAAGCAGACGAGCTGGGTGTTCTCCGAGCCGATCTCGTAGATCGTCTCGATGCCGATGCCGCCACGCCACTGGCCGGGGCCGGCCGAGTCCTCCAGATACTCGTGCTTGATCAGCCGGTGCGGGGTCTGCTGCTCGAACATCTCGTAGTCCTGGTCGAGCACGCCGCCCGAGGCGTCGATCATGCCGATATGGTCATAGCCGTCGGTGCCGTTCATGGCGCCGGCGCCGCCCTTCATGCCCATGAAGAAGATGTCGACATAGCTGTCGTCCTTCTCCTCGTCGAAACCGGTGGTCAGCGACGACAGCAGGTTGTTCCAGCCGGCGGTGACCCGGTCCGGGATCGCCGGGGCGAGCGCGCGCTGGATGGCGTCGGCGTTGGGCGGGCACAGATGGTTGCCGAAGGTGGTCGCGGCGGGATAGCCCGCGTTGAGGATCGTCCCCTCGGGAATGATGATTTCCAGCGGCGAGAGCATGCCCTCGTTGTGCGGGATGTCCGGGTTGACCATCTGCAGCAGGGTCAGCGCGGTGGCCGAGGCGCTCGAGGTATAGGTGCCGTTGACGAAGCCGTTGGTCCGACCGTCCGTCCGCGAATAGTCGAACTTGATCTTCTTGTCCTCGACGGTGATGTCGACGCGGATCGTGTATTTGGAGCCCTTGTTCTTGCCGTCGTAATAGACGTAGCCCTCGCCCGAATACTCGCCGTTCGGGATCGAGCCGATCTCCGCTTCCATCATCTTGCGGGTGGCGTCGAACAGGGCCAGCTTGTGCCTGTCGAACACGTCGAGGCCGTATTTCTCGAGGATCGCCACCATCCGGCGGGCGCCGACGTTGGTCGCGCCCATCTGGGAACGCATGTCCTCCTGGACGATGTCGAAGCGGATGTTGGCGAAGATCAGGTCCCACACGTCCTTGCGGAACACGCCACCGTCATAGACCTTGACCGGCGGGATGCGGATCCCCTCCTGCCAGACCTCGGTCGCGTTGGGATTGTAGCCGCCGGCGACGTTGCCGCCGATGTCGGCCTGATGGCCCTTCACCGCCGTCCAGGCGACCAGCTTGTCCTCGAAGAAGACCGGGCGGAACACCGCGACGTCGTTGTTCTGGTTGCCCATCGAGAAGACGTCGTTGTGGAAGATGACGTCGCCCGGCTTAAAGTCGCCCTCGAAATACTCGATGATGTATTTGCACACCGGGGCCAGCGAGAAGGCCAGGATCGGCAGGTTCTCGGTCTGCTCCAGCATGCGGCCTTCGCCGTCGTAGAGGCCGGTCACGAAGTCCTTCGCCTCGCACAGGATCGGCGAGCGCGCCGTCTGCTCGACCGAGATCGACATCTCGTCGGTGATCGACTTGAAGGCCCGTGCGAAGACGGACAGGAGGATCGGGTCGATATCGCCCCCGCCAGCACCCTTGGGGCCGTTGGTTCCGTTGCCGCTGCTCATGACGCTTTCGCCTCCAGGATCGGATTGACCAGCTCTTCTCGTCCCTTCTGGTAGACCGCGAAGGAGCCGTACTGGTCGCAGACGCAGTCGTAGGACGCCGTGACCAGAATGGATGTGTTCTCTTGCTCGATGATCGCCGGGCCTTCGATCTGGTAGCCGAAGCGGGTGCTGTGGCCGTCATAGACGGGCACCGACTTCTTCTCCCCGGTCTCGGGCACGATGATCTCCCGCTCGCCCTTGAGGGCGGGCGACGGATCGGTCCCGGCATAGCTCTCGACCGCGTAGGCCGGCTTCTCGGTGATGCCGACGGCCTGCAGGCGGACGTTGATGATCTCCACCGGCGTGCCCTGCTCCTCCAGCGAATAGCCGTAGAGCCGGTTGTGCTCGGCGTGGAACAGAGCCTTGATCGCGGCGGCGTCCCTGTCGGCGACCGCCTGCAGCGGCGCTTCGAAGGCAACCTCGTGATACTGCTTGGCGTAGCGGCAATCGAGCCGGAGCACGTACTGCCGCTTGGCCTGCGGGATGCTTTCGGCGTCGAGCGACGCGTCGCCCTCGCCCTTCATCTCGCCGATGATGCGCTGCAGCTTGTCCCAGTCGATATCCTCGATCCGGCCGACCCACGAGCGCACATAATCGTGCTTCAGGTCGGACATGAGCATGCCGGCGGCACAGAAGATCGAGGATTCGCGCGGCACGATCATGAGCGGGATTTCCAGCTCCAGGCCGATCATGCAGGCATGGTTGGGACCGGCGCCGCCGGCGACGACCATCGGGAACTCGCGCGGATCGAAGCCGCGCTTGATGGTCACCTCGCGCACGCCCTGCGCCATGTTGGTGTTGATCACCCGGTACATGCCGAGCGCCGCTTCCTCGATCGTCATGCCCAGGGGCTTGGCGATCTTCTCGTCGATCGCCTTGCGGGCGCCCTCGAGATCGAGCTTGAGCCGGCCGCCGGCGAAGTAGCCGGGCGACAGATAGCCCAGCACCAGGTCGGCGTCGGTGCAGGCCGGCAGTTCGCCGCCCTGGCCATAGCAGACCGGGCCCGGATCGGCGCCCGCGCTCTGCGGGCCCATGCGCAACAGGCCGCCCTCGTCGATCCAGCCGATCGAGCCGCCGCCCGCACCGATGGTGACGATGTCGAGCATCGGCAGCGCAATGCGGTAGCGGTTGATCTCGCCCTCGTTGGCGACGATCGGCTCGCCGTCGAGCACCATGGCCGCGTCGAAGCTGGTGCCGCCCATGTCGACGGTCAGGCAGTTGCGCTGGCCGTGTGCCTCGGCATAGCCCAGACCCGCGATCGGGCCGGCCGCCGGGCCGGACAACAGCGTCATCGCCGCCGTTTCCTTGGCGGTCTCGGGCAGCACGACGCCGCCGTTCGACTGCATGATCAGCAGCACGCCCTTGAAGCCGATATCCTTCAGCCGCGCCTGCAGCGCGTCGATATAGGCGCGCAGCTTCGGCCCGTTGTAGGAATTGAGAACCGTGGTCGAGAGCCGGTTGTAGAAGCGGATCGACGGCAGCAGGTCGGACGACGCGGTGAGATAGGCGTCCGGCATCTCCTTGGCGACCAGTTCGGCCGCCGTGCGCTCGTGCTCGCCGTTCGCGAAGGAGTTCATGAAGCAGATCGCGACCGCCTCGACGGCCTCGGACTTGAACAGGTCGATGGCCGCCTTGACGTCGCCGATATCGAGCGGCTCCAGTTCACGGCCCTTGCGGTCGAGGCGCTCCTTCACCGGCGCGCGCAGATAGCGCGGCACCAGCGGCGGCACATTGGTGTAGCGGTTGTTGTACTGCTCCTCGCGGATGCCCCGGCGCATTTCCAGCGCGTCGCGCACGCCCTCGGTCGTGATCAGGCCCGTCTTGGCGCCGTTGCGGGTCAGCGTCGCGTTGGTGGTCACCGTCGTGCCGTGGACGATCGTTTCGATCGTCGGCGCGAACTCCTCCAGCGACTTGCCCTGGGCCTTGGCGATGTCGGTCAGGCCGTTGACCAGGCCGATCGACGGATCGCCCGGCGTCGACAGCGTCTTGAAAATGGTCGGGTCCGCGTCGTCCCGCGTCACCAGAAAATCGGTGAAGGTACCACCGACATCGATTCCGATCTTGATGCTCACACGATCACCCTTTTCCACACGAGACGACACCGGCGTCGGCCAGCCCGTCGATTTCTGCCTGAGAATAGCCGACTTCCGCAAGCACCGAACGGGTGTCCTGGCCATAGGCCGGCGGCGGCGAGAACGAATCCTCGGTGCCCGGCAGGTCGACGCCCTTGGGCTGCAGATGGACCGTCTTGCCCGTCGGCAGCATCGTCTCGGTCATCTTCGACCGGATCGCCTCGAGCTGGTGCACCTGGCGGATGTTGTTGATCCCGGTATGGGGCACCTGGACCTCGGCCAGCACGCCGGCGACCTTGTCGCGGGTATGCTTCGACGTGATCTCGCCGATCTCCCGATAGATGTCCTCGCGCTCGCGGTAGCGGGCCTCGGCCGTGTCCCGCCGGCCGTCGGCGGCGAGCGACGCGAACATCGGCGTTGCGGTCAGCCGGCTCCACTGCACGTTGCTGCCGAGCGCGATGTAGATGTAGCCGTCGCTGGTCGGATAGACGTTGGTCGGGATGAACTTGCGGTGGGCGTTGCCCCAGCGCGTGATCTCCTCCGGCCCGCAGTCGAGATCGATCAGCGGCAGCAGCGTGATGAGCCAGGACGCGGCGGCCTGCAGCATCGACACGTCGATCCGCTTGCCCTTGCCGGACTCGGCCTTTTCGGCGAGCGCGAGCATGACATTGGCATAGACCTCGTCGCCGGCCTTCAGGTCGATGATCGGCACGCCCATAAGGGTCGGCGGGCCGTCCTCGAACCCGGTCACTTCCATGTAACCGACCATCGCCTGGATGACCGGATCGTAGCCGGGGGTCTTGGGATATTTCGGCCCCATCGCCGAGATGCCCGCCCAGATGATGTCGGGCTTGACGGACGACAGCGTCTCATAGTCGATGCCGAGCGATTCGTAGCGGCCCGGGATCGTGTTGCAGGTGAAGACGTCGGCGTCGAGCTCCTTGATGATCCGGTGCAGCGCGGCCTGGCCCTCGGGCTCCTTGAGGTTGAGCGCGATCGCCTGCTTGCCGACGTTCGGGCCGAGGAAGTAGGAGCGCGGCTCCATGCCCTCGAGCTCGCTGCCGATGTAGCGGTTCGGATCGCCGGGCTGCGGACCGGAGCCGGTCGCCTCCAGACGGATTACGCGCCAACCGAGATGCACGAAACGGAGCGTGGCATATGGCATCGCCAAAGCCTGCTCCATGGAAATAACTGTGCGTGGCCGCACGCGCTCCCCTCCTGTTCTGATGACCCGGACGCCGGATCGTTCGATCCGGCGAACGGCCGACTAGATGGTGATCGGCTCTTCGTAACGTCCGTAGGCGTCGACCATGCACTCGGTCATCTCGCCCACGGTGGCATAGGCCTTCACGGCGTCCATGATCGCGGGCATGACGTTGTCCCCCGCCTTGGCCGCCTCGCGAAGCGCCTTGAGCGTCCGTTCGACCTCGGCGTTGTTCCGCTCGTCCTTGACCTTGCGCAGACTCGCCAGCTGGAGGTCGAGATCCTCCTGCTTGGACGGATGGAACTCGACGTCCGGATTGTCTTCGTCGACCCGGTAGCAGTTGACGCCGACCTTGCGGAACTCGCCGCTCTCGAGCTCCTTGTGGTGCTCGAAGGCCTTTTTGGATACGTAATCCTGCACCCGGCCCTCGGCGACCGACTTGACGATGCCGCCCTCGTCGTCGACCCGCTTGATGACCGCCTTCATCTTGGCTTCCATCTCGTCGGTCAGCGCTTCGACGAAGTAGGAGCCGCCCAGCGGATCGACCGTGTCGCACAGGCCCAGTTCCTCGATCAGCAACTGCATGGTGCGGAGCGAGATCTGCTGCGCCTTGGGCGACGGGATCGTATAGGCCTCGTCGTAGCAGCACAGCGCGATGGTCTGCGCGCCCGACAACACCGCCGACAGGGCGTAATAGGCCCCGCGCATGATGTTGTTCTCGGGCTGGTCGATGGTCAGCCCGAAACCGCCGCCGCCGGCGATCATCCGCATCCACATCGTCTTCGGATCCTTGGCGCCGTATTCCTCCTTGAGGATCGTGGCCCAGAGCCGACGGCCGGCGCGGAACTTGGCGACCTCCTCGAACAGCTTGCCGAACACGTTGAAGTTGAAGGACAGACGGCCGGCAAACTCGTCGATGTCGAGGCCGCGCTTGAGCGTCTCCTCGATGTAGGCCTTGGCGATCGAGAAGGCGTAGCCCATCTCCTCGGCCGGGTTCGCGCCCGATTCGCGGACGTGGTAGCCGCAGATCGACACCGGGCTGTAGTTGGGCGCGTTGCGCGCGCAATACTCGATGGTGTCGCCGACCAGCTTGACCGACGGCTCGACCGGGAAGATCCAGGTGCCGCGGCCGATCATCTCCTTGAGAATGTCGTTCTGCGCGGTACCGCGCAGGTTCTTGATATCGAAGCCGCGTTTTTCCGCCATCGCCAGATACATGGCGATCATGATCGCGGCAGAGCCGTTGATCGTCATTGAGACGGTGATCGCATCGAGATCGACGCCGTCGAAGGCGACCTCGAAGTCGCGCAGGCTGTCGATCGCCATGCCGACACGCCCGACCTCGCCCTCGGCGCGCGGATCATCGCTGTCGAGGCCGCACTGAGACGGCAGGTCGAAGGCGACATTCAGACCGGTGTTGCCGGTCTTGATCAGATAGTGGAAGCGCTCGTTGGTCGCCTTGGCGTTGCCGAAGCCGGTGTACTGGCGCATCGTCCAGGGACGCCGGCGGTACATGTCGGCATGGATGCCCCGGGTGAACGGATACTGGCCCGGCAGCTCGCTCTCGGCGCCATTGCCATTGCCGTTGGCGTGCCCGTTGACATCGTCGGCCGTGTAGACCGGCTTGATCTCGATGCCCGAATCGTTGAAGACCGGCTTGACGCCCTTGGGCAGTTCGAACTTGGACTTCAGTTCCTGGGCCATCGCGCTAGGTTCTCCTTGATGTACGTGATGATGTCATCGAGGTTGCTGCGAGTGTTGAACACGGCATCAACACCGAGATCCTTGAGTGCCTCGTGATCCTTTTCGGGGACGTTTCCGCCCACCAGCCACATCTTGGTGCCGAGATTGTGGCCGTCCCACAGAGCCTTGAACTTCATGCACAGCGGAATGTGCGATCCGGACAGGATCGACATCCCGATGACGTCGACATCCTCGTCGCGGGCGAGGTCGGCGATCTCTTCCGGCGTCTTGCGAAGACCGGTGTAGATCACTTCCATGCCGGCTTCCTTGAGCGCCCGGGCGACGATTTTCGCGCCGACGTCGTGCCCGTCCAGACCGGGTTTGGAAACCAGTACCTTGATAGGCTTTTCGGTCACAACTCCTCCACCCTTTCGCAGGCCTGCCAAAAACGGCGCCTCGGCCCTGCCGACCGTCCAGTCGCGTGCCGCCTTCCACAGGAAAGTTCAACACCCATGGTTGTCGAACCTCGAATGGTGTGGCATTTGACGGCGGGATGTTATAAATAAAACTGTTCGATATCAAACAAATTTTGAAAACAGGTCCACACACACCCATGGACGACCAAAGCCGAGATCAAAACAGCGATCCCCGGGAGGTCGGCAGCGTGACGACCGACGCCCGCGGCATCGAACTCGGCTTGCTCGCCGACAACCTGGGCTTCCATATCCGCATCGCGAGCATCGCGCTGGAACGGGCGCTCAAGCGGCTGCACGGCGAGGATATCCGGATGGGATACTTCCCGGTCCTGCTGATCATCAAGCTGAATCCGGAAGCGACCCAGACGGCGATCGCCGATTCGGTCGGCCTGCGCCGCTCCTCGCTGGTCCCCATCCTCAAGAAGCTGGAACAGTTCGGCTGGATCGAGCGCACCGGCCACAAGGCGGACAAGCGCGCCAACCGCATCCGCCTGACGGCGAAGGGCGAGAAAGCCTGTACCGACATCGCCGAGGATGTCGAGGGGATCGAGGAGTCGGCGCGGGCCGCGCTGGGCAACCGGGGCTATACGCGGCTGGTGGATCTGCTGAAGGAAGTGCAGGTGATTTTTGGGGAGTAGAAACCGCACGCCCCGAGCCACGGCGTCGGACGATTAGCCGCTTTCGTCGTCGGACGGGGCGTGCGGCTCGGCGCCGCCAACCCATATCCTCGCGCAACCGCCCCGCCTGCCATCGACAGGGCCCCCGGCGCTCCGACCGGGGTGACTGGTGTTTCTTGATTTCAAACACCCGGCCGCACACCCCGCCCGACGGCGAAAGCGGCTCGT
>CAMYMQ010000446.1 GCA_947259335.1 uncultured Alphaproteobacteria bacterium | reverse complement strand
GGAAAACGCCCGGCGCGCGGCCCGGGGAGCGGATCCCGTCCGCATCCGCGTGGGCATCCACAGCGGCCATGCCACCGTCGGCAACATCGGCAGCCCGGACCGCCTGAACTACACGGCGATCGGCGACATGGTGAACGTGGCCCAGCGGACCGAGCAGCTCGGCAAGGAACTGGCGCCGGACGGGGACGACGTGATCGTCCTGATCACCGAGGCGACCCTCGCCGACCTGGACAGCGGCTTCGAGGTCCGATCGCTCGGCCGGCATCCGGTCAAGGGGCGCGAGGAGGAGATCGAGGTCTTCGATCTGCGCGCCGGCCCGGCGACGACGCCGACCCCGGCCGGCGAACCCGCTACCACTTCAGCTTGAGCCGGTCGCCGGTAACCTCGTAGCCGCGGAAGCGGCCCAGCGCGCTCATGCCCAGCACCGAGATGTTGGAGGGCGCGCGCGACACCAGCACCGGGATGTTGGTGAACTTGGCGTCGCCGATCTCCAGCTTGGCGACGGTTGTCCGGGCCGCCATGACGACGCCGTTGCCGGTGTGGACCCGCACATTGTAGTTGAGTCGGTCCGGGTAGAGGCCGGCCTTGATGGCGTCCGCCCGGCGCAGCACGGTGGTCGTCGCGCCGGTGTCGACCAGCAGGTTCAGCCGGGCGCCATCCAGCCAGGCGGTGACATAGAAATGGCCGTCGCGCTGGCGGAAGACGGTGACGCTGCGCTCGGTGCGCACCTCGTGCTTGGGGTTCACCTCGCCCGCCACCCGGTGCCAGACGGTCATCAACTCGGTCCGGTAGACATAGCCCGCGACCAGCACGAAGCCGATGATGCCCCAGGCGAGCAGGCTCTTGATCAGCGTCCACAGGCGCGACCGGCCGCCCATCAGGACCGCGCTGGCGAGCACCACGGTGAGGATGCCGATGTACAGGAGGTAGGGACCCTCCTGGCTCCAGGAGAAGGTGTCCTGGTATTCGGAGATCAGCCAGCCGGAAAGGCCGCCGACCGCGGCGGCGACCAGCAGGACGACCCAAAGGGCGCCGGACGACCGGCGCTCCCGGCCGTCTTGCCGATCCCGCTCCTCGCTCAAGCCTCGGTGCCTCCAACGGTCAGCGCGCTCACCAGCATGCTCGGCTGGCCGACGCCGACCGGCACGCCCTGTCCGGCCTTGCCGCAGGTGCCGATGCCGGGATCGAGCTTCATGTCGTTGCCGATCATGGTCACCCGGGTCAGCACGTCCGGGCCGTTGCCGATCAGGGTCGCGCCCTTGACCGGCGCGCCGATCTTGCCGTTCTCGATCTTGTAGGCCTCGGTGCAGGAGAAGGTGAACTTGCCGTTGGTGATGTCGACCTGGCCGCCGCCGAAGTTGACCGCGTAGAGGCCCTTGTCGACCGAGGCGATGATCTCCTCGGGGTCCTTGTCGCCGTCCAGCATGTAGGTGTTGGTCATGCGCGGCATCGGGTTGTGGGCGAAGCTCTCGCGGCGGCCGTTGCCGGTCGGCGCCATGCCCATCAGCCGGGCGTTCTGGCGGTCCTGCATGTAGCCCTTGAGGATGCCGTCCTCGATGAGGACGGTCCGCTCGGTCGGGGTGCCCTCGTCGTCGATGGTCAGCGAGCCGCGCCGGTCGGTCAGCGTGCCGTCGTCGACGACGGTGACGCCGGGCGCCGCGACCCGCTGGCCCATCAGGCCGGCGAAAGCCGAGGTCTTCTTGCGGTTGAAGTCGCCCTCGAGGCCGTGGCCGATGGCCTCGTGGAGCAGCACGCCGGGCCAGCCCGGGCCGAGCACGACCGGCATCTCGCCGGCCGGGGCGGGTACGGAATCGAGATTGACCAGCGCCTGGCGCAGCGCCTCGTCGACCTGGGCCTGCCACTGGTCGACAGCGATCCAGCGGTCGTAGGACTCGCGACCGCCGACGCCGTGGCCGCCGGTTTCCTGGCGGCCGTCCTGCTCGACCACGACCGTGACGTTGAGCCGGACCAGCGGGCGGATGTCGGCCGCGCGCTCGCCGTCGGCGCGCAGGATCTCCACCGCCTGCCACTCGCCGGTCAGCGAGGCGCTGACCTGGCGGACGCGCGGATCGCGGGCGCGGGCATAGGCATCGATCTCCGCCAGGAGGGCGACCTTCTTCTCGAACGGCAGTTCCGACAGCGGATTGATGTCGCCATAGAGCGACGCATTGGTCTTGCGCGGCCCCAGCGCCATGGTGCCGCCGTGGCCGGCATGGACCGAGCGGACCGTCTCGGCGGCGCGCTTGATCGCGTCCTCGGAGAGGTCGGCGGCGTGGGCGTAGCCCGACGCCTCGCCGGAAATGGCGCGCAGGCCGAAGCCCTGGGATTCGTTGAAGGAGGCGGTGCGCAGCCGGCCGTCGTCGAAGACGAAGCCTTCCGACTGGACATATTCCATGAACAGCTCGCCGTCGTCGGCGCCGTCGAGGGCGTCGGCAACGATTCGCTCGGTCCGGGCCGGGTCGAGGCCGGCCTTGGTGAAGAACAGGTTTTCCACGGTCGCGAGATCGGTCACGGCATCCTCGGTTGGGTCGGCTCTGGCAGGGCGGTTGCTCCTGGCCTTTCTATCTAGTCCCGGCGGCACGTCGTTCCAAGCGCGCATCGGTTGCCGGAAAGCGGACGCCGGCGGAATCGCGCCGGAGCCCGGAAACGCCCAGAATACCCGGAATTCTGGCATTTATGCGACAGTAAGTCGCATAAATCCGTCTGGTAAAGCCCTGACGCCAAAGTATCTTCGCCATCGGGTCCAATCCGGCCTGTCCGCCCTTCGTGCGGACGCCGGGACCGGGGTCATCGTGCCGGACGCGCCCACACGGGCCCGCCGACGAACTACGGGACGAATCGGAATGTCTTTGGCCAAAGCAATCGCGACGGGGGCCGTTCTCCTGCTCGGCTCACTTCTCGGCTCCGCCTTCGCGGGGGTCAGTGCCGCCCTGGCGACGGGCAAGCCCGAGCCGTGGCAGATCGGCTTGCAGAAACCGTCCACGCCGCTGATGGAGCGGGTGACCGATTTCCACACGCTGGTGCTGATCATCATCACGCTGATCACGCTGCTGGTGACGGTGCTGATGATCTGGGTGATGATTCGCTATCGCGCCAAGCGCAACCCGAACCCGTCGAGCGTGACCCACAATACCCTCGTCGAAGTGGTCTGGACCGTGGTGCCGGTGCTGATCCTGGTGATCATCGCGGTGCCGTCGTTCCGCCTGCTCTACTACAGCGACAAGGCGCCGCCGCTGTCGGAGGCCGCCAAGAAGGCGGGCGAGAAATACTTCTATCTCAAGGTCACCGGCCACCAGTGGTATTGGTCCTACGTCTATGACGGCCCGCAGGGCGGCCGCTTCCGCTTCGAGAGCCGGATCGCCTGCCGGACCAAGGCCGACTGCGACAAGGCGTCGAAGGAAGTGGGCCGGCCGCTCATTCGTCTGCTCGACACCGACAACGCCGTCGTGCTGCCGGCCGGCGCGACCGTCCGGGTGCAGGTCACCTCGGCCGACGTCATTCACTCGTGGGCCATGCCGTCGGGCGGGGCCAAGGTCGACGCCGTTCCGGGCCGCCTGAACGAGATGTGGGTGCGCTTCGACAAGCCCGGCTGGTACTACGGCCAGTGCTCGGAGCTGTGCGGCGCGGACCATGCCTTCATGCCGATCTCCGTCCAGGTCGTGTCCAAGGCCGACTATCAGAAGTGGCTCGCGGCGGCCTGGCAGAAAGCCAAGAAAGAGGATGTGGGCTGGAGTATCGTCGAGGAGCCCAAGAAGACCTCGATGCTCGAGACCAAGACGACCAAGCGCTAGCCGACCGGGCGCGCCCGCACCGGGCCGCGCAGGCAGGCAAGAGGAAGAGGACTACCCATGGCTTACGGATCCGCAGCCGCTCACGGAGACCACGACCACCACAATCCAACGGGGTGGAAGCGCTGGGTCTACTCCACCAATCACAAGGACATCGGCACGATGTACCTGATCTTCGCCATCGTGGCGGGGATCATCGGCGGCGGTATCTCGATCTGGTTCCGGCTCGAGTTGCAGGAGCCCGGCCTCCAGTTCATCCAGGACGGCAACTTCTTCAACACCCTGGTCACGGCCCACGGCCTGATCATGGTCTTCTTCGTGGTCATGCCGGCGATGATCGGCGGGTTCGGCAACTGGATGGTGCCGATCATGATCGGCGCGCCGGACATGGCCTTCCCGCGCATGAACAACATCTCCTTCTGGCTGCTGATCCCGGCTTTCGCGCTGCTGATCCTGTCGGCCGTCCTCGGTGGCGGCGCGGGCACCGGCTGGACGATCTATCCGCCGCTGTCGAGCACCGGCGCGCAGTTCGGTTTCACCGGCCACGAAGGCCCGGCGGTGGACATGGCGATCTTCGCGCTTCACGTCGCGGGCGCCTCGTCGATCCTGGGCGCGATCAACTTCATCACGACCATCTTCAACATGCGCGCGCCGGGCATGACCCTGCACAAGATGCCGCTGTTCGTCTGGTCGATCCTGGTGACGGTCTTCCTGCTGCTGCTGTCGCTGCCGGTCCTCGCCGGCGCGATCACGATGCTCTTGACCGACCGCAACTTCGGCACCGCCTTCTTCCGGCCGGCAGCCGGCGGCGATCCGCTGCTGTTCCAGCACCTGTTCTGGTTCTTCGGCCACCCGGAGGTCTACATCCTGATCCTGCCGGGCTTCGGCATGGTCAGCCAGATCGTCTCGACCTTCTCGCGCAAGCCGGTGTTCGGCTATCTGGGTATGGCTTACGCCATGGTCTCGATCGGCTTCATCGGCTTCATCGTGTGGGCCCACCACATGTACACGGTCGGCCTGAGCGTGAACACGCGCGCCTATTTCGTCGCGGCAACCATGGTCATCGCGGTGCCCACAGGCATCAAGATCTTCTCGTGGATCGCCACGATGTGGGGTGGCTCGCTCCAGTTCAAGGTGCCGATGGTCTGGGCGCTCGGCTTCATCTTCCTGTTCACGGTCGGCGGCGTCACCGGCGTGGTGCTCGCCAACGCGGGCATGGATAACGTGCTCCACGACACCTATTACGTGGTCGCCCATTTCCACTACGTGCTGTCGCTGGGCGCGATCTTCGCCATCTTCGCGGGCTTCTACTACTGGTTCCCGAAGATGACCGGGCGGATGTATTCCGAGACCCTCGGCCACATCCACTTCTGGGTAATGTTCATCGGCGCCAACCTGACCTTCTTCCCGATGCACTTCCTCGGGCTGGCGGGCATGCCGCGCCGCTACATCGACTATCCGGACGCCTTCGCCGGCTGGAACCAGGTCGCCTCGATTGGCTCCTACATCGGCGCCTTCGGCGTGCTCATCTTCCTGGTCATGCTCGTCCAGGCCTTCACCCGCGGTGCCAAGGCGGCCAACAACCCGTGGGGCGTGGGCGCGACCACGCTCGAGTGGACGGTAAGCTCGCCGCCGCCCTTCCACACCTTCGAGGAACTCCCGAAGGTCGAGGCCGGCGCGCACCACTGACCGGGACAGGCCGATAGGGATCGATGGCGAACAGACCAACCAGCAGTACGGGTGAGATGGCCGCTGCGCTCGACGAGGGCGCGGCGGCTGCCGCCGAGTCCTATGCCTCGGCGGGCGACTATCTCGCGCTGTTGAAGCCGCGCGTGATGTCGCTGGTCGTCTTCACCGGGCTGGTCGGCCTCTACCTCGCGCCGGGCGACATCCATCCGGTAATTGCCGCGGTGGCGGTCCTGTGCATCGCCATCGGCGCGGGCGCCTCGGGCGCCATCAACATGTGGTACGACCGCGACATCGACGCGATCATGGCGCGGACCGCCGAGCGGCCGGTTCCGGCCGGACGGATCGCGCCCGAAGCCGCGCTCGCCTTCGGCGTCATCCTGTCGGTCGCCTCGGTGGTGTTGATGGCGCTTGCCGTCAACTGGACCGCCGCCGCCCTGTTGGCGTTGACCATCGGCTTCTACGTCTTCGTCTATACCGCCTGGCTCAAGCGCCGCACGCCCCAGAACATCGTGATCGGCGGGGCCGCCGGCGCCTTCCCGCCGATGATCGGCTGGGCCGCCGTGACCGGCGACGTCAGCCTGGCCTCGGTCAGCCTGTTCCTGCTGATCTTCATGTGGACCCCGCCGCACTTCTGGGCGCTCGCGCTCTACCGCTCGGGCGACTACGAGAAGGCGGGCGTGCCGATGCTGCCGGTGGTCGCCGGCGCGCGGGAGACCCGCAAGCAGATCCTGATCTATACCGTGCTGCTGTTCCCGGTGGCGCTGGGACCCGTCGCGGCCGGCGCAGCGGGCTGGATCTACGGCGTCCTCGCGCTGGCCCTGACCGGCTGGTTCCTCGTCGCCGCGCTGCGCATCTGGTTCGAGCGCTCCGACGCCGCCGCCCGGTCCGCCTTCGGTTTCTCGATCCTCTATCTGTTCGGCCTGTTCGTCGGCTTGGTCGTCGACCGGGCGGCGGCGGGACTGGGCGCGTGACGAGCCTGACGATGGTCAAACACCCCAAGGACACCGGCAAAGGCTCCGATTTCGAGCGCCGCCGGCGCGGGCGCAATCTGGCGCTGTTGGCGGTTCTCGTCGGCTTCGTGGTGGTCGTCTATGTCGTGACGATCGTCAAATGGGGCTCGTTGGGCGGGGGCTGATCATGGCAGACCTGAACCGCCGAAAGCTCAAGACCGTTGTGCCGCTCGTCGCGATCGTCGGCGTGATGACCCTGCTGGTCGTCAATTCCGTGACGCTGTACGAGCTGTTCTGCCAGGTCACCGGCTACGGCGGCGCCACCCAGCGCGCCGACGCGGCGCCGGATCGCGCCACCGGCCGGGTGATCACCATCCGTTTCGAGGGCACGGTCAATCCGCACCTGCCGTGGCGGTTCAATCCCGTGAAGCGGGAGATCAAGGTCCGGGTCGGGGAGCGGGAGCTTGCCCACTATGTCGCCAAGAACGTCGGCGGCCGCACCATCACCGGCGTTGCCAGCTTCAACGTGACCCCGGCCAAGGCGGGACCGTATTTCAAGAAGATCGCCTGCTTCTGCTTCAACGAGCAGACGCTGGCGCCGGGCCAGGTGGCCGACATGCCGGTATCCTTCTTCGTCGATCCGGAGATCGTGAAGGACCGCGATCTCGACGACGTCACGGTCATCACCCTGTCCTATACCTTTTTCAAGACGGGCAAGACCGCCGACGCCGACCGGTCGTCCAAGCGCGGGTCAACTAGCGACAACTGAGTGAGGGGCGCCGTCGCGGGCGCTGCCAAGGGGAAGAGCAATGAGTGCAGCCGAACAGAAGCATCCGTATCACCTGGTTGATCCGAGCCCGTGGCCCTTCGTTGGCTCCATGGCCGCCTTCTTCACCTTCGGCGGCGCGGTCGCCGCCATGCACGAGATGACCTGGGGCATCTATGTCGCGGCGCTGGGCGGCGCCGGCATCCTGCTCACCATGTTCATGTGGTGGCGCGACGTCATCCGCGAGGCGGAGTTCCAGGGTCACCACACCAAGGTCGTCCAGCTCGGCCTGCGCTATGGCATGGCGCTGTTCATCGCCTCCGAGGTGATGTTCTTCTCCGCCTTCTTCTGGGCCTTCTTCGACGCCAGCCTGTTCGCCACCGCATCGGAGCAGGTCGGCCGCGCGGCCGCCGTCGGCAACCAGTGGCCGCCCAAGGGCATCGAGGTGTTCGACGCCTGGGACCTGCCTTTCCTCAATACGCTGATCCTGCTGACCTCGGGCGCGACCGTCACCTGGGCCCACCACGCCCTGCGCGAGGGCGACCGCAAGGGCATGCTCCAGGGCCTGGCGCTGACCATCTTCCTGGGCCTCTGCTTCACCGCCCTCCAGGTGGTCGAATACGCCGAGGCGCCGTTCAGCTTCCGGGCGCTGCTGGAGGACGGCAAGCTCACCCAGGGAGGCATCTATCCCTCGGTCTTCTTCATGGCGACCGGCTTCCACGGCTTCCACGTCATCGTCGGCACGATCTTCCTGATCGTCTGCTTCTTCCGCGGCCTCGCCGGACACTTCAAGCCGGAGCATCATTTCGGCTTCGAGGCGGCGGCCTGGTACTGGCATTTCGTCGACGTCGTGTGGATCTTCCTGTTCTTCGTGATCTACCTGTGGGGCAGCGCCGGGGCGCCGATCGCGGTCCATTGATCCAGGGGCGCCCGGCCGGGCGTCCGTTCGCGCGGCCTGCCCATCGGGCGGCCGCGGAGGAGAGCCGGTGACCGACGGCGACTATCGGGCCGTGTCGCCGCTGAAGGCCGGGTTGCTGGCGCGCTGCCCGCGCTGCGGCCAGGGGCGGCTGTTCCGTGGCTTCCTGACGGTGCGGGACCGCTGCGACTCCTGCGGGCTCGACCTCGCCGGCAACGACAGCGGGGACGGGCCGGCGGTCTTCGTGATCCTGATCCTCGGGTTCATCGTGGTCGGGCTCGCCCTGTGGGTCGAGCTTGCCTTCGAGCCGCCGCTGTGGCTTCACGCGATCCTGTGGGCGCCGACCATAATCGGAGGGGCGCTCTTGATGCTGCGGCCCTTGAAGGCCACCTTGATTGCACTGCACTACAAGCACCGGCGCGACGACTACGAGAGTTCGCGCGACAGCTAGAACGGATCATGCGCATCTTCGGCTTTCGGCCCGCCCTGTGGCCGACCCTCATCACCGTGCCCGCGGTCATCCTCACCTTCGGACTCGGCGTCTGGCAGGTCCAGCGCCTGTTCTGGAAGCAGGGTGTCATCGCCGAGCGCCAGGGCCGCGTGGCGCTGCCCATGCTCGACGGCCTGCCCGCCAAATTCGATCCCGCGGCCCAGGAATTCCGCCGGGTCCGGATCTCGGGCGCCTTCGACCACGGCCACGAGCTGCTGCGGCCGGCGCGGTCGCTGAAGGAAGGCGCGATCGGCTTCCAGGTGTTCACCCCGTTCAAGCTCGACAGCGGCGGCTACATCTTCGTCAACCGGGGCTGGGTGCCCCAGCAGCGCGCGCTGCCCGATGCGCGCCGCGAAGGCCAGGTCGCCGGGGAGATCGCCCTGCAAGGCCTGCTGCGGGTGCCGCCCCGGGCCGGCTATTTCGTCCCCGACAACAATCCCGCCAAGAACCGCTGGTTCCGCATCGACCTCGCCCAGATGGCCAAGGCGACCGGGCTCGGGCCGTTCAAGTCCTATTATATCGATGCCGGGCCGGCGGCCAATCCGGGCAGCTATCCGGTCGGCGGTCAGACCCGGCTGACCGCGCGCAACGAGCATCTGCAATATGCGATCACCTGGTTCGCGCTCTGCCTGACCGGCATCGTCATCTATGTGCTCTATCACCGCCGTCGCGAGAAGAAGCAGGCGGAGGCATGACCGGCGCCTACGAGACCCTCGAGGACCGCTTCCGCCGGGTCGCCCTGCTGGACGAGGCGGCCGGCTTCCTGCACTGGGATTCCTCGGTCGTCATGCCCGAGGCCAGTGCGGAATCCCGCGCCGAGCAGGTCGCCAACCTCCAGGTCGTCGCCCATGAAACCATGTCCGCCCCGGACATGGCCGATCTGCTCGACGCCGCCGACGGCGACGACACGCTCGACGGCTGGCGGCGCGCCAATCTGCACGAGATGCGCCGGAACTGGATCCACACCACCGCGCTCGACGCCGACCTCGTGGCCGCGCGCGCCCGGGCCAATTCGGCCTGCGAGATGGTCTGGCGCCAGGCACGGCCCAAGGCCGACTTCGCCATGGTCCTGCCCTTCGTGGAAGAGGTGCTGCGCTTGACCGTCGAGGCCGGCCAGGCCAAGGCCGAGAAGCTCGGCACCGGGGTCTACGACGCGCTGCTCGACCAGTTCGAGCCGGACGGCCGGGCCGCCGAGATCGACCCGGTCTTCGCGGACCTCGCGGACTTCCTGCCGGACTTCATCGACGCGGCGATCGAGCGTCAGGCCCGGACCCCGCCGCTGCCGCTCGACGGGCCGTTCCCGGTCGCCCGGCAGCGTGCGCTGGGCCTGCGGATCATGCAGACGATCGGCTTCGACTTCACCAAGGGCCGGCTCGACGAAAGCCTTCACCCGTTCAGCGGCGGCAGCCCCGACGACCTGCGGATCACCACCCGCTTCGCCGAGGAGGAGTATCTCAGCGCGCTGATGGGGGTCATCCACGAGACCGGTCACGCGCTCTACGAATCCAACCTGCCCGCCGACTGGCGCCGGCAGCCGGTCGGCCACGCCCGCGGCATGGTCATCCACGAGAGCCAGTCGCTGCTGATGGAGATGCAGGCCTGCCGGTCGCGGGAATTCCTGGCCTTCGCCGCGCCCCTGGTGCGCGAGGAGTTCGGCAAGTCGGGTCCGGCCTGGGAAGCGGAAAACCTGTTCCGCCAGTCGACGGCGGTCGAGCGCGGCTTCATCCGGGTCGACGCCGACGAGGCGACCTACCCGGCCCATGTCATCCTGCGCTACCGGCTCGAGCGCGCGATCATCGGCGGCGACCTGAGGCTGGCCGACCTGCCCGGCGCCTGGGACGACGGCATGGAGGAACTGCTGGGGGTGCGGCCGCCGGATGACCGCCTCGGCTGCCTCCAGGACATCCACTGGTACGACGGCGCCTGGGGCTATTTCCCGACTTATACCCTGGGAGCGATGGCGGCGGCGCAGCTGTTCGACGCCGCGACCCGGGCCAATCCGGCCATCGTGCCGTGCATCGGCCGGGGCGACTTCCGCCCGCTGCTGACCTGGCTGGCGGAAAACGTGCACGGACTGGGCAGCAAGCTGTCAACCCGCGACCTGATCGCCCGGGCCACCGGCAAGCCGCTCGACACGGCCGTGTTCAAGGCGCACCTCAACCGGCGCTATCTCGGCGACGCCTGACGCCGCGCGGATCGCCCGCCGTTAGTCGAGCGGCTCGTCCTCCAGGTGGATCTCGTGCCACAGCGCGTTCAGGATCGCGAAGGAGCAGGCGAGGCCCAGCCCCAGAACCCAGGCGAAATACCACATGGCTGACTGTCCTCCGACGGCCACCCGCTAGTAGAGCGTGTGGTCGTTCTCCTTGATGAACTTCTCGTTTATCTCGCCCTTGACCACCCGGTAGACCCAGCTCGTGTAGGCGATGATGATCGGCATGAAGATGATCGCCGCGATCAGCATCACGAACAGGGTCAGGTGGCTGCTCGACGAATCCCACACCGTCAGGCTCGACCGCGGGTCCAGGCGCGACGGCATGATGAAGGGGAACATGGCCAGCCCGGGCGTCGCGACAATGCCGAAGACGCTCAGCGCGGAACTGACAAAGCCCAACGCCGGCCACCGCAACGCGGTCATCGCCAGGGCGCCGAGCGCGCCGGCGAAGCCCAGCCCCGGCGCGATCCACATCCACGGATTGGCGCGGAAGGAAGCAAGCCAGGCGCCGCTCTCGCGCGTGACCGTCTTCAGCAGCGGGTCCGACGGGCCGTCGCGGACGGCATCGGCGCCTAGCCGGAAGCCCTCCATGTCCATGACGATCACGCCGCCGGCCGCGAACAGGGCGATGGTCGCGAGCGCGGCGACGCTGCCGCCGACGCGGGCCCGCTCCGATACGATGCCCCCGGTCTTGAGCTGGAGATACTGTCCCCCGTGCATGGTCACCATCGCGACGCTGGTCAGCCCGCACAGCAGCGTGAATGGCGTGAACAGCCCGAACAGGCCGCCGTCGTAGAAGGGCCGCATGGTGTCGTCGATGCGGAACGGCACGCCCTGCAGCAGGTTGCCGACCGCGACGCCGAACACCAGCGAGGGCACGAAGCCGGCGATGAACAGGGCGGTGTCCCACCAGCGCCGCCAGCGCGGGTCCTCGATCTTGTTGCGGTAGTCGAAGCCGACCGGGCGCAGGATCAGGGCCAGCAGGATGATCAGCATCGCCAGGTAGAAGCCCGAGAAGGCGGTGGCGTAGACCATCGGCCAGGCCGCGAAGATCGATCCCCCGCCCAGGATGAACCAGACCTGGTTGCCCTCCCAGATCGGCCCGATGCTGTTGAGCATGATCCGCCGCTCCATGTCGGTGCGCGCGGCGTAGGGCATCAGGATGCCGACCCCCAGGTCGAAGCCGTCCATCACCGCGAAGCCGATCAGGAGCACGCCGAGCAGCAGCCACCAGATGATGCGCAGCGTCTCGTAATCGATGAGCGAGGCGATACTCATCGCCGCGGCTCCGCGTTCGGTTGGACAGCCGCGGGCGCTGGGCCGCCGCCGGGAACAGATCCGCCGCCGGGCGACGGCTTCTCCGGTTTCAGTCCGAGCGAGTCGACCGGGCCCTTGCGGACGTATTTGACCATCAGGAAGATGTCGGCCACCAGCAGCGCCGAGTAGAAGATCACGAAGGCGCCGAGGCTGAGCAGGACCGAGGTCACCGACACGCTCGACGCGCCCATGAAGGTGGGCAGGATGCCCTCGATCACCCACGGCTGCCGGCCGTGCTCCGCGACGATCCAGCCCAGTTCCGCGGCGACCCACGGCAGGGGCAGGCTGAACAGGGCGATCCGCCGGAACCACTTGCCGCCGTACCGCTGCTTGGTCGCCTCCCAGAAGGCCCAGGCGAACAGGAAGATGAAGAAGAAGCCGCAGGCGACCATGATCCGGAACGACCAGAACATGGTCAGCACATCGGGAACCGTGTCGGCCGCCGCCTTCTTGATCTGCGCCTCGGTCGCCGTGCTCGGGTCGGTCGTGTAGCGGCGCAGCAGCAGGCCATAGCCCAGGTGTTCGCCGTGCTTCGCGAACAGCGCCCGGGCCTCGGTGTCGGTGCGGTCGGCGCGCATGCGGCGCAAAGCGCCATAGGCGATCATGCCGTCGCGGATGCGCGTCTCGGCCTCCGCGACCAGTTCCCGGATGCCCGGGATCTTTGTGTCCAGGCTGCGCGTGCCGATCAGGCCCATCACCCAGGGGATCTGGATCGCGAAGTGGGTCTTCTCGGCCTTCTGGTCGGGCCACCCGAACACGGTGAAGGAGGCGGGCGCCGGCTCGGTCACCCACATGGCCTCGATCGCGGCCAGCTTCATCTTCTGGTTATGCGACAGCGTGTAGCCGCTTTCGTCGCCGAGGACGACGACCGACAGCGCCGAGGCGAGGCCGAAGCTGGCGGCCACCGTGATCGAGCGTTTGGCGAAGCCCGTGTGCCGGCCCTTCAGCAGGTACCAGCAGCTGATCGCCAGCACGAAGACCGCGCCGGTGACATAGCCGGCGCTGACGGTATGGACGAATTTCGACTGGGCGACGGGATTGAAGAAGACCTCGTACATCGAGGTCAGTTCCATGCGCATCGTCTCGTAGTTGAAGCGGGTGCCGACCGGATACTGCATCCAGGCGTTGGCGATCAGGATCCACAGCGCCGACAGGTTGGCGCCGATGGCGACCAGCCAGGTCACGGTCAGATGGGCGACCTTGGACAGCCGCTTCCAGCCGAAGAAGAACAGGCCGACGAAGGTCGATTCGAGGAAGAAGGCCATCATGCCCTCGACCGCGAGCGGCACCCCGAAGACGTCGCCGACATAGTGCGAGAAATAGGCCCAGTTGGTGCCGAACTGGAATTCCATGGTGATGCCGGTCGCGATCCCCATGGCGAAGTTGATGCCGAACAGCTTGCCCCAGAAGCACGTCATGTCGCGCCAGATCTCGCGCCCGGTCATGACATAGACGCTTTCCATGATCGCCATGATCAGGGCCAGGCCCATGGTCAGCGGCACGAACAGGAAGTGGTACATCGCCGTCAGGGCGAACTGCAGCCGGGACAGGTCGACGACCGTGAGATCAATCATTGGGGACCCGGGGCGGCGGCTGCCGGGCGGGGGCGGGTTCGCCCACCAGGCGACCTTCGATGTCGGACGGGGCGACTTGCGGGCGGTGATGCGGGCCGAAGAAAAGCGCCCACAACAGGGCCAGTGCGACGGCCTTGGCCGCCAGCAACACCGTGATCTCCCGTGACAGGGGGGTCGACAAGATGCGCATGTCCCGAGGATAGCCCAACCGGCCGGCGAAGGCGACGATTGCCGGCGCGCGGGACAATTTGAATCAGCCCCGGATCGCGCCCGTTCGAGGCGGGCATCCGGCGGACACCGCCACCCGCCGAAACCGGAACCCGGCCCCGATCTTTAACGCCCGTTAACCATGTTCGGCGTAGAGTGAGGCCCTGAGCGCTCCCCGCCCAAGAGCCGATGATGAAACTGATCGCCTACGCCCTCAACGACCACCCGCCCAGGCTGATCGCCGCGCGCCCGCACCGCGACTGGATGGACGCCTTCCCGCACAAGCACGCCTATCGCTGCCTGCCGCTGACGATCGCCAACACCCATGGATGGGAAGTGCTGTGCCCGGTGCCGATCGAGGTCACCTGGAACGGCGGCATGAAGGGCGAGGACCTCACGGTCAAGGCGCTGAAGCCGCTGCCCGGCAACCGGCCGCTCGACCATTTCTGCCGCTCCAACTTCACCCGCGGCATCGTCACTTTCCACACCGACTATATCTTCCGCACCGAGCCCGCCTGGGACCTGATCGCGACCGGACCGGTCAACCGGCCCAAAGACAACGCCTATGCGATGACCGGGGTGATCGAGACCGACTGGTTGCCCTATCCCTTCACCATGAACTGGCAGATCCTGCGGCCGGGCACCGTCGTCTTCGAGGAGGACGAGCCCTATTGCTGCATCTTCCCGGTCCCCAAGCAGGCGCTGACCGAGGTCGAGCCCGAGATCCGCAACCTGGCCGACGATCCCGAGCTCGAGAGCCAGCACGAGGCCTTCAAGAATTCCCGCGACGCCTTCATGAAGCAGATGCGCTCCGGCGACGTGTCGGCGATCCGCCAGGGCTGGCAGCGGCACTATTTCGTCGGCCGCCATCCCGACGGCGCCGAGATCGACGGCCACACCAACAAGCTCCGCCTGCAGGAACCGGTCGACCGGCGCGGCGAGGGCCGGGTCGCCCAGACCCAGGCGCGGCCCAAGCGGCGCGACCCGCGCTGGGCGGACGACAGCCTCCTGAACTTCTTGGACGCCGGCCAGACCGAGGCCAACGCGGCAGGCCGCGCGCGGGTGGACGAAAACGGCGTGCTGACCCCCACCCCCAGGACCGTGCGCGTCTCCGGCGCCGCCGACGCGGCGGGGCGCGACTTCCTCTATGTCGAGGACTTCTTCTCGCCGGCGGAATGCGCCTTCCTGCGCATGGTGTTCGGCAAGCTGAAGGACAGGAAATTCACCAGCGACAAGATCGACCCTTACTGGAACGGCCGCTTCGTCTGGCTGAAGAACATTCTCGCCGCCTATCCCGAAGCGGGGCGGCTGATGATCGAGCGGCAGCGCAAGGCAATCGGGCTGATCGCGGACTTCTACAAGCTGTCGGCACCGGTTTATTCGGACCTGTTGCATATCGTCCAGTGGCAGCCCGGATCGCACATGCCGTTCCACGCGGACAACGCCTATCCGGGCGGCGAACCCCACGCCATGGCCTACCGCGACTTCTCGGGCGTGGCCTATCTCAGCGACGATTACGAGGGCGGCGAGCTCTATTTCTCCGCCCGCGATCTCGCGATCAAGCCGAAGGCCGGGTCCTTCGTCGCCTTTACGGGCGGCTTCCATCACGAGCATGCCGTCCTGCGGGTGACCGGCGGCAACGAGCGCCTGACCCTTCCGTCCTTCTTCACCTTCGCGGCGGAGCATGCCGACCCGCTGCTCCACCCCGGGGTCGCGGCAAAGCGACCGGTGCCGGCGGACGCGTGAAACGGCCCTGCTGACCTGACGCCGCGGCCCGGCGGCGGCATTGCCGGCAACGGCTTTCCCCGACCCCTCCGATCGCCTATATCAGGCCCCCATGCGCTACATCAGCACCCGCGGGGCCGCGCCCGCGCTCGACTTCGAAGGCGTTCTGCTTGCCGGCCTGGCCAGCGACGGCGGCCTCTATGTGCCCGAGAGCTGGCCGGCGTTCGACGCGGCCCGCCAGCGCGGCTGGCGCGGGCTGGACTATGCGGGGCTCGCCGCCGAGGTGATGGCGCCCTTCGTCGCCGGCGCGATCGATCGCGACGACTTCGCCGCCATGATCGCGGAGACCTGCGCGCGGTTCGATCACCCCGACGTGGCGCCCCTGGTCGATCTCGGCGAGGGCCTCCACCTGATGGAGCTGTTCCACGGGCCGACCCTGGCCTTCAAGGACTATGCGCTCCAGCTCGTCGGCCGCCTGTTCGACCATGTCCTGACCAAGCGCGGCCGGCGCATCACCATCGTCGGCGCGACCTCGGGCGACACCGGCTCGGCCGCCATCGCGGCCTGCCGCGACCGGGCGATGCTCGACATCTTCATGCTCCACCCCAAGGGCAGGGTGTCCGACGTCCAGCGCCGCCAGATGACCACGGTCGACGCGCCCAACGTCTACAACATCGCGGTCGACGGCACCTTCGACGACTGCCAGGACCTGGTGAAGGCGATGTTCGCCGACGCCGACCTGCGCGCGGCGCTTGGCCTGTCGGCGGTCAACTCGATCAACTGGGCGCGCGTGCTGGCGCAGACCGTCTACTATTTCTGGGCGGGGCTGAAGCTGGGCGCGCCCGACGGCCCGGTGTCCTTTGCCGTGCCGACCGGCAATTTCGGCAACGTCTATGCCGGCTATGTCGCCAGGCAGGCGGGACTGGCGGTCGACCAGCTGATCGTCGGGTCGAACCGCAACGACATCCTCACCCGCTTCCTCGACAGCGCCCGGATGGAGATCCGCACGGTCGAGCCGAGCCTGTCCCCCAGCATGGACATCCAGGTGTCGAGCAACTTCGAGCGGCTCCTGTTCGACCTGTACGACCGCGACGGCGCGGCGGTGGCGGCGATCATGCGCGACTTCCGGGCGTCGGGGCTGATGGAGGTCGACCCGGCGCGCTGGCGGTCCGCCCTCGCGCTGTTCTCCGGCGCCCGCTTCGACGACGACGAGACGCTGGCGGTGATCCGCGAAATCCACGAGGCGACCGGCATGCTGATCGACCCGCACACCGCGATCGGCATCGCCGCGGGC
>CAMYMQ010000445.1 GCA_947259335.1 uncultured Alphaproteobacteria bacterium | reverse complement strand
GGAGGCGGGGCACGACGGCATGACCATCGGCATCGAGCAGTTCCGCACGCCGCGCGACCAGTGGCTCGACCGGATGCTGATCCAGCCGGCGCGCGGCCCGGCGAGCGGCTATCCGATCAACCGGCGGGGAGACGGCTGATGGACTCCCGCCGACCCCTCTCCCTCCTGCCTCGGCTCGCCATAGCATTGGTCCTCGCCACTGCCATTGCCTGGGCCGTGATCAACCGCTACACCCTCGACGCGGCGGCGATCGAGGCCTGGCTGCGCGAGGTCGGCCCGCTCGCGCCGGCGCTGTTCGTCGCCATTTGGGTGCTGGCTACGCTGCTGTTCCTCCCGGGAGCCGTACTGGGTCTCCTGGGCGGCGCGCTGTTTGGTCCGGTCTGGGGCACGGCCTGGAACCTGGCCGGCGCGACGATCGGGGCGGTGCTCGCCTTCCTCGCCGCCCGCTACTTAGCCGGCGGCTGGGTGGCGCGGCGAGCCGGCGGCCGACTCGGCTGGCTGCTCGCCAGCGTCGAGGCCGAGGGCTGGCGCTTCGTCGCCGTCACCCGGCTGGTGCCGCTGTTCCCGTTCAACCTGCTCAACTACGCGCTCGGGCTGACGCGCATCGGCTTCTGGCCCTACGTCGTGACGACGCTGATCTGCATGCTGCCCGGCACCTTCGCCTACACCTGGCTCGGCTATGCCGGGCGCGAGGCGATCGCCGGCGGCGAGGGACTGGTCCAGAAGATCCTGCTCGCGATCGGCCTGCTCGCCCTGGTCGCCTTCATCCCCCGTTTGGTCCGCCGGTTCCGGCGCGGCCGGGTCCGCTGGACGACCGCCGAAGCGCTGCGGGACCGCCTCGAACAGGACCCGGACCTGACCGTGGTCGACGTTCGCGGCCCCGGCGAGTTCGCCGGTCCCGGCGGCCACATTCCAGGCGCGCGCAATCTGCCCGTGGACGAGATCGCGGAGCGGCCCGATGCGTTGGGATCGGACCGGACCCGCCCCGTCGTCCTAGTGTGCAAGACCGACAAGCGCTCGGCCCGGGCGGCCGATGCCCTGCGCGCCGCCGGCTTCGCCGACGTGACGGTCCTGCGCGGCGGCATGGAGCGATGGACCGCGCTGGGCTATGGCGTCGACGCCGGTCCGGTTCGCGCGGCGGCTGCCACAGCAACGGAGGAAGCGTCATGAAGACCTTGTTCATCGTCAACGACCCGCCCTACGGGACCGAGCGCTGCTACAACGCCCTGCGCCTTGCCCTGGCGCTCGCCAAGGCCGACGCGGACGCCGAGATCGTTGTGTTCCTGATGGCCGACGCGGTGGCGGCCGCACGCAAGGGCCAGAATACGCCGGGCAGCTATTACAACCTTGAGCGCATGTTGAAACGCATTGCCGCCGGCAATGGCCGGGCATTGCTGAACGGCACCTGCATGGACGCGCGCGAGATCGACGACGATGCCCTGATCAGACTGCCGAAGCTGATCGCCCAACCGACCTGACGGGGATCATCGAGCGGAGGGTTCGAGAGCATGACACTAGCGAAAGCCGCCGCCGATCCCAGACCTTGCCAACACTCCAAGTTGAGATTATGGCATCGAATGGCGACCAAAACATGCCTTTTTCAGCAACCTGCTAAGCCAGACCGGAGCAGGCATTCGGCAACGGCACCATAGATGTCGATCCGGCTCGCCGGACCGTCGATTGCGTTGGTCGTGACGATCTCGGAGACCCCTGATCGCGACAACTCACCGAAGGCGCCCTCCGCGAAGATGCCGTGGACTCCAACACAGACCGGCGCTGGCAGCCCGAGCGCCTTCAGGTGACCGACCGTCTCGATCATCGTCTGGGCCGTTGAAATTATATCGTCGACCAAAACCGGGGTGTGGTCCCGCCACGCGCCGAGGTTAGGCAGACTGATCGAGACGTCGCGGTCGCCGCGCCGTGTCTTCTTTAGAATGACGAAGGCTGCTCTTGCGCCGGCTGCGACCTCTGCCACCCATTGCTCGCTCTCGCTGTCGGGCCCAATCAAGACCGGTGTAGCGACATGAGCGGCAATCCAATCTGCAATCAATGGCGCGGCGTGTACAACCTCCGATCGGACTGAATAAATCTCGGATAAGGACGCGCGCCGATGCAAATGTGGGTCGACGGTGACCAGCCAATCGATCCAGGGCGACAGCGCCTTGGCGAAGTAGGCGGATGTGATCGCCTCGCCGTCCCGGAATCGCCGGTCTTGACGCATGTAGCCGAGATAGGGCGCGACCAGCCCGACCTCTACCGCGCCAAGGTCGCGCAGCGTCGCGGCAGCAAAGACCAGCGGCAGCAACTTGTTGTCGGGGCTGCGGAGCGTGCAGACCAGTACGGCTCGCCGCCCCGCCACCTCGCTGCAGACACGTAGATATGTCTCGTCGTCGGGGAAGTGCCGGACCTCGATCTCACCAGGTTCGCCAGGCAACTGTTCGCACAGGGCGCGGGCGCCCGCCTCGTTGCCCGGTAGCGCGAAAACGACGGACCCGGTCATTCGTCGAATACCACCAGGATATCGCCATGGGCCGCGGCATACTGCGCGGCATAGTCGAGCTCGCCAGGGCTTTCGGCGTGAATCGTAAACAGCGGATCGCCTCGGGTGACCTCCTCGCCCAGGCGGACGTGGAGGTCCGCTCCGGCGGCGGGCGCCGCGGGGGCGCCTGCCAACTTGGCAACCTTGGCGAACTTGCGGTTGTCTATCGCACCGATACGGCCGGCATGGAGGGCGAGCACCGGCAGGCGGTGGGTCGAGCGCGGCGGCTCGCGGAGACCACCTTGGGCCTCGCAGATTTGTGTGAATTTCGCCCAAGCGTCGCCGTTGTCCAGGGTATCGGTCGCGCGCGCGCATCCACCTCCCGGTGCCGTCACGCCGCCCAGCTCTAGTACGGCGCCAGCAAGCTCGACCGCACGCGCGCGCAGATCGGCGGGCGCCGATGCCTCGTTGCGCAGCACGGCCAGCACGTCGAAGGCCTCGAGCGCGGGGCCGATGCCGCGGCCGACCGGCTGGCGCCCGTCGGTGACGACGACGCGCGTGTGTAGGCCGAACGCTGCCGACACCGTTTCGAGCGACGCTGTGAGCCGCACTGCATCCTCCGCCGAGCGGACCTTGGCGCTGGCGCCGACCGGCATGTCGATGACCATGTGGGTCGAGCCCGCGGCTACCTTCTTGGACAGCACCGAGGCAACGAGCTGTCCCTCGCTGTCGATGTCGAGAGCGCGCTCGACCCGGATCAGCATGTCGTCAGCTGGGCTGAGATGGACCGCGCCGCCCCACACGATGCATCCGCCTGTCTGCTCAACCACCCGGCGCATCGCGCCGAGATCGAGATCGACCGGAGCCATCGTCTCCATGGTATCAGCGGTGCCTGCTGGTGAGGTGATCGCTCGCGACGAAGTCTTGGGTATGGTCAAGCCATTTGCGGCAACGATCGGAACCACGATCGGCGTCGTCCGGTTGCCGGGCAGTCCGCCAACGCAGTGTTTGTCGACGATCATGGGTTTGTCCCAGTCAAGCCGGTCTCCGGCCTCGATCATTGCACGCGTCAGGCCGAGGACTTCGGAGGGATCGAGTCGCTGCCCTGCACAGCCCGAAACGAAGGCGGCGAGTTCGATGTCGGAGTAGCGGCCTGCGACCATATCGCTGATGATCTCGGTGAGCTGCGACGGCGTCAGCGTGCGCCCGTACAGCTTGGCGCGGACATAGGCGAGCGATTCGAGGGGCCGGGGATGGCTGATCGTGACCGCGTGGCCGTCCTGCGCAGCTAGCGCCAGCCAGGCCGATTCGGAGAGGCTCGCCTGATCCGGGCCGAGCAGAGAGTCCAATACGTGATGGACCGAAGCGATGATCGAATTACCGTTCGCCGCGACCCTTACGCGGGCGTGGACCGTGAAGCCTTCAGCCCGGCACACCGGGCAGTCGGCGCGCATGTAGATGACGAATTCCTGACGTGTCTCGATACCGAGGCGCTTCAGCCGCAGGCAGTTCGGCGGCAGGGAGTCGTTCTGCGTGACGGGGTCGGTCACCGGAGCTCGCCTCAGAGCGGGGCGTGATCGAGTTGTTCGGGCACCGAGCATTCCCAGCCCAGTTCTTCCTTGATGCGGACGCGCAGCGCCTCGGAGCCCTGGGGCTCACCATGGGTGATGAAAGTATGGCGCGGCGCGCGCTGAAAGCTGCGCAACCAGTTGAGGATGCCGTCGGCATCGGCGTGCGCCGACAACATGTCCATGGACTTGACTTCGGCGCGGATCGGCACCCAACTGCCGTGGATCTTGACTTGATCGGCTCCCGCGATCATTGCGGCGCCGCGGGTTCCGCCCGCCTGGAAACCGCTGAAGAGGACGGTGGAACGTGGGTCGGGCCCGTAGCGTTTCAGATGGTGAACCACGCGGCCGCCGGTCGCCATGCCACTCGCCGAAATAATGATCTTCGGCGTATCGTCCCGATCGAGCGCCTTCGAGTCCTCGACGTCTTTGACGTATGTCGCCACTGCACACAGGGCGTGGCACTGGGCCGGGGTGAGCCGGTGCGCGTCGAGATGCGCGCAGAAAATGTCACTCGCGTTGATCGCCATCGGGCTGTCGAGATAGACCGGCACGTCGGGGATACGCGCTTCCCGCTTCAATTGCTCGACATAGTAGAGCAGGGTCTGGCTTCGGCCGACGGCGAAGGCCGGAATCAGCAGCGTACCGCCGCGAGCGATGGTCTCGATGATCACGGTCGCCAGGAGAGAAGCCGGATCCTCGTCGCTGTGGCGGCGGTTGCCGTAAGTTGATTCGACGACGAGATAGTCTGCTTCCAGTCCCTCGGTTGGATCGACCATGGTCGCCATGCCGCGCCGGCCGAGATCGCCGGAAAAGACCAGCTTGGTCCCGTCGCTCTCCAACGTTACGCTGCTAGCGCCTAAGATGTGGCCGGCAGGAACAAAGGTGGCTGACAGAGCGCCGGCCAGGGTGACCGTCTCGCCAAATGGAGCGCCACGAAATTGCCGAAGCGCCGCTTTAGCATCGGCCTCGGTGTAGAGCGGCAGCGCTGGCTTGTGCTTGGAAAAGCCATGGCGGTTGGCGAAATCCGCGTCCCGCTCCTGAAGGAAGCCGCTGTCGCGCAGCAAGATCTCGCATAGATGGCAGGTCGCCTGTGTGGCGTGGACCAATCCTTTAAAGCCGTTCTTGACCAGGAGCGGCAAATAGCCGGAATGATCGAGATGCGCGTGGGTCAGGATCACTGCGTCGATCGACGAGGGATCAATGGGCAGCGGCCGCCAGTTGCGCAGGCGGAGTGGCTTGTAGCCCTGGAACAGCCCGCAATCGACCAGCAGACGAGAGCCACCATGGTCGATGAGATATTTGGAGCCGGTTACCGTGCCGACGCCGCCGAGAAATGTTAGTTCCAAAGAGCTACCCTAATTGTACCGCCTACCGATAGCGTGTCGATTGACGCGGTCTCGGGGAAGCCTCGGTGATCGGAGTGCCCCTACGTTGGGCCCGTGATCGACGATAGACTTTCCAGTCGGCGGAAAGTCAAGTGTATATACGCTGCTGCGTTATGCGTGGCCTATCCTTATCTGTTTCCGACGGCACTGACGGCGCTTTTCTTGGGGTTAGGTCCGATTCAATGTTGGGGTCACGGGTTAGCGACAAGTGGAGGAGGAAAACGTGATTGCTTTGGATGTGATGTCACGAAACGTCGCCACGGTGACGCCCGAAACAACGATCACTGAAATCGTTAAGCTTCTGCTGGATCGTCACATCAGCGCGGTTCCCGTCGTTGACGAGAGCGGAGTGATCGTCGGTATCGTCAGCGAAGGCGACCTGGTCCGCAGGCAGGAGAGTGGAACCGAGAGGCACCCGTCCTGGTGGCTGCGATTGATCATGGCACCGGAAGAAAAGTCCCATGACTACGTGAAATCGCATGGTCGTAACGCGAGCGACGTGATGACAAAACAGTTGGTCACCGTGGCGGCGGACACGCCCCTCGATGAGATTGCAACCCTGCTCGAACGCCATCGCATCAAGCGTGTCCCGGTTGTGGACGGTGGTAAACTGATCGGCATCGTCAGCCGCGCTGACTTGATCCGCGGCTTGGCCGCGCATCCGGCCGCGTTGCCGGCACCGTCGGACGACGACGCGGCGCTGCAAGATGCGATTATGAAAACGATCCGCGACCAGACCGGCGTGCGAACCGAGTTCATCAACGTGATCGTCAGTGGCGGCACGGTCCACCTATGGGGCGGTACTAGAACGCAGGAAGAGAAAAAGGCTGTGCGGATCGCCGCCGAGAGCATTGCCGGTGCTGAACGGGTCGTGGATCATGTCAACGCGCTGCCGATCTTGGCAAACGCCGCCATGTGGGGCGAATAGCCTTGTCGTGCGCTATTACTACATCTGCCGTGAATTGCCCAATGCAAAGGGAAAGGACTGGTCAGAGGATTTTATCGAAATTCGGCTAATGTCGGCGGGCGCTGTCAAAGCAACATACGCGGGCAGCAAATAGGACAGAACTCAGAGCCGCTCAAGCTTTCAGCTTTGACCATTTACTAGATGAGGTTGAGCGGCGATGGCAACGAATCCCAAAAAAACTATCATGGCGACTCCAATCTGAGCGGTGTTGCCTCCCATTCAAAATGGAATGGGCATGAGAAACTTCAACAGCAGCCTAAATGTGGCG
>CAMYMQ010000444.1 GCA_947259335.1 uncultured Alphaproteobacteria bacterium | reverse complement strand
GTGCGGCCCGATCCGGCGGCGGCGGACATAGTTGGCCGCGGCCTGCTCGTCCAGGCTCGGATCGCGGTCGTCGCCCCCGGACCAGGCCGAGGCGCCCATTTCGTCGTGCAGGGCTTCCAGCGCCCGGTCGATGTCGTCGGGTTCCACCCCCTTCGCCGACAGCTTGGCGCGGATCGCGCGCTGGGAATCGCCACGGCGGAACAGGGAAACGGCGCGCCCGGTTGCGTAGGCCACGTCATCGAGCAGGCCCGACGACCGGAACCGTTCGATCAGCGCGTCGATCCAGGGCGTCGCCTCGTCCGGGTCGGTGCCATGGTGGCGGGCCGACCGCAGCACCCGGCGCTCCATCACCCGCCGCAAGTTCTCGGACGACGAGGAGAACCGCTCCAAATGGTGCAATGCCGCCCTTTCCAGGTAGGCGGGCGTGATCTTGCGGGGCGCGCGGCGTTGTCGCTCTTGCTTTTCTTTTCGTTCGTTCGCCATACATCTATCGGAAGTAAGAAACGCAAGATCTACCGGGACGTATCCAGACCATGAACCGTCTTTCCCCGCAGGACGCTAACCTGGCGACCCGCGCGCGGCCGCCGCATGCGCCGCGCGTCGTCGGTGCGATCAACTGGCGTGGGCTGTGGACCCTGTATATCAAGGAAGTCCGCCGCTTCCTGAAGGTTTTTACCCAGACGCTGGTGGCGCCGATCATCACCTCGATGATCTTTCTGGCGATCTTCACCCTGGCACTGGGCGGGGAGTCCCGCTCCATCGCCGGCATTCCGTTCATCGAGTTCCTGGCCCCCGGACTGGCGATGATGGTGATCGTCCAGAACTCGTTCGCGAACACGTCGTCGTCGATGATGATCTCGAAGATGCAAGGCAACATCGTCGACGTCCTGATGCCGCCGTTGTCGCCGGCCGAGCTGACCTTCGGCTATGTGATGGCGAGCACCACCCGCGGGGTCGCGGTCGCCATCGTGACGATGAGCGCGATGTCGGTGGTCGTTCCGGTGCGGATCGTCGATCCTTTCGCGATCGTCTATTTCGGCTTCATGGCTTCGATGCTCCTGTCGCTGCTCGGCCTCATCGGCGCGATCTGGGCGGAGAAATACGATCACATCGCTGCGGTCACCAATTTCGTGATCATGCCGCTCAGCTTTCTGTCGGGCACCTTCTATTCGATCGAACGGCTTCCGGGCATCTGGAACCAGATCGCCCACCTCAACCCGTTCTTCTTCATGATCGACGGTTTCCGTTCGGGCTTCATCGGACACTCGGACAGCTCGATATGGGCCGGCGTGATCGTCCTCGGCACGCTCAATGTCGGCCTGTGGACCCTGTGCACCTGGATGTTCCGGAGCGGTTACAAGCTCAAGGCGTAGTGCGGTCCCGGGCGCCCGCACCGATTGACTCCGGCGGGTACCGGGCCGATACTTTCCCGGTCCTGCGGCACTTACAAGCAGAACACGTTTCGGCGCGGCGCTTTCGCAAGAGGGCGTCGCTACGGGTTTTTGGGCCAGCGAATTGAAGGAGACGGTCGTGATCCCGGCCATTCTGCCGACCTATCAGCGTTCGGACATCGCTTTCGAACGGGGCGAGGGCGCCTATCTGTTCGCGTCCGACGGCCGACGATTTCTCGACTTCGCCAGCGGTATCGCGGTGACCGGGCTCGGTCACTCACACCCGCACCTCATCGAGGCCCTGACCGAGCAGGCCAACAAGTTCTGGCATTGCTCAAACATCTTCACGATTCCAGGGCAGGAGCGGCTGGCCGAACGGCTGGTCGCGGCGACCTTCGCCGACACCGTGTTCTTCTGCAACTCGGGTTCGGAGGCGGTGGAGTGCGGCATCAAGATGATCCGCCGCTACCACTACGTCACCGGCAACCCTCAGAAGAATCGCATCATCTGCATGAACGGCGGCTTCCACGGCCGGACGCTCGCGACCATCTATGCCGGCGGCCAGGCCCGGCATACCGAGGGCTTCGCCCCGGCGGTCGACGGCTTCGACCATGTCGCCTACGGCAATCTCAACGAGTTGCGCACGGCGGTGACGCCGGAGACGGGCGGCATCCTGGTCGAGCCGATCCAGGGCGAGGGCGGCTACCGCCCGGCGCCGGAGGGGTATCTCAAGGGCCTGCGCGAGGTCGCCGACGAATACGGCCTGCTGCTGATGCTCGACGAGGTCCAGTGCGGCAACGGCCGGACGGGCAAGCTGTTCGCCTATGAACTGGAAGGCATCGAGCCGGATATCGTCGCCACCGCCAAGGGCATGGGCGGCGGCTTTCCGGTCGGCGCCTGCCTCGCCAAGGAAGAAGCGGCCCAGGGCATGACCGCGGGCACCCACGGCTCGACCTATGGCGGCAATCCGCTCGCCATGGCCGTCGCCAACGCAGTTCTCGACGTCGTCCTGGAGCCCGGCTTCCTCGACCGCGTGGCCGAGACCGGCGCGGCGCTCGGCACGGCGCTGGCGGCGCTGGTCGCCAAGCATCCGGAGACCTTCGTGGAAGCGCGCGGTGTCGGCCTGATGATGGGGCTGAAATGCGTCGACGCGATCCCGAGCCGGGATTTCGTCGCGGCGCTGCGCGACGTCGGCCTGCTCACGGTGGCCGCCGGCGACAATGTCGTCCGTCTGGCCCCGCCGCTGATCATCGACCAGTCGCATATCGACGAAGCCGTCGGGATGATCGGCGCCGCCGCCGACGCCTGGCACGGCGCGGAGGCTCACCGTGCCTGACACAGGCCTGATCGGGACGCGGCACTTCCTCGACCTCGACCGGCTCGACCCGGCCGAGTTGCGCCGCATCCTCGATCTGTCCCTGGCCATGAAGTCGGGGCGGGACACCGGCTATGGCGACAAGCCGCTCGACGGCCGGGCCCTGGCGATGATCTTCGAGAAGCCGTCGACCCGCACCCGGGTCTCGTTCGAGCGCGCCATCCAGCAGCTCGGCGGCGAAGCCATCGTCCTCGAGCGGGAGAGCAGCCAGCTCGGGCGCGGCGAGACCGTCGCCGACACCGCCCGGGTTCTGTCGCGTTATGTCGACGCGATCATGCTGCGCACCACCCAGGAAGAGAAGCTGCTGGAGCTGGCGCGGCATGCAACCGTCCCGGTCATCAACGGGCTGACCAACCGCACCCACCCCTGCCAGTTGATGGCGGACGTGATGACCTTCGAGGAGCATCGCGGCCCGATCGCCGGCAAGGCCGTCGCCTGGAGCGGCGACGGCAACAACATGGCGACCTCGTGGATCCACGCGGCCGTGCAGTTCGGCTTCGAGCTCCGGCTTGCCGTTCCCGAACAGCTGCCGCCGCCGAAGGACGTGGTCGACTGGGCAACCGGCCGGGGCGCCAAGGTTGTCGTCACCTCCGATGTCGCCGAGGCGGTCTCCGGCGCCGATTGCGTCGTCACCGATGTCTGGGTGTCGATGGGCGACACCGACTCGGCCAGCCATCACAACCTGCTCCAGCCCTATCAGGTCAACGACCAGGTCATGGCCGCGGCGGGCGCGGACGCCATCTTCATGCACTGCCTGCCGGCCCATCGCGGCGAGGAAGTGACCGACTCGGTCATCGACGGGCCGCAGTCGGTGGTTTGGGACGAGGCCGAGAACCGGATGCATGCCCAGAAGGGCATCCTTCTGTGGACGATGCTCGCCGGCGCTGGCGGGTGATGCCCGAAGGCAACGAACGATCGCCCGCCGCTCCCACGGCCTCGGCGCTGGACGATGTCATCCTCCCATTTCGGATCGAGCGGACGGGGCTGCACGGCCGGCTCATCCGGCTGGGCCCGGTGGTCGACGAGATCCTCTCCCGGCACAACTACCCCCAACCGGTCGCGGCCCTGCTCGGCGAGGCGCTGGCCCTGACCTGCACGCTCGGCGCGTCGCTCAAGTTCGAGGGCATCTTTTCGCTTCAGACCAAGGGCGACGGCCCGGTCCGGCTGCTGGTCGCCGACGTGACCTCGGCGGGTGGGGTTCGGGGGTATGCCGAGGCGGACGCGGAGAAGGTCGCGGCCATCGGCGAGTCGCTGCCCGATAACCCGGTTCCGCGGCTGCTCGGCGCCGGCCACCTCGCCTTCACGGTCGACCAGGGGCCGGACACCGACCGTTATCAGGGCATCGTCGAGCTGACCGGGGCCTCGCTGACCGAATGCGCCTCCCATTATCTGCGTCAGTCGGAACAGCTCGAGACCCTGCTCAATCTCGGCGTGGCGCACAAGAACGGCGGCTGGCGCGCCTATGGCCTTATGGTGCAGAAGCCGCCCCGCCCGCGGTCGGATTTCGAGAATTCGTGGGACATCGCCTCGGACGACGAGGAAGCCGCCGACGACTGGTTGCGCATGGCGTCGCTGATCAGCACAGTCGGCAACGAGGAGGGGCTCGACCCGGCGGTCTCCCCCGAGCAGCTTCTCTACCGCCTGTTCCACGAGGACGGCGTCCGGGTGATGGAGCCGCGCCCACTGGCGTTTCGCTGCCGCTGCTCGCGGGAGAAGGTCGTCAACACGTTGCGGATGCTCGACCGGGACGAAGTCTCGGAGATGAAGATCGACGATGCGGTCGAGGTCACCTGCCAGTTCTGCAACGAAACCTATCGGTTTTCGGACGACGATCTGGCAGCGGTCTTCGCCGAGGACGAGGCTTAGCCCCCAGGCTTGAGCCTGCCGTCTTCCACGGCCCAGCGGATCAGGCCGTCGAGGAAAGCGCCGCCCGCATCGAGCTGTTCCATACTGATGAATTCGTCCGGCTGATGCGCCTGGGCGATGTCGCCGGGGCCGCAGATGACGGCCGACATGCCCGCACCCTGGAAGTGGCCCGCTTCCGCGGCGAAGGACACGGCGTGGGTCCGGTTCGCGCCGGTCAGCCGCATCGCCAGGGCGAACGCGGGGGAATCGTCGCTCGGCACCAGCGGCGGCGCCTGGGCCAGGACTTCGGTGGTGATCGCCGCACCGGGGAAGATTTCTCGCATTGGCGGCAGCAGCGCCGCTTCGGCATAGGCCTCGACGCGGCCGAGTACGTCGTCGAACGCAACCGCCGGCACCGGGCGGAACTCCCAGTCGAACACGCACCGGCGCGGCACGATATTCACTGCCGTGCCACCGTCGATCCGGCCGATGTTGAAGGTGGTATAGGGCGGATCGAAGCCTTCGTGCCGCTTCGTCGCGCGGAGCTCTCCGACGATCCGGCCGATTTCCGAAATCAGCGCGGCGGCGGCGACAACGGCGCTGACGGACTTGTGCTGGCGGCTCGAATGGGCTTCCAGGCCCGTGACCGTCGTTCTCAGGGCGCAGATGCCCTTGTGCGCGTCGACCACCCGCATGCTGGTCGGCTCGCCGATGATGGCGACGGCGGGCTGGGGCAGGGCCCTGCCGATCTGCTCGAGCAGGTGCGGCACGCCGATGCAGCCGACCTCCTCGTCGAAGGACAGCGCCAGATGGATCGGAATCTTCGGCTCGGCGGCGACCAGGTCCGGCACCCGCGACAGGGCGAGCGCGATGAAGCCCTTCATATCGGCGGTGCCCCGGCCGAACAGCAGGCCGTCGCGCTCGACCAGCGTGAAGGGGTCGCTCGTCCAGTCCTGGCCGGCCACCGGCACCACGTCGGAATGGCCCGACAGGACGATCCCGCCGTCGCGGTCCCCGCCGGCCAGCGTCGCAAACAGGTTCGCCTTCTCGCCGCTCGCGTCGTGGACCAGGCGGCTTTCGATCCCCCAGCCGGCCAGATAGTCGCGAACCCACTCGATCAGGGGCAGGTTCGATCTGGCCGAGGTCGTGTCGAACGCGATCAGCTTTTCAAGGACCGTCCTGCCATCGAGGCGCTCGCCCATCCCTTCAACTCCGCCAGAACGAGGGGGCGAACAGAATGAAAACGGTAAAGACTTCCAGGCGGCCGACCAGCATGCCCGCCGACATAATCCATTTCGCCGTGTCCTCCAAGGAAGCGAAGTTGCCGGCGGGGCCGACGACGGGACCGAACCCGGGCCCGACATTGGCGATCGCCGACGCCGCCGAGGACAGGGCGGTGATCGTGTCCAGCCCGGTCGCGCCCAGGGCCAGCGCCACGGCGCCGAAGCTGAGCACGAAGAAGAGGAAGAAGCCCATGACCGACGCCGCCACGTCGTCCGAAACGGGGCGGTGGTTGTAGTAGGGCAGGAACACGCCGTGGGGCTGGATCAGTCGCTTGATCTGCGCCTTGCCCACGGCATAGGCGACCTGAAAGCGGAAGATCTTGATCCCGCAGGTGGTCGACCCCGCGCAGCCGCCGACGAACATCAGCGCGAACAGAACGACCACCGGGAACCCGCCCCACAGATCGTAGTTGTCGGAGGCGTACCCGGTTCCGGTCATCACCGAGGTCACATTGAAGGCCGCCTTCTGTATCGCCATGTAACCCGGCTCGTCGCGCATCGCCCAGAGCCAGACGGCGACGACGAGGATCGCCAGGCCCAGCACCGCCAGGAAGGCGCGCACCTGGCTGTCCCGCGACATCGGGGCGAGCCTGCCGCGGACGGCATCGACGTAAAAGACGAAGGGCAGGCAGCCGGCGATCATGGCCACGACGATGATCCAGTGGATCGCCGGTTCGGAGAAGGCGCCGATCGAGGCGTCGCGGGTGGAATAGCCGCCCGTGGCGATCGAGGTCAGCGCGTGGCAGAGGGCATCGAAGCCGGACATGCCCGCGATCCACAGGGCGGCGAAGATGAGGATCGTGAAACCCACATAGATGCCGCCGATCCCGGCCGCGAGCTGGGCGGCGCGCGGCAGCACCTTCTCGGGCGTATCGAAGGCCTCGGTCCGGAACAGCTGCATGCCGCCGACCTTCAGCATCGGCAGGAAGGCCAGCGCGAAGATGATGATGCCGATGCCGCCGAGCCATTGGAGCATGGCGCGCCACAGAAGCAGCCCCGCGGTCGAGCGGTCGAGCTCGGCGATGACCGTCGCGCCCGTCGTCGTGATCCCGGACATCGACTCGAAAAAGGCATCGGCGACGCTCATGCCCGGCGTCGAGAACATGAAGGGCAGGGCCGCGAAGGCCGCGACCAGCAGCCAGCTGAGGGTCGTGAAGGCGAAGGCCTGCCGGAGCTGAAGGCGGATCTGATCGGCCTTGGTGACGAGCATCAGCGCGACGCCGACAAACAGCGTCACCGCCGCGGCGCGCAGGAAGCCACGCCATCCGGCATTTTCGGCGGCGAGATCCACCGCCGCCGGAATGCACATCAGCGCCGCTAGGATGGTGAGGATAACGCCGCAGATGAAGAGAACCGGCCGGAGGTCGAGCACAATCGCGCGATCGTTGGTTCGCAGGGTGCCGCGAAGGGCTTGGGGACTATAGGGCTATCGCGGGCGGCGCGGAAGCGGCCCTGCCCTATACCCCGGACTTGCCGATCATCGCCAGAAACTCGCGGCGGGTTGTCGGGTCCTCGCGGAACGCGCCCAGCATCCGGCTGGTCATCAGGCTCGCGCCTGGCTTGTGGATGCCGCGAGTCGTCATGCACTGGTGCGTGGCCTCGATGACGACGGCGACGCCGCGCGGCTCCAGCACCTGATCTATCGTGTTGGCGATCTGTGCGGTCAGTTTTTCCTGGATCTGCAGGCGTTTCGAGAACACTTCGACGAGCCGGGCGATCTTGCTGATGCCGACGACGCGGCGCTTGGGCAGATAGCCCACATGCGCCTTGCCGATGATCGGCGCCAGATGGTGTTCGCAGTGGGATTCGAAGCGGATATCGCGCAGGACGACGACCTCATCGTACCCCTCGGTCTCCGAAAAGGTCCGCTTCAGGAACTCCTCGGGGTCCACGCCGTAGCCCGAGAAAAATTCCTCGTAGGCGCGCACGACGCGCGCCGGCGTGTCGAGCAGCCCCTCGCGATCGGGGTCGTCTCCGGCCCAGCCCAGGAGAACCCGGACCGCCTTTTCGGCTTCTTCGCGTGTCGGCCGGGCGCTGTCCACGGCAGGATCGTCGGGTCGTACTGGATTTGCCGTCACGGCGTCGTTCCCAAAGGCTATTGTCGGGCGGTGGAGCCTAGCACGCGTCCGGCGCGCGTCGTCAGTGGACGATGGCCGGGGTGTGCGGACTGTCGAGCGAAAACATCGGAATGCGTACGTCGAAACGCTCGCCGTTCTCGTATTCCATTTCGTAGGTGCCGACCATGAAGCCGGTCGGCGTGGTCAGCGGGCAGCCGCTGGCATATTCGAAGCTCTCGCCGGGCTTGAGCACCGGTTGCTCGCCGACGACGCCGGGGCCGTCCACTTCCTGCAGGCGGCCGCTGCCGTCGGTGATCTTCCAATGACGATTGATCAGCTGGACGACGCGCCCGCCCTGATTCTCGATGCGGATCTGGTAGGCCCACACATATCGGGCGTCCTCGGGCGCGGACTGATCATCGAGGAACATCGGCTCCACGGTGACGGCGATGTCGTTGGTGGTTTCGCTATACATGATGGCTGTCGGGACGTTTCCCAGTTCAATATGGACCGGATCGAAGGTAAGCGGTCGCCGGGATTTGTCCAGCATTCCGTATACGGACGAATTGGGAAGATCGGATGCGCCGGGCGGCGTGCACCGGCGCCGGACGGGCTCAGTCGATGACGATCTCGGCCCGCTGGCTGGTGATCCGGGGCGCGGGCCGACGGGTCTTGGCGGGCGCTTCCGAATCGCTCAGGTAGATGGTGCGGATCCGGTCGCCGCGCACGCCCTGGTGCTGGAGCGCCTTGGCGACGGCCTCTGCCCGGCGGAGGGCGAGGCGGACCTCATATTCGTCCGAGTTCGGCCGGGGCGTCCGGGCGATCACGGTGACGGTCTTGGCGGCCGATCGCTTGGCCAGGGTCGCGGCCTTCTTGATCATCGCGAACTGCGGCTGCGGAATCCGCGCCCGCTTGTCCTGGAACAGGACCACGAGCTGCAGCTTCTTCTGCGCCGGCGCGAGGCCCTTGAGCGCGCGGACATAGTCGATGAACTCGCTCTCGCATTTGCGGATGAAGGCGGGCGGGGCGCCTTCGGAGGCCCGCTCGACCCAGCAGTCGAACCGTGCCTGGGCCTTGGCGGCGAGCGCGGCCTTGGGGCCGGAGCGATGGCGGGCAACCGCGGCAATCAGCTTCTCGCGCCAGCGGATGAACCGCGGCACGGCTTTTTCGGAATTGAGGTTCCAGCGTGACAGCACTTCAGGCTGTACGATTTCGGGGTCGTCGGACCGTGCCGCGCGCAGACCCTTGCGGGCGAAATGGCGGGCGTCGATGAAATCCTTGCGCACCGAGGCCTTGAAGGCTGCATAGGCCAAATATTCGCGGGCCAGGGCGCGGTTGAACGGGCTTGTCGACCGGATCGGCAGCACCGCGTTTTCGAGGTCTGTGAGATGCCGGCCGAATTGGTCCCGGCATTCGCCGACGTCTCGGCTCGGCAACCTGGCGCCCGCTCGCGCGGTCCAGCAGTCGTAGCTGACCTGGGCCTTGGCGGCGAACAGGGGGGCGGCGTCCCGGGCGGTGCCGCCCAACGCGCGCATCAGCCGGGTGCGCGCTTCCGCCAGCGCGACCGCGCCGGTGTCTTCCAGGCCATAGTCGTCGGGCGAGGAGGGGAGCGGCAGCTTGCCGATATCGAGTTCGAGGATCTTGGCGCGGAACCGCTTGTGATCGAACTCGGCGCCGTATTTCTGCTCGTCGGTGCGCAGATAGGCCTGATAGCCGTCGCTCAACGCCTTCGCGAACGTGGCGTGGCGGTTCGCCGGCAGCTTTGCGGGCTTCGCATCGGCGCGGACGTCCGGGTGCGCGACGAAATGCGGCGAGGCGCTGCCCAGAACGAGGACGGCAGCCAACACCGTCGCCCCGGCAACCTGATGTCGTCGGCGAATGATTGCGCGCCAAATATTCGCGGGAAAGAAGTCTGTTCCCAACATCCCGCTAATTAAACCTCCTATTCAAGTCGCCGCATTATACGCGGCGATCTATAAATAGAAAGATAGTTGTTAACGATTGGTTACCTTCTTTAACACAACATTAGGGCATTCCTTAAATCATTCTTTAAGTCTTCTACGTCTTCGAGCCCCACGGACAGTCGAACCATCTCGTCGGAGATGCCGAGACGGGCCCGGTCCTCGGGGGTCAGGCGCTGATGCGTGGTCGTCGCCGGATGGGTCAAAAGGCTCTTGGAATCGCCCAGATTGTTCGAAATATCGACCAGCTTCAGGGCGTTGGCGAAGCGGAAGGCGGTTTCCTTGCCGCCGGTCACGTCGAAGGCGATCACGGTGCCGCCGCCCCGCATCTGGCGCCGGGCGAGGTCGTGCTGGGGATGGCTCGGCAGGTCCGGGTGCAATACCCGTCCGATCTTGGGGTGGTCTTCCAGAAAGGTTGCGACGTTGACGGCGTTGGCGACCTGGCGTTCGACCCTGACTTCCAGGGTCTCGATGCCCTTGAGCAGGGTCCAGGCGTTGAACGGGCTGAGCGCCGGCCCGGTGTGGCGCAGGAAAGTCATCAGGTCGCCGTTGCAGAAGTCGGCGGAGCCCAGGATCACGCCGCCCAGGGCGCGTCCCTGGCCGTCGATATGTTTGGTCGCGGAATAGACGACGATGTCCGCGCCCAGTTCCAAAGGCTTCTGGAGGATCGGCGTGGCGAAGACGTTGTCGACGGTCAGCGTGGCGCCGGCGGCGTGGGCGAGTTCGGCGATCGCCGCGATGTCGATGACCTCGAGGCCGGGATTGGACGGTGTCTCCAGAAAGACGCAGGTGGCCGGACGCGACAGGGCCTTTGCCCAGCCTTCCATGTCGGACCCGTCGACGAACTCCGTCTCGACCCCGAAACGCGGCAGGATCTCGCCGATGATGTAGAGGATCGATCCGAACAGGGCGCGCGACGCGACGACCCGGCTGCCGGCGCTGAGCTGGGCCATGAGCGACGCGAACACGGCCGACATGCCGCTGGCGGTGGACCGCACCGCCTCCGCGCCTTCGAGCAGCCGCATACGCTCCTCGAACATGCCGACGGTCGGATTGCCGTAGCGGGAATAGATGAAGCGGTCGTTCTCGCCCTTGAAGGCCGCCTCGGCGTCCTCCGCCCGGTCATAGATGTAACCCGACGTCAGGAAGATGGCTTCGCTGGTTTCGCCGAATTCGCTGCGGTTGAGGCCGCCCCGGACCATCAGGGTCTGCGGTCGCCACTGCGGCTGGTCCCCGGAGGGCGTCTCGGTCGGCGGATCGGTGGGGCGGCTCTTGGCCCCTGGCACGGTCTTGCTCATGGTCTCGTCTCACAAAAAAAGGCCCGACCGGATCGCCAAAACGCTGCGGGTCGAGCCTCTCTCCACGAGAGCGGGACCTTTTAGCGAGTGTTTTAAAGTGGCCGCAAGCCGGTCAGCAAATCGCCACTGATTAAGGGCTTAGCCGTTTCCGGCGGCCCGGGTCAAGCCCTGTTGCGCGACGCGGTTCAGCCGGTCGAGCAGGAACCGCCGCCCAGAACGCAGAACCGGGCGCAGTGGGGATGGTTCAATCTGACCGTCCCGGCGGCCCCGGCGAGGGTGGTCCCAAGCTCGAACTGGCGATCGTAGGGAAGCAGCGTGCACGGCACGACCACCGGCGTCTTCTCACCCTTCCGCTTCACCACCATGCGCGAGGTCGCGCACATCATCGAGTCGGCGTGGACCCCCAGGATCGACCAGCACTCGGTGGTGATTTCCGGGACATCCAGGGTCGCGTCCATTTCGGGGAACAGCACCAGCTGCTCCGGATCGCGCGCATCCAGCGGCAGGCCGTGGGCGGCAAACAGCCGAGCGTAACCGGCGCGAAGCTGATCCTCGCTCTCGTTCCAGACCGTGCGCCCGGCAACGTCGACATTGAAACCGTTCCGGGCGAGGAAGCTCAGGCCCTCGATCATCGGTTCCCACGATCGCGGCCCGCGCTCCATCTCGTGCAGCGTCTGCGAATAGTGGTCGACGGAGACGCGCAGGCTCAGCCCGTCGCCGAAGCGCCCCCGGAGGTCCAGCAGAGCCTCGCGATGACGGCGCATCGGCTTCATGGCGTTGGTCAGCACCAGGGCCTCGAGGCCGCGTTCCAGGATCAGCCCCAGGATGGGAGCGATGTCGGGGTTCATGAACGGTTCGCCCCCGGTCAGCCCGATGGTTCGGGTGCCCAGGTCACCGTCGACGATTTCGTCCAGATAGGCGGCAACGTCGGCGAGGCCGATATAGGCCAGCCGGTCGTTGCGCGGGCTCGACTCGATGTAGCAGTTCTCGCAGGTGAGGTTGCACAGGGTGCCGGTGTTCACCCACAGCGTCTCGAGCCGCGTCAGGTCGACCCGGGCGCGGACCTGGCCGTCGGCGGTCCGGTCCGGATCGCCGAACTTGCCGGTATCGAGCGACTCATTACGTTCGCGCAGCGCCTTCACGGCAGGATTCATAGTGCTTCCTCGACTCTCAAGGTCCGGCGGTCCCCGCCACAACTAGAAGCGCGCCGTGCACACGGCCACTCACAATGCCGTCACCGGCGCCCGCCGAGGGCGTTGCTGGCTAACGGAATATTAAGCTAATTCGGTCATGGCTGGACCGGCAAGCCGGGCTTCGCTCCGGCTGGATGAAGGCTCCTGCGGGGCCTCCGCAAACGAAACCAGACAGTAAGTGGTGAGATACAATGGTCCGGCATTTTCAGGACATCGTCGCGCGATGAATCCGCTGTGCCCGCCTGCCGATTCAAGCCGGGTCCTGGCGCCTTCGGCGCCTTCGGCGCGTCCGGGCGTGCGGCCGTGGCCGCCGATCCGGGCGCTGTTCGGACGGTCGCGGGTGAAGCTGGCCGCGGTTTGTGCGGTCGCGCTCGGCCTTCTGGGTTCGGTTGTCCTGCAGGGCACCAACCTCGTCCAGGAGCGCCGCGCCTATGCTAGCCTGCTGTCCGTCAACGAATGGGCTGTCGGCCAACTGGAACTGGAACTGGTGCGCCTTCTCGCGGCGCTCGATTCGTATGGCGCCGGTGTCGAGCGCACGTCCCATGACGACCTGGCCCTGCAGCTAGACATTTTCTGGAGCCGCCTGCTGCATCTCGATCGCGGTGCTCAAACGGCGGAATTTCGGCGCGTTCCGGGCGCACGTCACTTCCTTTCGAAGCTCGAGACGGCGCTCAGGCGCGTCGAGCCGAAGGTGCGGGCGCTCAAGCGCGCCGACCGCGCGGCGCACAGTCAGATCCGAGCCGCGCTCATCCCGTTCCTGACGCCCGCGCGCGCGTTCACCCTTCAGCTTCACAACGGCAGCTACATCAAGTCGCTCATCGGCCGTCTCGAGGAGCGGCGCGAGACGGGCCTCCTTCTCCAGGGTGCGATGGCACTGATCGCCGTCGTCATGGTGCTGATGCTGCTTCTCGAAGTCAGGAACAGCCAGCGCGAGGCCGCCCGCGCCAACGCCGCGCGCGAGGCGGCCGAGGCGGCCAACCTCGCCAAGTCGGTCTTCCTCGCCAACATGAGCCATGAACTGCGGACCCCTTTGAACGCCATCATCGGCTTCTCGGAAATGCAGATCGCCGAGGTGTTCGGCCCGGTGCCCGACCGCTACAAGGGCTATTCCAGCCACATCCACGACAGCGCCATGCATCTGCTGTCGGTCGTCAACCATGTCCTGGAGATGGCCCGGTACGGTGCGGGAAAGACCAGCATCACGCTGGCGCCATTCGATCCGGTGGAAGCCCTGATCGCCTGCGTCCAGGCCCTGTCGCCGGCGGCCGGACTGAAGGAGCAGCGTCTCTCCCAGATCGTCCCCGACCGGCCCGTGGAATTGATCGGCGACGTGCAGCGGTTTCGCCAGATCGCGCTGAACCTGCTGTCGAACGCCGTGAAGTTCGCGCCCGCGGGCGGGCGGATCGAGGCCGAACTTTGGGTCGACGAGGATGGGCAACTCCATCTTCAGGTGATCGACGACGGCCCCGGGATACCGGACGAGTTCATCGAGCGGGTGACGGAACCTTTCGTCCAGGCGGACCAGCGGCTGGCTCGCGAACACGAGGGCAGCGGCCTGGGCCTCGCGCTCGTGTCGGCTTTCGTCGGACTGCATGGCGGCGCCATCACCATTTCGAACTGCCCCGGCACGGGCGCCCGGGTGGAGGTCACCCTCCCCAACGCGCGCCATGTCGACCCGGCCGAAACGGCCGAAGGTGACGCCGCCCCCCAACCTTTGGGGACGTCCGTCGCCGCTTCGTGACGGGCGCTGCCGCGCGGCCCGATCCGGTTTGGCGCCATCCTGCGGATTGCACTCTTTGCAGCCCCGGTCCATATTCCCCAAAGCTTCCGGAAGGAGCGCTGCGCGGGTGTAGTTCAGTGGTAGAACGTCAGCTTCCCAAGCTGATTATCTCCCCCAACATTTCATCTCATACCATCTCCCAATTCCGCAAAAAATCAGATATACTGAGGCCTAGCGTCATCATAACCGAATATGGCAATCCGTCGCTACGCTGCCGTTTCCTGAGACAAAAAAGAGACAAATTTTGCCTCGCCTGCACCTCACCGATATCGCGGTCCGGGCCCTGAAGCCCACCGCAACCAGCACGACCTATTGGGACGACGCCACGACGGGCTTCGGCATTCGGGTCGGCAAACGCCGGAAGACGTGGACCGTGATGCGCGGCGAGAGTCGCGAGCGCATCACGCTCGGTCACTACCCTGAGATGAAGCTCGCCGAGGCGCGAGAGGAGGCGAGGCGACGCCTTGCCGCCAAGCCGGAAGCGGCCGAACCAAGGATCCTTTTCGCCGACGCTCAGGAGAGCTTCATCGAGCAGAACTACCGGGACGCGAAGCCGCGAACCAAAAAGGAGGCGAAGCGTCTTCTCGACAAGCATTTCGCCGCTCTTTACCGCAAGCCGCTTCACGAACTTACCGACGCCGATATCGAGCGGGAGCTCGACAAGCTCGCTGACCGACCCTCCGAACAGCTCCACGCTTATCGTGTCCTCCGCTGCTTCCTGCGTTGGTGCATCCGATCGCCGCGCCGCTACATCAGGCACTCGCCGATGGACGGATACGAAGCGCCCGGCAAGGACGTGAAGCGGAGCCGTGTGCTGACCGATATGGAACTCGTGAAGCTCTGGAACGCAGGCGAGGGTTCTTTGGGTGTCATGGTGAAGCTGCTGATCCTCTGGGGCACGCGACGCGGCGAGACGGCGGCCATCCGACGAGACTGGATAACCGACGACCTGCTGACGATTCCTGGCTCGCATACCAAGAACGGCCGCGACCATGCGATCCCGCTCCTGCCGATGGCGCGCGCCCTCTTGGATGAACAGCCCAATCTCGGTCCGTATTTCTTTCCCGGCCGCGACCCGAAAACGCACCTAAATGACGGCTCATGGGGCAAGATGAAGCGTGAGCTGGAGAAGACATCCGGGGTGACCGACTGGCAGATACGCGATGTCCGCCGGACGTTCCGGTCGACCATGCCGCGCATCGGCGTCGATCGGGCCACGGCAGAGGTATTGCTCAATCACGCGCCAAGCGTTCTGGACGAGATTTATGACCGGTACGACCGTCTTGCTGAGAAGCGGGCGGCGCTTGCCGAGCATGAGTCTTGGCTAGAACAGCTCCTGATTGACGCTGAGGAGAACCCGTCTTACGGTAGCACTGCTCACTAGTGTGCAACCGAGCATCGCGATGCTCCCGACAAGGAGTATCGTGATGGATAAGCGTCGCAGACTGGTAACTAAGAAGCAGTTGGTGGTGGACTACGGCATTCCCTACTCGCCTCAGCACATCGCGCGCCTGGAGAAGGCAGGCAAATTCCCCCAGCGGGTAACGCTCGGCCAATGCCGGGTGGCGTGGGTCGCGGAGGAAGTAGAGGAGTGGATAGAACACCGCATCGCGCAACGCACGTACGTTGCAACGACTCCTTCTTAGGAGCGGGGGGCCGGAGCGATCCGGCCCCTTCACCTTCAAGATCGCGGGAGAGGTCGATGTGGCTCCAATTTCAAGTGGCTATCAGAAGGACCTGAAATCATATTTCGCCGATCGAAAACGCTGTTTCGACAATTCGAATTTATCTAGTTGCCAAATTCCGAAGAATCACAATCGCTCAAAGAACCTTCATCCAAGGAGGCCAAACCAATATCACTGACACCCTACCCATAATGCATGAATGTGGTATAATGTGAATCTACTAGACAATATTATTATGGCTTATGAAAGGGCGAATAAATTACGACAATGTAGAGCTTGCTCAGTTATTTAAAGAGGATCAGCAAGAACGTGAGGGTCAAATTGGGCCGAGCGATTTAGAGCGAATTACACAACACGACAATCGTCGTCGAAAGCGGGTCCGATCGATATTATCTAGAAGGGGCGTCGTTACCACCCAAGACTACTACAATGCCGCAATGATTATGCACCATGGAACTGCCGAAGAGGACAACATTCTTGCCCGCGATTTAGCCTGCAAAGCTTCAGAAATGGACAAGACTGACTCTACATTGTGGTTGTGCGCTGCCGCTACTGACCGGATGCTAGTTTTGCAAGGTAAGAAACAGAAATTCGGCACTCAGTATAGGCCCGTGCAGCAATCATCAAGCAGCAAGAAGGCAAGTGATTGGGAGATGAAGCTCTTTCCCTATGACAAACGCACTAGCGATCGCACACGTGCCCGCTTCTCCGTACCTTGCCTCAAAGAATTGCAGGCCATGGAAGCTCAGCTCACGAAGGATAGCAGAACAAACGCTCGTTGATGCGACATAGGGAAAACGTGAGTGAAGAACATTCTATTCATAACGGATGCCAGCCAGAACTACTATTGGCAGCCATTCGTTGAAGCCTGCAAAGATCGGGCTGTCAGAATTCACATCTTTGACACTTCACGTTTCCCAAAGGAGCAGACCATAGTCTTGGCGATGACTTCGGCTGGCGCCATCACTGGCTCGATAGCGGTCGACTGTTTCATTAGCGGGCAAAGCAAATCCAAGATCATGAATCTTAGAGATTTCGATACAGCATGGTATTTGAGAGCAGCCGCCCCCATCCCGGCCTCCGATTTGGGTGAGCTAGAGACCCGCTTCGCTCGCGCAGAGGCCTCTGTTGCTCTCAGGTCAATCCTCGATTCGTTGGAATGCAATTGGGTAAACCACTCTGAAACGATCGAGCGCATTGAAACTAGCAAGTTTTACCAACAAGGGATCGCCGCGAGCTGCGGCCTGCTGGTTCCACAAACACTAATAACAAATGACGCGGGCCGCGCGATAGAGTTTTCGTTGGAACGAAACGGCCTTCTATTGAAGACGCTTGCTCATACACAGCTTGGTCATGGCGATGATCATTTTATCTATTCTCAACAGTTTCAAACTGATGATCTTTCGAATGCGCACGAGGCGATCCAAACTTGTCCGATATTTGCACAAGAGTATGTCGAGAAGCGCTACGAGTATCGGGTTATGATAATTGGCAAGAAGACCTTAGCGTGTCGCATAGATTCTCAAGCAAGCCAGATAACAAAAGTGGATTGGCGACACTACGATTTTGATAATGTTGAACACAAAGAAGTAGATCTCCCTTCCGGCATCAAGAATAAGCTCATCTCCTTCATGGACAAGATCGGACTTTGTTATGGGGCAATCGATATGATTGAGACGGATGAAGAGGATTTCGTGTTTCTTGAAGTAAATCCGGCCGGTCAATGGCAATGGTTGCAGCAATACGCCGGCCTCCGCATTCCGGAGGCGGTGGCGGAGATGCTGGAGAGTTTATAAGACGCGATACTGATCGAGCTCGTCAGTCTCGCCGGGGCGCAGTTGCGTCGCTAATTTGATCGTGCATTTCCGGCCGAGCATTTGGAGTTGTCACCACTGTCATGTTGGCAGTGATTTCCTTGTCGCCCACCTGGGGCATTTTTTCAGCCCTACGCAATAGGAGTGGTGTGTGGCTCTTGATCTCCAAATTCAGGCTGTTCACGGTACCCTCCGAGGCTACGAGCAATTCCGCAGGCTATGTCCGCTGGGAACATCCGCTCCGATACCTCGGAAGTCTAACATAAACAGATAGTTGAGTCACTATACTTGGCTTCGACGTCGGCGCCCTCCAACAACTTGCGGCAGCGGCAGTGTTGGAATCCAATGATCTTCGTCCGTGTCGATGACACTATAGTTTCACCTCTATTTCCTGGAAATATAGGTCTGAGCGACGCATTGTCTCAAATAGAGACGTAATATCAATGCATTAGCCAAGGAACGTTGGGCAATAGCATGCGCGACTTCCCACCCCCCCCCTGTTCTGAAGAGCGAGGGAGGTGACGCGATGGAGAACTGGGAAAGAGTTGGTTGGTGGAGGCAAGGTGTTGGGGAGGAGTTAGTAGCAAGCGTACGTGCACCGGGGCTCGAGACGACCGGCTGTATGCCACAAACGCCATGCTCATGATCGAGTCGCCTGGATCAGCAGCGACCGATGCTGAGCTGCTTCGCTCCCGCTCTCGTCGTCGACGAGCCAGCAGCGAAATTTTCTAGCAGCGAAAAAATTCCGAGATCGACGATTCGAAAAATCCGATCGCCGGATGAGCGTCCGCGTCGTGCGGTGACGTTGAATGAAGTTCATTCTCAACTACTGAAAGACCTGCGTGCCTCTGGCGCCAACCGTCAACAGATACTGGTTGACTCTTTCCTCTATTACGTGTGCACTAGCACCAAAGACGGGGAGAGGGGACCATGACCGATGCACAAAGGGCGGTGCAGATCGCCATATCCTACGTGCAAGAAGCACAGCAGCATATGCGTGTAGACAACTATGCCGAGGCTCTTGAGAACGTCGGGCTGGCAGCTCGGCAGATGAAGAAGGTGCAGGATGACGGTGAGAAGTATGACTTCATCCACGAGGGTGGTGAAGAACGCGAAATAACTGCCGCGAGACTGCGTGCCGAGATTTTGCGTCTGGAGGGCACAGCCCTTGGCTTGTTGGGTAAACACCAAAAAGGTCTGAAGGCTCTGGACCGTGCCATAGACTATGACCCAACCAATGCGAACCTCTACATGACTTTGGCCCAACTGCATCTCGGCTGCGGAAACAAGAAGGCGGCGGTGAGAGCAGCCACGAAAGCCGCCGAGCTAGAGCCAAACAACATTGAGATAGCGAAGGACGCCGACCGTATCACGAACCAGTCCGGCGCTGCCCTGCGCATTGGAACCTTCACTGGCAGTGTCAAGTTTTTGCTCTTTCTGATCGTCGCTGGGGGTGTGTGTTTGGCCGTGACAATTTCGGTGGCAATCAACGAACCTGGTTCGCCAGCAACGGGCCTCCTGATCTGGGTTGCCATATTCTGGGGCTGGGCGTGGTGGTACTGGAGACGCAAGCGTGGACGATGAGGTCTGGGATGCGGTACCCGGTATACTTGGCGGCTTACTCGACCACCTAAAAGTTCGCCAGAACTACCCTCACCGTATCCTTCCCAAGCCTAACAACCCGGAGAAGCTGCGTTCGAAGATAGGCGAGTTCGATCTAGACGACCTGCCGCCCTTTGAACACTTCCACGATCTTTTCGTGAAGTTCCGCAGCGAGATGTTCGAGTTGTGCGGCCTGACCCGGCCGCCTGAAAAACTTAAAGACGTTCACCGCATCTATGACCTGTACCAGCGCAAATCGGAAGTTGTCGCCTACATCAACCTTATATGCGAGAGCCTTTCCGAGGACTTGGCTGACCGCATCCCGAATGAAGAGACAACGCAAATCGTCCCGACTACCGTAGGCGATGCCCTCAATTTGCCGGAGTATGTGCAGTTAATGTACGGCTCCGCGTTCAACACCTTTGTCCGTGGCGACCCTGTACTCGACGCTTCTATCGAGCCGCTTCGTGAAAAGCTCATCGAAGGCGCGCTTGCCGGTTCGCAGATCACCAGACAGGAAGCGGAGAGCCGACCCGACAAGTTGAAGATGCCGGATGAAAAAAGTGACCCGATGCTCTGGATACGGGGCACGCCCTTTGAGACAATCGTTAATGCCTACCTCCCGTACCCGGTTCCCGACCAGATGCGTTTCGAGCATCAGCATATCGTCGCTGGATCGGGGTGGGGCAAAACCCAGACCATTCAGAACTTCATCACCTACGATCTTCTCGCCGTTGCCGAGGGCAAGGCGAGCGTCATCGTGATCGACAGCCAGGGTGATCTCATAAACAACATCTCGCGCCTGCGCTGGTTCTATGACGGTGCGCTCGAGAACAAGCTCACCCTCATCGAGCCGAAGGACATCGAGTATCCCGTCGTCCTCAATCTTTTCGACGTGAACCGTGAGCGCATCGGGGGATATTCCAAGCTCATCCAGGAGCAGATGCTTAACGGCATCATCGAGCTGTACGACTTCGTGTTCGGTTCCTTGCTCGGCGCAGAGATGACCTCCAAGCAGGGCACGTTGTTCCGCTACATCATGCGGCTCATGCTCCAGATCCCGGATGCCAACATCCAGACGTTCAGGAACCTCATGGAGCCGGACGGCTACGAGCGCTACAAGCCGTATATCGAGCGGCTCGACGGCACCGCCCGCTCCTTCTTCGAGACCGAGTTCGAGAGCCGGGAGTTCAAGCAGACCAAGAGCCAGGTTCTTCGGCGGCTGTGGGGCATACTGGAGAACCGCACCTTCGAGCGGATGTTCTCTCACCCCAGGAACAAGCTCGACCTATTTGCCGAGATGAACGAAGGCCGGATGATCCTCATCTCGACCTCCAAGGACTTGTTGAAGCAGAACGGCTCCCAGATATTCGGGAGATTCTTTATCGCCATGATCGTGCAGGCGTGTTTGGAGAGGGCGGCGCTGCGACCAGAGGAGCGGACACCTTGCTACGTCTATATTGACGAGGCGCAGGACTACCTGGACGAGAACGTCATGCTCATTTTGGAGCAGGCGCGGAAATACAACGTCGGCATTATCATGGCGCACCAGTATCTGGGGCAGCTCTCTCCGAAGCTCCAGGAAGCATTTGCTGCCAACACGTCGATCAAGATGGCCGGCGGCGTGTCCGCCCGGGACGCGCGCGCGATGGCGGCCGAAATGCGCTGCACGCCCGAGTATATCGAGAAGCAGCCGCGCGCCTGCTTCGCCATTTCGCTCAGGGGCGAGGTGCTCAGCTACAAGACCAAGCTCGGTCTCATGGAGGGCCTCGATCGCATGACCGACGAGCAGTTCGCGGAAATCCGCGACGAGATGCGCCGGAAGTACGCCGTTCATTATTCACAAATTCGTGAGCAAGATGCGCACATGGAGAACCATAACGCGCCAAATACCGACGCAGTAGAACCCGAAGAAGACCCAACAAAGCCTGCGCCTTCCTGGTAGGAGCCCCTACAGTGCGCGCATGGACTATGGCGTGCACAAACGGCGACCGAAGAAGACGCGCGACCCACGGGGGTTGCCCGTTCCGCGGATCACGGAACGGGACCTACTCGTCTTCGCGCTCCTGCAGGAGTACCGGTTCCTGCGAACCAATTTCCTGCACAGGCTGATCGAGGCCAGGACCGGCGCGGCGCACAATTACGTCGCCTTCCGCGCGCGGCTGGCGCTGCTCAGGCACCACGCTTACCTGAAGCTGCCGCGCCAGCAGTTCCAGTATGACAACTACCTCTACACCAACGACATCTATGAGCTGGAGCCGAAGGGGGCGGCCGAGCTCAAGAAGGCCGGGCTCTACGATCACGAGATCGGCGACGTTCGGCACGGCGAACGGAAGCACGGTATCCGCTCGCTCGCGCACGCGCTCCAGATCTGCGACATCATCGCGGACCTGGAAATCGGCGCCGCGCAGCATCGCCACGTCCGGTTCATGCCGCCGCGCGAGGTCTATCGGAAGATGAACGGGCGTCTTTCCATGCGAGCAACGGCCCGGCACAACGGACAGTGCAAGACGCTCGAGGTCACGCCGGACGCCGTCGCCGGGCTGGAGAACACCGGCCACGGCACAAAAGCGTACCGGGCGCTGCTGATCGAGGCGCACCAGAATACCGAGCCGTATCTTCGCTCGACTCTCGACCAGAAAAGCCACCTCCGCGAGGTCCTGGCCTATCGAGACATCGGCGAGCGCGGCGCCTACAAGCAGGCGGGGCTTCCCAACATGCTCGTGCTCTTCGTCACAGTGTCGAAGCGGGTCCAGGATGGGCTCATGGCCGCGAGCGCGGACGTCACCAAGGGCAAGGGTCTGCCGACGATCCTGTACAAGCACATGCCCAAGCTCGGCACGATCCCGCCGCCGACGCCGACCGGCGACCTCCTGAACACGCACTGGGACCGGGTAGGCTTCGGCCCGATCAATCTCGCTGAGGCAGCATGAACGGCAGGCGCGGCCGCACCTCGGTTACGTCCGTGGGCCCAAGGGCACTGATCTCAAAGTTGCGAAATCCCTGCGAGGCTATGGCACTTCCAGAGACGGCAGGATAAAGGTCGTCTTTCAAACTTAGGCGCTTCGGCGCTCCATTTTTTTGCCGCGCATAGCAGAACATTGGTCAATACCAAGGGCATATCAGAATATGGCGCACGTTTACATGACTACCGCGGACTGCTACTTCCCGGCTGCTGGAAGTCGAACCAGCTCTTAACAACCCAATGAAAGGAGTATGGAACCAGATTACTGGTGCTGGGGCGTGCGAGAGCTTATTGAGCGCATACACGAGCTTGAAGAGCAACTCGAAACGAAACCGGCGTCGGATTAGAAACCCTAGCAAAAGAACTATGGGACTAGACATGTATGCGATGCGGAAGCACTACGTCAAAAATTGGGATCACACCCCTGACGAGGAGCGTTTCGAGGTGGAGGTTACCCGTGGAGGTAAACCAGACCGCGACATCCAACCCGAACGTATTGCCAGTATTGAAGAGGAGTCGATGTACTGGCGCAAGGCGAACCATATCCATGCCTGGTTTGTCGACAACGTTCAGGACGGGAACGACGACTGCAAAGAGTATTTCGTCGCTTGTGACCAGCTTCGTGAATTGTTCGCCGTGTGCGAGACGGTGATACAATCATCGAATCTTGTCGAGGGAGATGTTTACGCGGGCACGGTGTGTGACAAAGATCACCCCGAAGGGAAAGTCCAGCGCAGACCCGGCAAGGTGATTGAAGACGCAACCGTGGCCGCCAAACTGCTCCCGACGAGGTCGGGCTTCTTCTTTGGCCCTACAGAGTACGACGAATACTATCTCGATGATGTCGTTCGGACCCGTGACTGGGCAGGTCAAATGATAACCCAGTGTGAGAATGGTACGCCCGGCGACATCGTCTACTCTTCGAGCTGGTGACGTTCGGTTGAGTGCCGTGTGCCTGGTGTGCCGACCGAACCGTACCAGTGCGCCCCTGGCTTCGATGTGAACCCAATAGCGTCCGACCCGCAAATTAGATTCCCCCGCTCAAAGCGGGGGTTTCTTTTGGAGCGCCAACGGGATCGATGGCGGCAAGCCTTGCCGTGAGAATGGGCAAGGGCGCCCCGTACCTCCTCTACAGACACATCCCCAAGCTCGGCATGGTCCCGGCGCCGCAGCCGACCGGCGACGTGCTGACCCTCATGGGGGACCGAGCCTGTCATGGCCCGTTCGACCTCGGCGCGGCGTGACGGTGACGGTGTGACGCACGACCCGTCACACACGGGGCGGGAGCGACGGGCTATTCGCCCGACGGCCGCTCGACGATGACGCGTCCACGGCCGCGACGAAGGAGGTATCCTCCGCGGGGAATCGACAGCTTCTTCTTTTCGATCAGCGGCTGCAGCGCTGCTTGGATGCGGTCGGCGTTCTTGTCGGCGCCGTTCGCGGTGGAGCTCACCTTCGACTCGAGCCACTTCGCAAAGGCTTCCTCGGCGATGTCGTCGCCGATGGATTTGCGAAGGGCGTTCAGCTTCCGCAACTCGCCCTTGGTTAGTTCTTTCAGATCAAGAGGCTTCTTGGCCATTGAATATATCTCCGCTATCGCCTCGAACATGGGCGGGCATATAAGGCGTGATGGTGACTAGAAAGGCGTTACGCGCGTCAACTTTGGGAACCGCCGATCGAGTGCGAACTCATACAGTCGCAAAATTCGAGATGCGAGCAGTATTTTCAGTTCGACAATGATTTTAACGTCGTCGCGCTGAACGGCGGCGACGGCGTGCCGTCGATCATCAGCTTGATGTAGATATCGTGGTTCGGAAGGTTCAGGAGATCGATGCGATCGAACACCGGTTCGAATTCACGCGCAATCAGGCCGGCGTCATAGGCTCCCAGGCGAAAGGAAATCAGCGTCCCCGCGTTGCCGAGAACCGCGTGAGCGATGTCCGGGTCGAGCTGGTGCAAATACTGATGGGCGAGCACGGCGCCGACGCCGAACTTGCGGAGCTCGGAAAGCATGTCCGCCAACGCCAGGGTCGTAAAGTTCTGGAACTCGTCGACATAGACATAGAAGGGTCGGCGCGCGGCTTCCTCGACGTTCGCGCGGCTGAACGCCGCCAGGCCGAGCGACGTGACCAGCAGGCCGCCGAACAGCGCCGAGCTGTCGGCGCCGATCTTTCCCTTGGAGAGATTGACCAGCAGCACCCGCCCCTCGTCCAGGGTCGTTCGCAATCTTAGTTGGCCGTCGCTGCGCGTCAGGATGTGGCGCAAGGTCGGATCCGCCAGAAACGCCCCAGCCTTGTTCTGGATCGGGGCGATGCCGTCCGCCTGGTAGCGGAAGGAGTATTTGGGGAACTCCGACTTCCAGAAGGTCCGGACCTGCTCGTTCTCGATGTTGGTCAGCGCCGCCTCCCGGAAGTCCTTGTCGGTCAGCATCAGCAGGATGTCGGGCATGGTCGCGGACGGCTGGTCGAGCAGCGCGAGCAGGGCGTTGCGGAGAATATGCTCCATCCGCGCGCCCCAGGCGTCGTCCCACATCTTCTTGAACACGTCGAGCAGCCCCGAGGCGACGAGCGGCCGCAGGCCGGCGCTGACGCGGGCGAGCGGGTTGTAGCCATAGGGCTGCGACCGGTCGGGGATGTCGAGATAGACGGTGTCGGCCGCTCGGTGCGGCGGGATGGCCGCCGCGACCCGTTCGACGAAGTCGCCGTGTGGGTCGATCAGGGCACAACCGCGGCCCGCCTCGATGTCCAGCCGGATCAGCGTCTCCAGCAATGTCGTCTTGCCGGTTCCCGTCTTGCCGATGACGTACATGTGCGAGAGCCGATCGCGTTGCTTGATGCCGAAGGTCCGATCGGGCTTCCGGTGGTTGGTGCGCGCAAAATACGAAACTTGTTCCTGTGACTTTTCCATCCTCACAGCCTGCCAGCGCCACACCGGAATCAAAGTCGTGCGGCCGTGCCGCTTCGGCGCAAACGCGGGCCTTCCGGTCCGCCGGGCGCGTGCTAGGCTGAGGCCAGCTGTTCCTCCCAGTCCTCGGTGGCGTTCGCCAGCGCCGATAGGCGGCGCTGGCGCCATGCCACGGAGGACACTCTCATGAATACGACCGTATCGAGCGAGCGCTCGCAGAAGATCGCCGCGCTCAACGACCAATTTCGCACGACCCTCGTCGGCGGCCTCGTCCTGGTCACCGCCGGCGTGCAAATGCTGGGACGCGACGGCGTTTACGAAGCGCTCGCGGCCGTTCGGGCCTTCGACAGCTTCGGCGAAGACAACGATCCGTATGGCGAGCACGACTTCGGTTCGTTCACAATCGAGGGGATCAAGCTGTTCTGGAAGATCGACTACTACGATCTCTTCCTCGAAGGCGGCGCGTCCGATCCCTCCGACCCGCACGCAACGCGCCGGGTGCTCACGGTATTTCTGGCCGAAGAATACTGACCCGAACGGGTCATTGCCCCGCCTAAGCGCGGGGCTCTTCTTTTTCGAAGGCCCGACATCGTGCCGCCCCGGCACGAGCTCGCGTCTACCGTCCGGCCCTTCCGCGCGGGAGCATTGGGGCAGCATCTGATCTTTCCGGATGCGCTTTCCCATCAACTGGGGTGCGCGTCGAGCCGCCGGTGCGGCTCGCGTGTACCCCGTGTTCCCAAAAGGAGACTGGAGATGAGCGCAACGCTCACGACGATCCCGCTGTCGAAGCTGCAGCGGGCCCAAGCCAACGTGCGCAAGACGGGGCGGGACGCCGACGTCAAGTCGCTCGCCGCGAGCATCGAGGCCCATGGCCTGCTGCAGAACCTGACGGTCCGGCCGGTCGCCGCGAACGGCAAGGCCGACGATCGCTACGAGGTGATCGCCGGCGGCCGGCGCCTGGCGGCGCTGCGCAAGCTCGCCAAGAGCAAGCGGATCGCCAAGGACTTTCCCGTCCCGTGTTCGGTCCTCGCCGACGGCGAGCGGCCCGAAGAGCTGTCGTTGGCCGAGAATGTCCAGCGGCTGCCATTGCACGCGGCGGACCAGTTCGACGCCTTCCATCGCCTCCATCACGAGGGGCTGTCGGCGGGCGAGATCGCCGCGCGGTTCGGCATCGCCGAGCGGCTGGTGCTCCAGCGGCTCAAGCTGGCCGCGGTGAGCCCAAAGCTGGTCGACGTCTACCGCAACGACGGCATGACGCTCGAGCAGCTGATGGCCTTCACGGTCTCGGGCGATCCCGAGGCGCAAGCGCGGGCCTGGTTCGAGAACCCGTACGGTCATCCAAGCCCGGCCGCCATCCGGCGGGCCCTGACGGCCGCCATGGTCGGGTTCCAGGACCGCCGGGTGCGCTTCGTCGGCGTCGCGGCCTACGAGGCCGCCGGCGGCGAAGTGATCCGCGACCTGTTCAGCGAGGACGGCGACGGCTACCTGGCCGACAGCACGCTCCTCGACCGGCTGGTCGCGGAGAAGCTGACGGACCAGGCCAAGGCCATATTGGCCGAAGGCTGGTCCTGGCTCGAGACACTGCCCGAGGTCGACTACGGCCTGCTTGCCCGCTTCGGGCGGGTGCCGCCGACGGACGGGTTGAGCGATCAGGAGACGTCGCGGCTGTCCGAGCTCTGTGACCGGTATGACGGTCTCGTCGAATCCCTCGACGAGGATCCGTCAAAGGAGCAGAGCGCAACGCTGGACGCGTTGGAGGCGGAGATCGAAGCGCTCTCCAAGAAGCGTGAGCAATGGTCCGACGCCGACAAGGCGAAGGCCGGCGCGATCGTCTCGGTCGGCCATGACGGCGGACTCAACGTGGTCCGCGGCCTGGTCAAGCCTGAAGCCCGGGACGGCGAGAGCGATGGAGCCAAGGGTAAGAAGTCGGGCAACGGCACGGCGCGCCCGAAGGACGGCATCTCCGATGCGCTGCGAGAGACCCTCTCGGCGCACCGGACCGCCGCCCTGCGGGCCGAGCTCGTCGACAGGCCCGACGTCGCCTTCTCGGTGCTGCTCTACACCCTCGTCGTGGAGCTGTTCTTTGGGGGAGACGAGACCTGTCTCAAGGTCACGCTCGGCCCAACGGACCTCTCGACCTACGAGGGCGTCGGCGAGAGCCGGGCGATGCAGGTCCTGGCCGAGCGCCAGCGCGCCTGGGTCGAGCGTCTGCCGGCGAAGGACGGCTTGTGGGACTGGCTCTTGCGCCTCGAGGACGAGGACGAGTCGGGCCTGCTCGCGGTCTGCGTCGCGATGGTGCTCGACGCCGTCCGCCGCAAGCATGACCGGGAGGACGCGCCGCGTTTCGCGGACGCCGACCGGGTCGCCTTGGCGCTGGCGCTCGACATGTCCCAATGGTGGCAGCCGACCCGGGACGGCTACTTCGATCATGTTTCGAAGGAGCAGATCCTGGCGGCCGTCGCCGAGGCCAAATCCAGCCAGGCTTCCGAGAATATCGCCAGGCTCAAGAAGCCGGCGATGGCGGCGAAGGCCGAGGAGTTCGTGAAGGCCACGGGTTGGCTGCCCGCGCCGTTACGCCAAGGCCTGCAATAGTCCGCAAGTGTCGTACAGCAAAGCCTTCAAAGGGTCGCCCCGCGCGACCCTTCTTTCTTGTTTCTCCGCGTCCGTTCAGTCAGCTGCGCAGGCGGCTTCCTTGCAAGTGTCGTTCGGCGGCAGGCGCCTGGGGATAGGCGGCGGGCGAGATCCGGTCGGGTGTAGTAGAATGTGCTTACCCCCCGATCCATGTCCCAACAAATACCCAAGGAACAGGCGATCCGTTCGCTGGTCAAAGCGTCGGTTTCGTCCTTCGCGAGCGGCTTCGAGACCCGGCACGTCGCCGAGGTCGACGACCCGAACGGCACCATCAACATGAAGGTGCACAACGTCTTCATCGCCGTGCTCGGCACCGACATCCAGTATTACACTGCGCTCGTCCGCTCGCTCGACAGCTCGCTCGGCAACATGCTGGAGCGGCTGGCGATCGCCATCGCCGAGCTGTCCTACACGGTGAGCAATGAGGTCACCGGGTACCTGACCGTCGAACAGACCAACGAGATCGCCCGGCTGCTCGAGGCCTACAAGCGTCGGACCAAGCGCCCGGAGGTGGCGGACTACGAGGCGCTGCTCGGCCTCGGCAACGGGGAGACACGGAGCGCGCGCCACGACAGCGACTATTACCTTCACGACGCCGAGACCGGCGATCATTACCTGATCGAGCTCAAGATCGGCGGCGACCTCGACAACAAGAAGGCCCGATCGGAGAAGGAAGCGCTGTTGGAGCAGTACACCATCCTGCGCAACGCGCTCGGCCCCGACCATCGGGTCTTCATCCGCTTCGCCACCGCCTACAACCGCTTCGGCGAAGGGGCGGCCTGGAAGCAGGAGCGCGTCCGCCAGTTCTTTGCCGACGACGAGCTGCTGATCGGCCGCGATTTCTGGGACTTCGTCTGCAAGAGCGACGACGGCTACGCCCTCGTGCTCGACGAATACAAGAAGAACGCGCCGCTGATCATCGACGCGCTGAACAACATCAAGGGAGTTTATTTGGAACACTAACCTTCTATGAATATCGACAACATCAAGCAGGCCGAGATCTGGTGCGCCGACGCGTTCGACAAGATCAAGGACATCCCCGACCACTCGGTCGACGTCATCCTGACCGACCCGCCCTACAATCTCGCCGGCTACTCGCGCGGCAACATCAAGATGAGCTGGCGGGCGGACTTCAACAACGACCTGGCTGACTGGGACCGCGATATATTCACGCCGGCGGACTGGGTCGCCGAGTTCACCCGCATCCTCAAGCCGACCGGCAATCTATTCGCCTTCACCAGCTATAACCTGCTCGGCGCGTGGCACCAGGCTTTCGATCCCGTCTTCGACACCTTCCAGTTCATGGTCTGGCACAAGACCAATCCGGCGCCGAAGCTGCGCAAGGCTGGCTTCCTCAACAGCTGCGAGCTGATCGTCTGCGCCTGGAACAAGGGGCATGTCTGGAACTTCGGCAAGCAGAACGAGATGCACAATTTCATCGAAACGCCGATCTGCATGGGCAAGGAACGCACGAAGGACCCGAAGCACCCGACCCAGAAGCCGGTGCGGGTGCTCGAGCATATCCTCAAGATCGGATCGAACGAGGGTGACCTCGTCCTCGACCCGTTCATGGGGGTCGGCTCGACGGGGGTTGCTGCCCTGAACCTGGACCGACGATTCTTGGGATTCGACAAGGACGCGGCCTACGTCGAGGCCGCCAGGACGCGGCTCAAGGAAGTTTCTGGGCAGCCAATGTTGCCACTGGACGCGCCCGCAGTTCGTGTAGGCGCGGGCGAGACAGACAAATGCGGCACGGCCGCCCACTCACTGCAGTAGCCGCCCATACACCAGCCAACAAGAATCGGACGCCAATAATGTCCCCTCTGGAATGGAAGCGGCCCAACATCGCGCTCCTGGCGACACCAACTCATTCTCATGTAAAATGTGAGCTATGACTGACGAAAGCAAAAAGCCGCGCCCACCGACGGTAGCAACGGTGCTCGATGAGTATCTGAACTCACTGCACGCTGATGATACTATCGATAACGAGGTAGCTGATCGCCTGAACGCACTTTTGCGAAACGGCAAGGTTCCCAAGCCTGAGGAAATAGATGCGGTGCTCTTCGCGCCCGTAAAAGACGAAAAACAGTGATTCATATCAAGACTATCCACATCGAAGAGTTTCGCGGCATCAGGGAGCTGGATCTTGACCTTGTCGGCGAGAATTTCGGCATTTGCGGCCCGAACGGCACCGGCAAAAGCGGTGTTGTCGATGCAATCGAATTTTGTCTGACGGGTAATATCACTAGGCTATCCGGGCAAGGCCAGGGCGAACTTAGTGTCAAAGCGCATGCACCGCATGTCGATCAGAGCAAAAATCCCGACAAGGCTAAAGTCACGATAACCGCTGCTATACCCTCGCTTGGGAAGGAGGTCACGGTTACGCGGTCAGTCAAGAATCCACGTGCCGTAGAAATCGTACCCGCTGACGCCGAGATCGAAGCGATCATCGGCGAGCTGCAATCGCATCCGGAATTCGCGCTCTCTCGGCGCGAGATCGCTAAATACATCGTAACCCCACCCGCACAGCGCTCCACGGATGTCCAGAACCTGCTGCGCCTTGATTACATCGGCGACCTTCGCAAGACATTCGTGAGCTACGCCAATAAGTGCAAGCGTGATGCTGAAGAGGCGGAGCGGGCAACGCGTACCGCCGAAAACGAACTCAAGACCGCGCTTGGGCTGGATTCGCTCGACCGGGAAAAGGTGCTCGAAAAGGCCAACGAACAGCGCGGCGTCCTTGGCTTGCCCGCGCTCACCGAACTCACGCCCACAACGTCATTCAAGGAAGGCGCAGCAGAAAATGACAGCGAGGATAAGAAGCCTGGCATCGCCAAGGATGTCGCCCTTGCCGATCTCGCCACGTTGGCTTCCGCCGTCGCGGCGGGTGAACCGAATGCCCTCAAGGGGCACCGCGAAAGCGCGCTTTCTGACTTGAAAAAGCTTGAGGAAGACGAAAAGGCGCTCTCGCTGGCGCGAGCACACGGCTTCATCACCACCGGTCTTGAACTGGTCACCGAGGATGCGTGTCCGCTTTGCGATACACCGTGGGACGCATATGAGCTCCGCGCGCACCTCAAGGCAAAACTCTTGAGCGCCGAAGCGATGGGCACGTTGCTCGAAAACCTTGGCAAGGCGATCACTGCGGTCATGGGCAGCCTCGAAGAGAGGGCTGGTGCTATCAGGAAGGCGGCGGAATACGCAGCCAAGCTTGATCCTGCCGTGCCGCGCGACGCGCTGGATGCCCGTGCCGAGGCGCTCGAGGACGCCAAGGCGGCGCTTAAGGCATTCCAGGACGATTATTCGCGGATTGAAGGGGCGATTGCCGCCATTCAGGTCAAATGGTGGGAATTGCCGTCAGATGCGCAGGCACAGCTCGGCGATACTCAGAAGGGCGTGCAAGCTCTTCCCGACAGCTCGGCCAAGGACAAGGCGATCGATTTCCTCGCCGTCCTTCAAGATCGGTACGAAAGGCTGCTGGCTAGCAGCAAAACGTCCAAGGCGATGGCTAAGCGGAGCGCCACGGCGCAGAAAATCCGTGACCATTACAACAGTGTATCCAACAAGGTCCTGGAAGATATCTATGACGCGGTCGCCAAAGAATTCACGGATCTCTACAAGGCGATCAACGATGATGAAGGCGAGTTCGTCGGCGAGCTGAAAGCCGAACCCGCCAAGCTCAGCTTCAATGTCGATTTTTACGGCAGGGGGACGTTCCCACCCGGCGCTTATCACAGTGAAGGGCATCAGGACGGGATGGGGCTTTGCCTCTACCTCGCCCTAATGAAGCACACGCTCGGCGACAAATTCACCTTTGCCGTGCTCGACGATGTCTTGATGTCGGTCGATACCGGCCATCGCCGTGAAGTATGCCGGCTGCTGAAGACGAAATTTCCGGATACCCAGTTCGTCCTAACCACGCATGACCGCGTCTGGCTCCAGTATATGAAGACCGAAGGGCTGATTAAGGGAGGCCAGTTCTTCGGCGGCTGGAACGTTGAGACCGGGCCGCGTATCTGGGACGACACGGATATCTGGACGGAGATCGGCGCCGCGCTCGATAAAGACGACGTGCCCCGCGCGGCGGCGCTGTTGCGCCGGTATCTCGAATATATTTCCGCTGTGCTGGCAGACAAGTTGCGCGCGCAAGTCGAATATCGCGGTGACGCCAATTACGACCTTGGTGACTTGCTGCCATCGGTGCTGAACCGGTGGCGTGACCGTCTGGACAAGGGCATCAGGTCGGCAGCGCACTGGGGTCATGATGAAGCCAAAGCCGGGCTTGAGGCCAAGCTGGAGGAGGCCAAGGCGCTGATCCAGAAATCCAACGCCGAGCAGTGGTCAATCAACAAGTCCGTGCACTTCAACGATTGGGAAAATTTCACCAAGGCCGAATTCAAGGAAGTCGCCGACGCTTTCAAGACATTGCTTGATCATATCCGTTGTTCAAACCCGAAATGCGGCAGTTATCCCTATCTCACGCCGCGCAAGGGCCCGTCAGAGCAGCTCCGCTGTAACTGCGGCACCGTCAGCATCAACCTCAAGACCAAGTAACGAGGACTTTTTTTTAGGAAAGGACCTGGCAAAAACGACTTCACAGCCTCCGTGATGTCGATGACCCTGACTTCGCGCTGTGATTCGACCTCGACCTTGACGCGTGCTACCTCAGCGGCTTCTGGGCAGGTCCGAGCAATTGCCTTTATGCCATGCGGACAAGAGTTCGCGTCTTTCTATTTAGTCCTCGCTTGCGCTACAGTGTGTGTGCTGAGATTATTAATCTCGGCGACAGGCTCGATGCGCACCTCCGACAAACCAAAGGCACGCGCACAGGCATCTCATACCGACTCGACATCTGATAATTGTTCGACCGTGATCGGAGGTGCGATGGTATCGGGCGAATATCCGCCCCGCCGGCTAATTCGCTAAAGTTGATCTATAAAAATCAACCCAGTTCTCTAGATCTCGAATTAGCTGGTTCCATATAGCTCTAATTGGGGTCACCAAGTTAGAGTTTTTTTGATCAAACTCCTCAGATAGGGCGAAGATCGGCGATAATTTCGCGGTTCCAAAGCGGGATCCGTCGTACGGTAGAATTCCATCGTCGAAGAGCAATTTTTGGAACCGCAGCTTTCCTGGGTAGTCCAGCCGCTGCCATAGGTCTGCAGTGTCGCGGACGAGGTCGAAGCAGCGGTCGAGGGCCTCCTCCACGTTGAAATCGTCGTTGTCTGGCTCGGGCGGACTGTCCACCTCGATGCGGGTGAGCCGCTGATCGACCATGGTTTTCTGGTCGAGGAACTCGGCATCCGAGTATAGGCCGGCACGGTGGGCGTCGAAGATGCGCTGCCGTTCCTTTTCGAGGCTGTCGCGTTCGGCCCGCTGCCTCCGGCGGGCATCCTCGAGGATCGAGTATTTATTGCTCCAGGTGTCGAGGACAATCGCCTTGAAGGCTCTCTCGTACTTCAGGCTCGGTGACAATCGGCCGAGATGCGCGACGAACTGCTGCTCGAGGGCATCTCTCGGGATGAATGCGGCCTTCAGGCAGTCCTGCTTTTGGTGATGGTAGTACCGGTATTTCTTGCCGTGCCGTCCGGTCGAAGCGCTTCCGGTCAACGGGGCATCGCATTCGGCGCAGATGACAAGCCGACGCAGCGGAAAATCTGGATTCTTGACCTTTCGCGGGCCGACCTTGATCCGGTTTCGGTAGCCGGCCTGGCACCTGTTGAACAGGTCCTTGTCGACGATGGGCTCGAACGCGGCCTGGTGCTCGGCGCCCCAGACCCGGATCACGCCGCAGTAGATCGGGTTCCTGAGGATCTTCTCGATCAGCTGAGGGTACGGGGCCTTGCCGGTGGGCAGTTTGTATCCGCGCCTTTCGAGCAAGCTTGCGACCGATTCGTAGGTCTGGTTTCCAATGGCGTATGTCTCGAAGATCGCGCGGATTAGCGGGGCGGTCGCGGGGTCGATCGAGAGGTTCGCACCCTTTTCCTTGCGGCAGTAGCCCAGCGGCGCACGCCAGACCCATATGCCCTGGCGGAGCCGCGCTTCCATGCCGCCGCGTGACCTTAGGGCGCGTATGTCGTTGTCGAACTGGGCGAACCCCGCGAGGATCGTCTCCATCAGGTGGCCCTGGGGGTCATCACCGATCGTTTCGGTCACCGAGCGTATGGATACGCCATGCTTGGCAAGAAGCGCCTTGACGTGGAAGTGATCCGACGCGTCGCGGGCGAAACGGTCGATCTTCCAGACCACGAAGTATCCACCCCGCCCCCTCAACCGCTTGCAATAGTCTATGGCCTTGATGAACTCGGTGCGCTGAGCGGTCTTGGCGGATTCGCCTTTCTCGACGAATATCCGTTCGACCGGCATGCCGGACTTCCTGCAGTACGACAAGCACGCCTCCTTCTGCATCTGGAGGCTCGTTCCGTCGACTTGCTCGAGAGAGGATACGCGACAGTAGATGATTGCTTTCTTGTTCTTATCGTTTTGCACATGCTCATTATACTAGCTCAAGTATGTAGAGTCACATTCAGCCCAGACGATTGAAATCGTGACTCCGCGGCGACTTTTCTTTCGTGCAGGCATCCAACGCAAGGTCCACTAGCTCATAGAACTTGGCTCGGATTTTGATCAGGCTTTCGTCATCGATCTCTCTGAAGTTGGGCTCGATTTGTCGAAGTTCTTTGAGGCTGAGCATACGTGATCCTTGCCGGGGATAACCGGGGTCGAGCGCTGTCTACCGCTCGCTACCCTGTCCGGCATGGGTACAGGGTAGCGGAGCCATCGGGGCATTCGTAGTCGTGCGGTTTGGGCCGTTAGGCCAATTTTCCACGTCTACTTTGCAGCCACGACGGCACGTACCATGCCGCCATGACCGCGAAGTCGACGCAGAAATCTGGCCGCCGGCGCGACACGAACCCCGTGCCGGCGGTTTCGGCTGTGCTGACAGGTGGAGCCTTGGTCGAAATGATCTGCGATCCCGAGCAACGGCAGACCGCATTCGCCGTTTGGTGGGACGGCGCCTGGCAGCGATCTCAATCGATCGAGGACGACGCCGGCCGACTATTGGAAGCCTATGCGTTCGACAACGACTTCGTGCGCAACAGGGTCGTGCTCTTCGCGGCGAGGCCCGAGGAGTACGGCAGCCAGGAGCAGCTCATCGAAGACATCCGGACGTTCATCCATCGCTACGTCGAGCTGGACAGCGATTTCGAGCGTTTCGCCAGCTACTACGTGCTGTTCACCTGGCTGCACGACGCGTTCAACGAGGTGCCGTATCTGCGCGTCCGGGGCGACTACGGCACCGGCAAGACCCGGTTCCTGCAAACCGTCGGTTCGATCTGCTACCGGCCAATGTTCGCGAGCGGAGCATCTACCATCTCACCGGTCTTCCACATGCTCGACCGGTTCGGCGGCACACTGGTCATCGACGAGGCGGACTTCCGGTTCTCGGACGAAAAGGCAGAGATGGTCAAGATCCTCAACAACGGGATCATCCACGGCATGCCGGTCCTGCGCGCGAACCTAAGCCGCCAGCGCGAGTTCGAGCCCCGCGCTTTCCAGGTCTTCGGACCCAAGATCGTCGCCACCCGGGGCAACTATGACGACAAGGGGCTCGACAGCCGGTTCATCACCGCGGAGATGCGATCCCGAAAGCTGAGGAAGGACATCCCGTTCAACCTGCCGGCCGAGCATGAGGCGGAGGCGCGCGAGCTCCGCAACAAACTCCTCATGTACCGGTTCCGTATTCGTGGGCGGTGTCGATTGGACCCTGGTCTCGCCGATCCAAACATCGAGCCACGGCTCAATCAAATGCTCGTGCCGCTCCTGTCCGTCGTCGAGGGTGAGCAGGCCCGTGACACGCTGCGACAGGTGGCGCATCGGCATCATGAAGCGACGCGGGTGCATGCAAGCGGACCCGTCTGACACTGGACGATCTCTTCCCGACGTCCGGTCGCGGGCTGCTTAGCAAGATGAATTGCTGGAGACCTACTTGGAGTTTTGATGACGTAATTCGAGCTGCGGTTGGAGTTCCAGCAACACCTGCGGTCGAATTCAATCGCGACGTATCCGATCAGCACTCCGGACCGGTCGTGGAAGCCGATCTATCGACGGACTGGAAGTGAGCCGAAGCAGATCTATGGACGGCCCAAACCAGCGGCGCGAAGGGTGCTCTCGTCCACACCGCGCTCGGCGCAGCAGGATGCGAGAACACCGTCAATTGCAATGGCTGGCACCGACTGAACGCCCAATTCCCTGGCGCGGGACAAGGTCTCCTTGTCCTTTACGTCGAGGATGACCACTTCACACGATGAACATGCGGCGTTCTGCACCATTGCGATGGTGTCCTCGCACAGGCCGCAACCGGCGCTGAATACCTCTATCTTTCGTTTGTCCGTCATCACGTATTTCCTTTTCCGGCTAAGATTTATGTTTAGGCGATCTCGGGAAGCGCACGCGCACCGCAGGCGCCATCGCCTCGCCGCTTCGGCCAGGTATTCCAAATTGAAGCGACGACGAGAACTCCCAACCCCGCCCACATGATGTCGTCGCTGTCGAAACCGAATTTTCCGATGAGCGCGGTGAGGGCCGCGAACGTTCCGAGCAGAAACGGTCCGTATCCACGGCGGCGCGTCGCCCTATAGGCGAGCGCCAAGACGGATATAGTCAGAAACGCCGCGGTCAGTGGCAGTAAGAACGGGGTGTAGTTGACGAATCCGATCCCGAGGCTGCTTAGCAGACCTGCGTAGGCCGGCCAGCATGCGGGGCAGGTTAACTTGGGAAGTACTGCGAGCCCAACGGTGAGGAGCAAGGCGGCTTGCGATCGAGCGCTCGACGCGCGCATGTTGGGCGCTAGATCCGATCCATTTCTGGGCCTCGTCAACGCTGCAACGATCATTGTCAGGGGCGGCACCCCTCGCTGTTCCTCGTCGAGCGTGTAGATGCGGCAACACCGTTCCCTCTCGTCTCTCGGCGTCCCTGCGATATCGCGCCCGTCGACCAGGATGGTGGGGGAGCCGAGGCCTCGTAGGTGTTCGGGTGCGCGTGGATCGGAGGCCTCCCATTCAGACCAGTGCGGCGTCAAGCCCGCGGACCGAAAGCCGTCGATCAGCCGCCGTCTGGCCTCGCGGACGAACGGACAAGTCTGCTCGTAGACGAACTCCACGTTCGGCGCGTCAGGTTTCATCGTCTCGATCCAGGGCGTCTAGAATCGGACATTCACTGACCGGTGCCTCGCTCGGGCACGCGTCCGTCCATTCGGCGAGGGCGAACCGCATTCGCATCAACACCTCGATCTTCTCGTCGATCTCGCCGAGCTTGGCCCGAGCGCGGTCACGAACGTCGCTGCAAGACGCGCCCGGGTCGACTTTCAGAAACAGCAGGTCGCCGATATCTCTAAGGGTGAACCCCACGTCCTGGGCGCGCTTGATGAATTTGATTCGCCGAACAGCTGCAGGCGTGTAGCGGCGATAGCCGTTGGCGTCCCGGTCGGGCGCTGCGAGCAGTCCCTGCCGTTCGTAGTACCGCATCGCCTCGACGCTCACGCCGCCCTGCCGGGCGGCCTCTCCGATATTCAGCATCGGCACAACCTCACAATGACCAAGTGCGAGCCTACACCCTGAAGCGAACTTTAGAGTCAAGGCCGTTTGGCCTATGCGATGTTTGGACCATCGTGTCTGGACAAAGCTCGCCGAACCTTCACCGTTCCGGTGTCCGCTCTTAGCTCGTCGGTGAAATTGACAGACTTCGGAACACAGTCAGCTCTTCCTCCAGAACCGGAAGTCATCGCCGCAATGAATTGGGCATATATCGAACCGGCCTCTTGGGCAGTGCCGTGCGGCGATAATCCGCTTGCCTGCCTGCCGGCGAACGCTAACTTAGTCATCGACTGGGCATGGTGCCCCGTCCGCTTGTATTTGGCTGCTGGTATCGATGGGCGGCATTCGAAACAGATTGCGTCCGCTGGCGCTTTTCATCCTCGCAGGGTTCGCCGTCGCGGCTGTCTATGCGCCCGCCAGTGCCTGCGCCAAGGCCCTTGCGGCGATGAGCCACGTGGCGGTGTCAAGTGCCTGCGATTCCTGCGGCGGCACCGATCATCCACACCATGACATCCGGTCGTGCGCGGCCCCGTGTATCGGCTATTTCGCCCCCGCAACCGAGACCATCGCGGTCTTCACTACGCCAGCGGAAGTCGCTGGCACCTCGCCGCAGTTCCGGTATATCGGCTGGGCTGCGCCGCCGCTCACGCCGCCCCCGCGCTCCGCCTGACAAGCCTTTGACCCCGTCGGCACGACTGTGCCGAACGAGGTTTGTTACTTGTCCGGTAGGAGATTCAACAATGATTTCCGCATTTTCCCTGCGGGCCACGGCACGTCTTCGGGCCAGCCATAGCCTGTCTAGATTTTCGTTCGCTTCCAGCATTGCCAAAGAAGCGGCCGCCGTGCTGGGCGCCTTCCTGGTCTTGCTTCCCATCGCGCTCGGCTTTGCCATGCCGTCGCACGCAGAGCCGGTCGTCAAGACCGCAACGATCTACAAGGATCCCCAGTGCGGTTGCTGTGGCGAATACGCTAAGTACCTGCGCGTGTTCGGTTACCAGGTAAAGGTGGTCGATACGGTCGACCTCAACTCGATCAAGGAACGCTACAGCGTTCCGGCCGCGCTCCAAAGCTGCCACACGCTGGTCATCGACAAGTACGTCGTCGAAGGCCACGTCCCGGCAAAGCATATCGAGCGGCTGCTGGCTGAACGCCCCGCCGTCAGAGGCATCTCGTTGCCGGGAATGCCGCAAGGTTCTCCGGGAATGGGAGGCTCCAAGCGGGCGCCGTTCATGATCTACGAGCTCGCGCCCGGGAAGCAGAAGACCTTCGCAGTCGACTAATGGTCCGCCGCCCCTCCCGGCGGATCTGGGGGTGGCCGGGAGCGCTCGTCTTGTGGACGGCGCTCCTGGCCACCGCTTCTCCGTCGACGGCCGAAACCTACTTTCGACCGCTTGCCATGCACGCTAAGCCGCGTCCGGTGCCCGGCCTCCTGTTCGAGACGGAGGCCGCCAAGTTCATCCGGCTGCGGGACTTCCGCGGCAAGGTCGTTCTGCTCAACATCTGGGCGACCTGGTGCAGCGCCTGCCGCAAAGAGATGCCGCATCTCGACCGGCTGCAGGGCATGCTTGGCGGTTCTTCGTTCGAGGTCGTCGCGATTTCGATAGACCGTAAGGGAAAGGACGCGGTCGTGCCGTTCTTTGAGAAGCTCGGTCTGGGCTATCTGCGCATCTACCTCGACCGCACCCGGTTCGCGATGCATCGGCTGCGGGTCTACGGCATCCCGGAATCCATTTTGATTGATCGCCAAGGACGAGAGATTGCACGCTTTTCCGGCCCGAATGCGTGGACCGCGCCGCCGCTCGTCCGCGCGATCCGCCGGGTGATCCGGGCTTCAGAAGTGCGCCGATCGAGAAACGGGACGAAATGAACGCCGCCGCCGATACGCGACAGCACTCGCAGCCTGCCAGTTCCGGGACGCGGGGCGGCAAGGCGAAGCGCCGCCGCGTTGCCATTGCATTCATAGCGCCGGCTGTCTTCGTGGCGATCGTCGTCTTCCTCGCCGTGGCGCTCGGCGGCAACCCGCGCGACCTGCCTTCAGCCCTGCTCGGCAAGTCGGTGCCGGCCTTCGCGCTTTCGCCGGTGAAGGGGCGGACGCTCGGTTTGTCGACCGCAGACCTCAAAGGGAAGGTCTCGCTGGTAAACGTGTTCGCCTCCTGGTGCGCCGCCTGCCGCGACGAGCACCTCGTGTTCATGCGCTCAAGGCGCGGGGCTTCGTTCCGATCCACGGCCTCAACTACAAGGACCGGCCGTCGGACGCCGCCCGCTGGCTCGATCAGCTCGGGGATTCGTACACACGCACCGGGGCCGACCTCGCGGGCCGCGTGGCCATCGAATGGGGCGTTTACGGCGTGCCTGAGACGTTCGTTGTCGATCGGAGCGGCCGGATCGTCTTCAAGCATGTCGGGGCGGTCACGCCCAAGGTACTCGAAACGAAGATCCTTCCACTGGTGCGAAGGTTGCGGCGGCGATGACGGTGCAGTCGACCGGTCGTCATCGCGTCGCTCATTCGCCGCAATGCACGGCGGGAGGCGGTCGAAGCGACCGAGGTCGCCCTGCGGGGACAGGTGTCCATTGAAGAGGAGACAAGACGATGCCTGAGAAGACAGCGAAGAGCCGGACTCGATGGGCCGGGTGGGTCGTTGCGGCGTTGGTGGCTGTTGGTGCGCTTGCTGCCTGGTTCGTGCTCGATCCGGGCTTGCGCGCGCCATCGGACAAGCCAACCGTCGCCGCGGATATGCCCAAGGATGTCTTCGAGCGGCGGGTACGTGCCTACCTTCTTGAAAATCCGGAGGTGATCGCCGAGGCGGTCCAGAAGCTGCGCGGGCGGCAGCTCGCGGCCCGCCTGAAGGAGATTCAGTCGGTCATCCGGGATCGTGCCGACGAGATCTTCCGCGACCCCGCGGCCCCGGTCGCCGGCAACCCGAAGGGCGACGTAACCGTTGTCGAGTTCTTCGACTACAATTGTCCTTATTGCCGGCGCGTCGCGCCGGTCTTGGAGAAGGCAGGGACCGACGATCCCAACCTCGGCGTCGTCTACAAGGAGTTCCCGATCCTCGGAGACGGCTCGAAGTTCGCCGCGAAGGTGGCGCTCGCGGCGCATCGTCAAGGCAAGTATGTCGCCTTCCATCAGGCGATGATGAAGATGAAAGGCAGGGCGACACAGAGCACCGCTCTCGCCGTCGCCAAACAAATCGGCCTCGATATCGAGCGGCTCAAGGCCGACATGAAGCATCCCGAGATCGAGAAGGCGATCCAACGCAATCTCGTCCTCGCGAGCGCGTTGCGGATCAACGGCACGCCGGCTTTCGTCGTCGGCGACCAGATAATTCGGGGGGCGACCGGCCTCGAGACTTTGAAAGCCCATATCCGCAAGGCGCGGGCCGAGCTCGGCAAGAAATAGACACGGGTATCGAATCCGATGCTAGAAATATCGAACGTCGGACTGCTCACCGCCTTCGTGGCCGGGGCGATCTCCTTCCTGTCACCGTGTGTGCTGCCCATCGTGCCCGGCTACCTCTCCTACATCGCCGGCCGGGCGGTAGGCGATCCGACGGCGCCCGGCGCGCTGGCCATACGGTTGCCGGTGTTCGGCCTCGGCATTTGCTTCGTGCTCGGCTTTTCGACGGTGTTCATCCTCCTGGGCGCCAGCGCCACGGCACTCGGCCAGTTGCTCCTGTCTTATCGTTGGGAGTTCAACATCGGCGCCGGCGTGGTCGTCATCATATTTGGCTTGTTCCTGATGGGGATCGTCCGCATTCCATGGCTGTACAGGGACTTCCGGTTCCGAATCGAAGTCCCTGGGGGAAAGCCTGCGGCGGCCTTCGTCCTGGGCCTCGCTTTCGCTTTCGGATGGACGCCCTGTATCGGCCCAATACTGGGTGCCATCCTTACGGTGAGCGCCGCCCAGGCGACGGTTAAAGGGGGCATCGTGCTGTTGGCGATATACTCGCTCGGCCTAGGCCTGCCATTCCTTGTGGCTGCCCTGTTCACCGACAGCTTGGCAGTGCGTCTTCGAGGGATGGCCCGGCTGGGACGGTCGCTCCAGCTTCTCGCGGGCATTCTGCTTGTCGTCATGGGAGTCGCCATGATCACCGGCTATCTGTCGGCCGTATCGTATTGGCTGCTCGAGATGTTTCCAGTGCTCGGAAACATCGGATGACCGAAATGCCAAATATTACTGAATCGGGTTTAAACCTACGTCGAGCCGCGTTTTCGTCAATCCAAACCGACAGCACAACGGCGCCTCGGCAGCCAGTGTGACAGTGGGGCATACGGCCTTGTCAATTGTGGTTGGTGCGCCTGAAATGGGGCCCTTCAATGCGGCATTTGCCCGCTGACGAGGTGACGATCGGCGATCGCCGCGCGGTCCCGCCACCGACCACCGTTACCTTGGCGGCGTTCCCATGAACCTGATCCGGTGGACGATGCGGCATGAAACAGATGTTGACCGGCGGGTTTCGGCCGGGCGCCTCACATCTGCGGTCCGAGTATCCGCATTTCGAAATTCGGTTCGGACGCGGCTGTGCGATGGGCGTTGCTGGACATTGCGATGACCGCACCAAGCTAACGCGTTATCCTCTCCAGGCGTTCGGCAATACATGCCCGATCGCCGACCACGGTGAGCGCCAGAATCTCCGCCTCGGCGATAACCCTGAAGGAAGCGCGGCTTTCGTGGACTCCAATGCCGACTTTGACCCTCGCCATTCCGTCTCGCTTTTGGCTCGAAAACCAGAGTCGTATCTCTCGATCGATCCTGTTGGCGCATGACAGCGCCAGTCGAGCGTATGTTTCGGACTGGCCGCCTTATCGGCGTGGCCAGGTTTTGCCGATGCGATGCCCACGACTCTGACCGCGAGGAAACTCGCCGCCAGAAGAGAGACCGCGATAAGTGCCAAGATACCGCTCGTGGCCCGTCCGCGAAGGCAGCTGGCATTAATCGGACTATATCAAGCAGATCGTGCGCGAGAGGCTGATCGAGCAGGAGGCCTATATTCGACGAAACGGACAAGACATGCCCGAAACACGCGACTGGTCCTGGCCGGAAGAGCGTGGGTGACAGGGTCTTGCGGTAATCAGGATTGGCAAGGCTTAGTAATCAGCGTGCGTGTCTCGTGGCTCGATCGAGCATCAGTCGTTGCAAACACGCAGGCCCACAAAGGATCGTCAACGGTCAGGGAGATGGGTAGATGACAGGCGAGCCTCCGTTCGATGGAGCGTTAAAGGAGTTGGACCCGTTGGTCGAAACGGCTTTGACTGAAAACCATCGTGCTTTCAGGCGCTTCCTTGCGCGACGGCTCGGCAGCGAGCATGACGTCGATGATGTTCTTCAGAATTTCTATCTTGCGGCGATCAGCAAGGCGAACGCAATTCAGAATGACGAAAGCATCGTCGCCTGGCTGTATCGTGTTCTGGGATCGACCCTCGCCGATCACTATCGGTCGCGTGAGCGTCGTTCGCGAAACGAGGCAGCTTTTGCTCGAGAACAAGAGATTCAGACCGAGGCTCCTGACACCGACCTGCACGCGATGGTGTGCCAATGCCTCTATACGCTACTACCTACGCTTCGACCCGAATATGCGGAGCTGGTCTGGCGCGTCGATCTCCTGGCCGAACCGCGAAAAACGGTGGCTCGACACCTGGGGCTGAAGACGAACAATCTCGGTGTCCGCTTGCACCGGGCACGACGGGCGCTCAGACGCGCGTTGCTGCTTTCGTGCGAGACCTGTCCAGAGCACGGCTTCCTCGATTGCGCTTGCGACATGCCGATCCGTCGACCTGATACCTCAGTAACCGCGTGAGAAGTTGTGAATTGATCGACCTGTAATGCCCGGTGGGTCGTCTTCGTCTGTATGACCGGAACATTACCGAAAAGGGTTTCCCGCGGCGGAAGATCCCGATCTCTGAGAGTGAAAGCCAACGGACCAGGCATGGAACCGGGCGGAAGTTGGCGTCAAAAACGATCGCAGATCGTTGCATGCGCCGAGCCTCGCAATGATCGAGCGACCAGCAGGAGACCGAGCGATTTGTCTTGCGTCCGTTCAAAGCAGGTCTCACTTTGTCGCGCCCTTCGGTGGAGGGGCATGAAGAAATCCGCTTAATTTCGGAACCTGTCGGGTCTCTGCACAGCATTTGATTGAGATCAAGGTTGTCGACGGGTCCGAAAACTATATATGAATCATAAAATTGTTAGAGTCGGTCGTGATGCACACTGAGCGCAAGAATAGAACGGGTCGCAGAAACAAGGCGGGACGGCGCTTCGTGGCCAGTGTTCTTGCGTCCGTGTTTATCGTGTTGGTGGGCCTTTTTGGGCACTTGGAGTCGCCTTCGATGGGTTTCGCCTCAGATAAGCAAGTGGTCGCCACCCATCAGGCCGGTGATCACCGAGAGGACTTCGGTGGACCCGCTCCAAACCCCTGTTCGCACCATACCTCGCACCATACTCAATGTTCCGCACAGGCGGCCCTTGCCATTCTCTCAGACGTTTGGGCTGTTCGTACGAACCGCGCAATGTTGGTCGGGATTGCCGTAAGTCGGTTTGCGCGAGACCGGTCCGTTGTGCCGTATTTGCCCCCTCCCAAGGTTACAGCTTCCGCGTAGCTTCTACGACGGCCTAAGCAAGTACTGGCCTGAGATCCTGGACGCCCGTTAACGATGCGTTCCAGGCCGCCATGCTGGCCGTCGAGGACTTCTCAATTTCTGAACGATAGCGCGGTGGGTCACTGTTCCCACTGGATCCGGACACGTCTCCGCGCGCAATTCGCAGAGCAACGAGGCTCGGTTGGCGGTTGGCTTTTCAATTCCCGCAGCTGCCGACCACGGCGCAAAAGGCATCCATCATGGGACGAGTAGTGATCGTCACGGGCGGAACGCGAGGCATTGGTGCAGCGATTGCGCGCGTTCTGCAAGCCGACGGACATGCCGTCGTATCGACCTATCTCGGTAACGACCGGGCAGCCGCCGATTTTCGAGATCAGACGGGCATTCCTGTGGACAAATGGGACGTTGCCGACGCGTCTGCGTGTTGGGATGGGGTGCGTTCGGCTGAACGCAAACTCGGACCTGTGGGGATCTTGGTGAACAACGCTGGGATCACTCGCGACGCTGCTCTCCATCGGATGACCCTGGAGGAGTGGCATGCCGTCCTCGAAAACAACCTGACATCTTGCTTCAACATGTGCCGAGCGGTCATCGACGGCATGCGCGAACGCGGGTTCGGACGAATCGTCAATATCGCTTCGATCAACGGCCAAAAGGGTCAGGCCGGACAGACCAACTACGCCGCCGCCAAGGCGGGCGTCATTGGCTTCACCAAGGCGTTGGCGCTCGAGACGGCGGCGAAGGGGATCACGGTGAATGCCGTCGCTCCGGGCTATGTGGAGACCGACATGGTCGCGGCGGTACCAAAAGAGATCCTGCAGAAGATCATTGGGCACGTGCCGGTCGAGCGACTTGGGCAACCCGAGGAAATCGCGCGCGCCGTGCAATTCCTCGCGAGCGATGAAGCAGGTTTCGTGACCGGAGCGACGCTCACCATCAATGGCGGTCAATACATGGTTTGAGCGAAGAGACGCACATCGTCGCGACGGGTTGCGAATAAATCTCGAAAATGTCGGCGGCGGCCATTGACCTTCCAGTATCGGGAAGCCCCACCTGGTACTTACAGGAGATAGTCGAATGAGAAATTCCAACATCGTTCTTTGTGCGGCCGTACGTACGGCAATCGGTACCTACGGCGGAGCGCTGAAGGACATCCCCGCGCCTGATCTCGGCGCCGCCGCGATCCGGGCGTCCCTTGAGCGCGCAAAGCTTGATGGCGTCAATATCGATACCGTTGTCATGGGCCAGGTCGTTCAGGCAGGGGCGAAGATGAACCCGGCGCGGCAGGCCGCGATCAAGGCCGAAATTCCAGTCGAAGTCCCGGCAATGACCGTGAACCGGGTTTGCGGGTCGGGTGCTCAGGCGATTGCGACCGCGGCTCAGGAAGTGAGGCTCGGATACGTCACGAGCGCCGTCGCAGGCGGCATGGAGAATATGGATCAGTCGCCATACCTCATGGGCGGTGGACGCTGGGGCTACCGGATGGGCGACGCGCAGATCTATGACAGCATGCTGCGTGACGGTCTCAACGACGCCTTCTCAGATAGGCATTCAGGCTGGATCACCGAAGATCTGGTATCGAAGTTTCAGGTCTCACGAGAAGCCCAGGATCGCTGGGCAAGGCGCTCGCAGAATCGGTTCAGCAAGGCTCAAGCGGCCGGCAAGTTCGCACCGGAAATCGCACCCATAGGGGTAGGCAGCCGCGGAGATCCTGTCGCCTTTGTCAAGGACGAGCACAACCGGCCCGACACAACCCTGGAATCGTTGGCAAAACTGAAACCGGCGTTTCGGAAGGACGGCACCATAACGGCCGGCAACGCCCCGGGGCTTAACTCCGGCGCCGCGGCGATGATCGTCGCGGACGCCGACTGGGCGGAGAAACACAATCTTGAGCCGATGGCGCGACTGGTCGCCTATGGCGTCGGCGCGGTTGATCCTTGCCTGTTCGGCCTTGGACCGGTGACGGCTGTCCAGCAGGCGCTTGAGCGCGCGGGCTGGAAGCTGGGCGATATCGAGCGAGCGGAAGTCAACGAGGCGTTCGCGGCAATCGTTCTCGCGATCCTCCAGGAGCTCGGCCTTCCGGAGGACATTGTGAACGTCGAAGGCGGAGCCATTGCGCACGGACATCCAATAGGAGCGACCGGCGCAGTACTTGTGACCCGGCTCCTACATGCCATGCAACGTGACGGCCTCCGCCGCGGGCTGGTGACGTTGTGCATTGGCGGCGGACAGGGCATCGCGCTGGCGCTTGAGTCGGTCGAATGAGGAAACCACGGAGCTCGAAAATGAATGGGAACCGTAATGACGAAGTCTGCGAAGCGTCTAACTAACCGCTGGGTTTTATGCCCGGCTCTCATATCGAAAAGGAGGATCAATCATGAATGATAGACAACCCAGCATTCCGACGGGAATGGATCGAATGAACGGCCTGCTTGCCTGGTGGGGCATGCCCAATGTCGTCGACCCGAGCGAGTTGGAGGCGCTAACCAAGCGGTGTCACGCTCTCGTCGTGGAACTGAACCACCTATTCAACGACGCCTCATCCGGTCAGGCACAAGCGTTGTCAACGGCCAACGAGGAGTACGCCCGCGCGCTTCAGGAACTCCTGAGTGTGCGGCAGCCGGCCGAGTTCATGTCCGCACAATCGAGACTCGTCATGGGAGTCATGGAGCATCTCGCTGCTCAAACCGGCGCTTGGGCCGACCTAAGCCAGAAGCTATACGACTGCTGTTCGGCGATGGTGCGTGAGAGCGCTGAAGAAGCGGGCAAACGAACGGGACAGACCGTGCCGGTTAGAACGCAATCCGAAGCAGTTCCTCCGGCGGCGAAAGAGGCGACAAAGCGGTCCACTCAAGGCTGAGAAAAAGGTGCTGCCATGGAGACGTTGCTCTATATCGCCTTTTGGGCCGGTCTGATTTTTCTGATGACGCGGTTCGGCTGCGGCGCCCATGTCCCGGGACACGGACATGGCCACCACCGCGCGGCTACAAGCGACGACGAGGCGCGCGATTCCGAGGCCCTCCGTTGGGTGCCGCCCGAGACCGACATTGACCCGGTTTGCGGAAAGACGGTCCACACCGACGCGGCCAAACCGTCGGTGCATGACGGTCTGGTTTATTACCTCTGCTCGCGCGAGTGCCGGGAGCAATTCGAGGCCGCTCCAGAGCTCTATGTCGGACCCAACGCTGACGAACAAGTCGGCCGATTGGATCACGCCCATGGCTGATACCTCCCATGAGGCCCAGCGTCGTCGCGACGGAACGTCCATCGTCGTCGCGCCGGCGCCGCGCATCCCGGTGCTCGCGTTCGGCATGAGCCTGGGGGCCTTCCTTACGGTTACCTATACGCTCTGCGTCGGCTTTGACCTGCTCTTCCCGGGACAGGCCATGTACCAGACTTGGCTGAGGCTCTTGCCGGGCTTCACCTGGCTCACCTGGCCAAGCTTCCTGCTCGGCCTCGCCGAGAGCTTCGCCTATGGCTGGTACGTCGCCTTGATCTTCGGGACCTTATTCAACCTGTTCTCAAGATGGTGGAAAAGATGACCGCGGCTAAGTCACCGAACGATGCGCGTGTGCGACGCGGGACGGCACGCCGATCAAAGGCGGGCGCTTTTCAAATCGAGCGGCACGGCCGCATCGAAAAGAAGGCTGCCAGATCGAATCGCGGTGCCCAAGCGCCGGCCTCGCAAGACGTGACGGATGCAGCAGCGACTGGCGACAACGCGCTTTCGGCTCTGGATCTAGTGGAATACCAGCGGGATGTGTTCGAACGCACGATCCTGTTCTGGGACACGCTCCGGCAGCGGGCGAACAACATGCTCGAGCACGAGCGCGCCGGTTTGCCGCCGCTTCTCGACTTCAAATACGAGACGCTGCTCGACGCGCGCGACTTCGCGGCACCCGCCAACTATGCGCTGTTGCGGATCACCGAGATCGGAGAGGACTGCTGGGACGATTGCGTCGATCCCGACAAGCCGCCGGTGATCGTGTTGGACCCCCGCGCCGGGCATGGCCCGGGCATTGGCGGCTTCAAGCGCGATTCGGAGGTCGGAATGGCCATGCGCGAGGGTCATCCGGTCTACTTCGTGATCTTTTTCCCCGAGCCTGCGCAAGGCCAGACCCTGGCCGACGTGTTGCATGCGCTTCGGCGTTTCGTCGAAGAGGTCGCGAAGCGGCATCCGAGCACGCCGCCGGTGCTTTACGGGAATTGTCAGGCGGGATGGGCGGTAACGCTGCTGTCATCCGATTGCGAGGGCATTGTCGGACCAGCCGTGCTCAACGGGTCCCCGCTCTCCTATTGGGCCGGGGACGCCGGCGTGAATCCGATGCGCGTCGCGGGAGGGCTCCTGGGCGGCGCTTGGCTCGCCCATCTTGTGGCAGATCTCGGCAACGGTCGCTTCGACGGCGCCTGGCTCGCCCAGAATTTCGAGAACCTCAAGCCGGAAAAGGCCGTCTGGGAGAAGTACGCCCATCTCTTCGCCAATATCGACACTGAGCGCGAACGTTTCCTCGAATTCGAGCGCTGGTGGAACGGCTTCTACTTTCTGAGCCGCGCAGAGATCCTCGCCATCGTCGAGAACCTGTTCATCGGCAATGAGCTGGAGCAGGGCCTCATGCGCATCTGCGAAGGCTGCTTCGCCGATTTGCGACGCATCCGCAATCCACTCGTCATCTTCGCCTCGTACGGCGACAACATCACGCCGCCACTCCAAGCGCTCGGCTGGATCCCCGCAGTCTACCGCGACACCGAGGATCTCGTGCGGGCCCAGCAGCGTATCGTTTACCTAACCAACCCCCATGTCGGTCATCTCGGCATATTCGTGTCGGCGGGCGTGGCCAGGTTCGAGCACCGAGCGATCCTCGAAAGCCTGGACGAGATCGAATCGCTGGCCCCGGGTCTCTACGAGATGAAGATCGACAACCCCTCGGGCGACCCGGACTGCCACAAGCCGTCCTACAGCGTCCGCTTCGAGTCGCGGAAGGTCGAGGACCTGAAAGCGGATTATCCGCGAGAGGCGTTCGAGCGCGTGCGACACGTGTCCGAGTTCAACGAGACGCTATATCGGACGTTCGTCAGCCCCTGGGTGCAGACGTTCGCAAATCCCTGGACTGCCGAGATGGCGAAGTGGCTGCACCCAATGCGGGCCAGCCGGTATCTATTTTCCGAAGCCTTCAACCCCTGGATGGGCGGTGTTGCCATGCTCGCCGACAGGGTCGCCGAGAGCCGCCACCCGCTTCCGCCAGAGCACCCGCTGATCGAGCGTGAGCGCGAATCCTTTGGCGAGGTTGCGCGCGGACTGGAAACGCTCCGGGAGGCCCGAGACGCCGCTTACGAACGAGCGTTCAGCGGGCTTTACGGCAATTCAACTGGGGGCGTCGCTTCGGATGGTTGAACCGAGACCATCCCGTCCCGCGTCAGCGGGAGCCAGGGACGCGATCCTGGTGATCAACTGCGGGTCGTCGAGCGTAAAGTTCGCGCTCTTCGCGCGCGACGCGTCCTTGTCGCGCCTTTGGTCAGGTCTTGTCGAGCGCATCGGTCTGGAGGACGGGCATATTCGTGCGAGAGACGCCGAGGCGACGGTCGTGTTCGAAGAGACGCAGCAGATCGCCAATCACGATGCGGCGCTGCCGCTGTTGATGGAGTTGGTCGAGCGCCATTATGCCGGTTCGCGCTTGACCGCGGTCGGTCACCGGGTCGTCCATGGAGGGCCGGAAGCGGATGGGCCGGTCGTCGTGACTGCCGCGCTCGAAGCCCAGCTAGGCCAATTCATTCCGCTCGCGCCGCTCCATCAGCCGCACAATCTCGCCGGTATCGCCGCTATCCGGCGCGCGCGTGCCGGCCTGCCGCAGGTCGCTTGCTTCGATACGGCGTTCCACAGGACGCTTCCGCGCTTGGCGACGCTGTCGGCCCTTCCGCGTCGGTTCTGGGAAGAGGGCGTCCGTCGGTACGGTTTTCACGGCCTGTCCTACGAATATGTTGTCCACGCCTTGCGCCAACAGGGCGTCGATGTCGATGGCGAGCGCATCATCGTGGCCCATCTCGGAAATGGCGCGTCCATGTGCGCCTTGAGAGGCGGGCAGAGCGTCGAGACCACAATGGGCTTTAGCACATTGGCGGGTTTGCCGATGGGAACCCGCTGTGGCGACCTCGATCCAGGCATTGTCCTGTATCTGCTCACCGAAAAGGGGATGACCGTCGAGCAGGTTCAACACCTGCTCTACGAGGAGTCCGGTTTGCTCGGCGTCTCCGGTCTGAGCCGCAATATGCAGGACTTGCTCGCGCAGCCTACAGAACCGGCCGCCTGCGAAACTGTGGACCTTTTCTGTTATCAGGGTCGCCAACACCTGGCCGCGCTGATCGCCGTTCTGGGCGGTCTCGACCGTTTGGTTTTCACCGGCGGGATCGGCGCGAACGCTGCGGCCGTGCGCGCATTGATCTGCGAGGGAATGCACTATCTCGGGCTCGCGATCGACTCGACGCGCAACGGGGATGGGCAACGGCTGATCTCTGCCGACGATAGCAAGGTCGCGATCGAGGCGTTTGCGACCGACGAAGAGTGGGTCATCGCCCGCCATGTCCACGACACCTTGGCGATCCGCCCCGCCGCTCTGGGGGCTTAGACCGTGACCCCGGCGATCAAGAACCTGCATCAACTGGTCGATTTGGCCAAGACGCTCGGCCCGATCCGCGTCGCGGTCGCGGATGCCGCTCAGCACGTGGTCATCGAAACCCTCCGCGAGGCCCATGCGCTCGGCTTCGTCGAGCCCCGCCTCGTCGGTGATCCATATTCGATCGCGGCGATTTGCGAGGAGATCGGGTGGGAGATACCGACGGACTGGGTGATCCCGGCGTCGACCGATGCCGCCGCGGCCCGCAAGTCGGTCGAGCTGGCTCGCAGGGGCGAGGCCGATGCCGTCATGAAGGGCGACATCCACACCGATGCCCTTATGCATTCCTTGCTGGACAAGGAACGCGGCCTCCGCATTCCGGCCAGACGCGTCAGCCATATCTTTCTGATCGAGGTTCCGACCCACCCAAGATTGCTCGGGATAACGGACGCCGCGATCAACATCGCCCCCGATCTCAATGCCAAAGCACAGATCCTGCAGAATGCGATCGATCTGTTTCGTCTCCTCGGGGTCGACACACCGAAGGTGGCTGCGCTGTCCGCGGTCGAGACCGTCAATACGGCGATCGCTTCCACCGTCGACGCCGCGTGCCTCTCCGTGATGGCGCAGCGCGGGCAGATCGTCGGCGCTCTGGTCGACGGGCCGCTCGCCTTGGACAATGCCATCTCACGTCAGGCGGCGAAAGAGAAGGGCATTGTCTCGGCGGTCGCCGGAGACGCCGACATCCTGCTCGTACCGGACCTGGTGTCCGGCAACATGCTCGCAAAAAACCTGGAGTACTTGGCGGGCGCAGTCGCCGCCGGCATTGCGGTTGGGCTGGCGGTTCCCGTCGTGCTGACCTCGCGGGCCGATCCGGCGCCGGCGCGTATCGCCTCGCTCGCCGTGGCCGCACTCATCCATCACCGCACGCCGAAGGCTGGGATAAAGGCGCCCGCGCCGGAGTCGAGTCTCCACATGGCGCCGCAATCCGACCATGCCTGCTGTCCGCTACCGGGGTAATCATGTCGCACAGACCGCCATCGCTGAATAAGAGCAAAGGACCACCGACGGGAAGGCGCGCCTTTTCTTTCGACCGTCCGCTGCACGCATCCCTGGCCAAGGCCACAGCCGGTGTCTCGCCGGCAGCGGTGCTGCAGGCCTATACCGACTGGGCACAGCATCTTGCCTTCTCGCCGGACAAGCAGCTCGACCTCGTCGAGAAAACCGTGAGCAAATGGTCGCGTTATGTCGACTACTGCCTCCGGGCCTGTGCCGATCCGAGTTGCGAGGCGTGTATCGAGGCCTTGCCGCAGGACAAGCGGTTTGCCGGAGACGCTTGGCAGACCCAGCCATTCGCGGCGATCTATCAGGGATTCCTGCTGACGCAACAATGGTGGCACAACGCGACGACCGGCGTGAACGGCGTCTCGAAACACCATGAGGACGTGGTATCCTTCGTCGCACGCCAGCTTCTCGACACGGTCTCGCCGGCCAATTTTCCGCTCACCAATCCGGAGGTGCTTGCGGCGACGGTCGCCCAAGGCGGGCAGAATTTAGCGCGCGGTGCTGCCAACTTCTGGGAGGACTGGCGGCGCATAGTGAACGGCGATGGCCCGGTCGGCGTCGAGGCCTTCCAGGTCGGGCGCGACGTTGCGGTCACGCCCGGCAAGATCGTGTTCCGCAACCGGCTGATCGAGCTGATCCAATACGCCCCGGTAACCGAAGAGGTCCATGCCGAGCCGATCCTGATCGTGCCGGCCTGGATCATGAAATACTACATCCTCGATCTTTCGCCCGAGAACTCGCTGGTGAAATACCTGGTCGAGCAAGGTCACACGGTGTTCGTCCTGTCGTGGAAAAACCCGACCGGCGAAGACCGCGACCTCGGGATGGCGGACTATCGCGAGCTCGGGGTCATGGCGGCCCTCGATGCCGTCTCCGCTATCGTCCCTAAGCGACACATTCACGCTGTTGGATACTGCCTCGGCGGCACGCTGCTCGCCATCGCCTCCGCGGCCATGGCGCGCGACGGCGACGATCGTCTCAAGAGCCTCACTCTGTTCGCTGCTCAGACCGACTTCACCGAGGCCGGCGAGCTGATGCTGTTCATCGACGAGGCGCAGGTCAGCTTCCTCGAGGATATGATGGCCGAGCAGGGCTATCTCGACACCAAGCAGGTGGCGGGTGCGTTCCAGCTGCTGCGCTCGAACGACCTCATCTGGTCGGCAATGGTCCAGACCTATCTGAAGGGCGAGCGCCGCTCGATGATCGACCTGATGGCCTGGAATGCCGATACCACGCGCATGCCTCACCGCATGCACTCGGAATATCTCCGGCACCTGTTCTTGGACAACGACCTTGCCGAGAGCCGCTACGAGGTGACGGGCCGGCCGGTTTCCTTGCGCGACATCCGCATTCCGGTCTTCGCTGTCAGCACAATCGCCGACCATGTCGCGCCCTGGCGGTCGGTCTACAAGATCCAGTGGTTGACCGACGCCGACGTGACCTTCGTCCTGTCCAACGGCGGCCATAATGCGGGCATCGTCAGCCCGCCGGGTCATCCGCGCCGACACCATCAGATCGCCACGCACCGAGAGGACGAAAATTACGTTGACCCTGACGCCTGGCAGCAGGCTGCCGTCCACCATGATGGTTCCTGGTGGCCGTGTTGGCAGGAATGGCTGGTCAAGCAGTCCTCGGAGACGGTGACCCCGCCCGCCATTGGCGCTCCGCGCAAGGGATACTCGGTCCTGGACGACGCGCCTGGCGCGTACGTCCTGGTGCCGTGAGGAGAACCGAGCGATGACGCGTCCTTTACAGCAGCCAACCAAGCCGGAAGTCCTCGACCTTTCGGGCCGAAAAGGCCTGGTCGTCGGCATCGCCAACGAGCACAGCCTCGCTTGGTCGTCTGCCGAGCATTTCCGAAACGCCGGCGCCGATCTGGCAGTCACCTATCTGAACGAGAAAGCTAGACCCTTCGTCGAACCGCTCGCGCGGGAGCTTTCGGCCCCGATTGTTCTGCCGTGCGACGTCTCCGTGCCTGGACAACTCGAGTCGGTCTTCAATGCGATCGAAAAGCGGTGGGGACGTCTCGATTTTTTGTTTCACTCGATCGCGTGGGCGCGCAAGGAAGATCTGCACGGCAGGCTCACCGACTGCTCGGCCGACGGTTTTGCCGAGTCCATGCTGATCTCCTGCCACTCGCTCATCCGTATGGCAAAGCTCGCCGAGCCCCTAATGGACCAGGGCGGCAGCGTCATGACGCTCAGTTATTACGGCGCGGAAAAGGTCGTCGACCACTACAATGTCATGGGGCCGGTCAAGGCCGCGCTTGAGGCGTCGGTGCGCTACCTCGCCCACGAGCTGGGGCCCAAGGGTATCCGTGTGAACGCCATATCGGCTGGCGCCGTCAAGACCCGCGCGGCGTCCGGAATCGAACATTTCGACGAGCTGATCAACGAGACGACGCGCAAGGCGCCTCTGCGCCGGACGGTGGACGCATGTGAGGTCGGCCGCACCGCGCTTCTTCTCGCCAGCGACTACACGACCGCGATTACCGGGGAGATCCTCTATGTCGATGCCGGGTTCCACATCGAAGGCATGGTCTTTCATTGAAAACCTTCGACCAGCCAAGGAGACAAGGATGACCGCCATCGACCCCGTTTGTGGAACTGTGGCCGATATAGAAGAGGCGGTCGGCGAAGACCATCACCGCTGGGCCAATTTCTCCTGCTCGGAGCGATGTCATGGGCTCCACCACGCAAGCCTAGAGCAATTTTCGGGACGAGAACGGGCGATCCGTGTCCCGTCGACCAAGACGACCGAAAGGGACGACCATGGACAAGGCTGAAACGACCAAGGGCCGGAGGGCGGCCGGTGGGACGAAAGCGCCCCCGAAACCTTCCCCCGACGCTCGGCGCCGTATCGAGTTGACCGTGGGCGGGATGACCTGCGCCCATTGCCCACCCTCGGTCGAAAAGGCACTCAGATCGCTCGACGGCGTCCACTCGGCGCACGTCAATCTGTCGAACCGTTTGGCGGCGGTCGAATACGATCCCGATCAGGTGAAAGTGATCGATATCGCGAAGGTCATCCGGTCTGCCGGCTACGCGCCGGGCGCCGCCTCCACGAGAATTCCGATCAAGAGCATGCATTGTTCGTCCTGCGTCACGCGGATCGAACTCGCGCTCAAAATGACGCCAGGCGTCCTCTCGGCGCGCGCCAATCTCGGTCCCAACGCGGTGGATGTCGACTACGATCCCAGCAAAGTTGATTTCGAGGCCATTCGAAGGGCGATCGAATCCGCCGGCCACAAGATCGCAGAGCCCAAGACAGCCGATGTCAAGGCGGCGGTAGATGAGGACACCGATCCCGAGCAGAAGGCGCGTGACCGGGAATACCGCAAGCTGATGCGCAAGTTCTGGTTCGCGGCGATCGTGTCGGTCCCGGTGATGGCGCTCAGCTATCCCGACCTCATCCCCGGCCTGCGCGACTGGATGCCGATGGGCAGCGAGACGAGGCGGATCGTTTGGGCACTATTGGGTGTGTTGTCGCTCCCGGTGATGCTCTGGTCCGGCTCCCAGTTCTTCGTCGGCATGTGGGACGCGCTCAAACATCGCTCCGCCAACATGCACACGCTTATCGCGATCGGCATTACGGCGGCCTTCCTCTATTCGATCGTAGCGGTCGCGTTTCCGTCGATCTTTCCCGATCCCGCTCTGGCGGAAGTTTTCTGGGACGTGACGGATGTGGTCGTGGCCCTCGTGGTATTGGGGCTCGCGCTGGAACTCAAAGCGAAGGGGCGCACCTCCGAAGCGATCAAAAAGCTGATCGGCTTGCAGGCCAAGACGGCGCGCGTTATGCGTGACGGCAAGGAGATCGATCTGCCCGTCGAGGAAGTCGTTTCGGGTGATATCGTTGTCGTACGCCCGGGCGACAAAGTGCCGGTGGACGGCGAGATCGTCGAAGGCTCGAGCGCTGTCGACGAGTCAATGATTACGGGCGAATCAATGCCGATCGAGAAGGGGGTTGGCGACGAGATCATTGGCGCGACGCTCAACAAGACCGGCAGCTTCAAGTTCAAGGCGACCAAAGTCGGCAAGGACACGGCGCTCGCCAGCATCATTCGCATGGTCAAGGACGCACAAGGCTCGAAAGCGCCGATCCAGCGTGTCGTCGACCTGGTCTCGGGCTACTTCGTGCCGACGGTCATGATCCTCGCCCTGTTGGCCTTCGTTGCCTGGTATCTGGTCGGTCCCGAACCGCGTTTCGTTTACGCGACGATCGTGCTCGTGACGACCCTCATCATCGCCTGTCCCTGCGCGCTCGGTCTGGCGACCCCGACGTCGCTGACCGTCGGTATCGGAAAGGGGGCTGAGAACGGCATTCTCATCCGCTCGGGCGATGCACTCCAAACATCTCAGAAGCTAGATGCGGTCATCCTCGACAAGACCGGGACGATCACACGTGGCGAGCCGTCATTGACGGATGTCGTAGCCGTTCAGGATTTGTCAGATGACGACGTCCTTCGCCTCGCGGCATCGCTCGAGCGTGGCTCGGAACACCCCCTTGGCGAGGCCATCGTCAAGGGCGCCGACGCGCGGGACCTTGATCTTGCCGATACCAAGGATTTCGCCGCCATTCCTGGCCACGGCGTGAGCGGCAGCGTCGGCGGCAAGAATGTCCTTCTCGGCAACGCCAAGCTGATGCGAGACCGCGACATTGCCATCGACGCGCTCGCACAAGATTGGGAGCGACTCGCGAGCGAAGGCAAGACCCCGATGTACGTCGCGGCCGATGGCCAAGCCGCAGGGCTCGTCGCCGTCGCCGACACGGTCAAGCCGGACTCCAAAGCCGCCATCGAAGCGCTTCGGCGCCTCGGCATCGAAGTCATCATGCTGACCGGCGACAATGAACGCACCGCTAGAGCGATCGCGGGCGAGGTGGGCGTCGAGCGCGTCCTAGCCGAGGTGCTTCCTGACGACAAAGCCCATGAAGTGCAGAAACTACAACTCGAAGGCAAGACGGTCGGCATGGTCGGAGACGGCATCAACGACGCCCCGGCGCTCGCCCAGGCGGATGTCGGTTTTGCGATCGGCACCGGCACCGATGTGGCGATCGAAGCCAGCGACGTGACGCTCATCAAAGGGAGCCTGACGGGCGTGGTCACGGCTATCGAAATCAGTCGCGCCACGATGCGCAATGTGAGGCAAAACCTGGTGGGGGCGTTCGGCTACAACACGCTCGGCATCCCGGTGGCCATGGGCCTTCTCTACCCGTTTCTCGGAGTTCTGTTGTCGCCGCTGATCGCGGCGGCCGCCATGGCGTTCAGCTCGGTCACCGTGGTGACCAATGCCAACAGGCTCCGTTTCTTCCAGCCAAGGAGGGCCGAAGGATGACCTTGGATCGTTGGATCGTATTGCTCGTTGGGCTCTTGCTCGTCGGATTCATCGTCTGGTTTTTCTGGCTGAAGCGCGCAAAAGGCGCGCGGGCGTCCGAAACCAGCGGCGGCTATCAGGAAGCGATGATCCTGGTGAAGGGTGGCTATACGCCGGACACGGTGATCGTCGCTCGCGGCAAGCCGGTTCGGCTCAACTTTCGCCGCGAAGAGACCGCCGCCTGCTCGGAGAAGGTCATTTTCGAAGGGTTCGACAAGAGCGCCGATCTGCCCACGGGCGAACTCGTCGCCGTGGAACTTATGCCCAAGGAGGCCGGCGAGTTCGGGTTCGCCTGTCCCATGGGCATGTTCCGCGGCCGATTGATCGTCGAGTAGGACGGGGACGATGAAGGATCTTTCAAGACATGGCCGACAAAGGACGGGCAATTTCTGGAAGACGCCGATCGGCACGGCTCTGATCGCGGTTTTCATCGTTGCAGCTTTTTTGGTGGGATACGACCACCGAGCCCACCTCCTCACGGAATATGGCCTGCTGGTTGGACTGCTACTGATCTGCATTGTGATGCACATATTCATGCATCATGGTCACGGAGCGCATCGCGGGGAGCAAGGCGGCATTCCGAGCCGGGATGATCGCGTAGGCGATGAGAAGGACCATCCATGACGGAACCGGTTTCCGCATACGGCCTCTGGTTCCTCGTCGTGGTCAATTCGGTGATCTTCATCCTGTTCGCCTTCAGCTTCTTCAAGCCTAAGACAAAACGCGACTGGCGCTCGTTCGGCGCCTTCAGCGCCTTCCTGGTCGCGTTGTTCACCGAGATGTACGGCTTTCCGCTGACGATTTACTTCTTTTCGGGCTGGCTGCAGAGTCGATTTCCCGGAGTGGATTGGTTCGCCCACGACGCCGGCCACCTGCTCGAGATGGTTTTCGGTTGGAAGACAAACCCCCATTTCGGACCGTTTCATCTCCTGAGCTTCGTTTTCATCGGTGGAGGGTTCTGGTTGATCGCGACGGCCTGGTCTGTGCTCCATACGGCGCAACGAAATCACGAGTTGGCGACATCCGGTCCCTACGCCCGGATGCGACACCCTCAATATCTCGGCTTCATCCTGGTCATGTTCGGGTTCCTGCTGCAGTGGCCGACAATCCTCACGCTCGCGATGTTCCCCATTCTTGTCTGGATGTATTGGCGCCTTGCGCGCAACGAGGAGCGCGACGCCTTGGCCGAGTTCGGATCTCGATATTCGCGCTACGCGAACGACGTTCCGGGCTTTATGCCCCGCTTTAGCCGGGCTTCAAGATCTCACGAATAATCTGAACGGAAACCATGACCTCCCGAGCTCAATACCGCACTCAATGCTAAGACCGGCGAGTTGACGAGCATTCGAGACTCTCGAAAAGCCGAACGCGCCCCAGAGCGACGAATGCGGTGGCACAAGGAGACGCCGTGTCGGTTGAGAACGGTCGCATTGAATAGAGGAAACTTCCGATGCGGCACTTGCTTTGGGGCGATCGAAAGCCATGGGAATCGATCGGGGAAAGAATACTGTGCGACCAAATTTTGAGAACGCACGACTTGCGCGGAGGAGATATCTGATCGCACGATCGAGACTCTAGCGATCCTAAACACGTATGTTCTTATCCATTTCTGGTATTTGGAAAGACTGACTCATTGGCAAAGACCAAAAAGCTCTTTCGCTACGAACGTACGTCCGGGATTCTCATGCTCGGGGCGATCGCGTTAGCCCTGATCACCGCCAATTCCCCGCTCGCCCCTTATTATGAAGCGCTTCATCATGCGCCGATCCATATTCGGCTTGGCCCACTGCTCATCGAGCGGCCACTTGCGCAATGGATAAACCAAGGCCTCATGGTCTTTTTCTTTTTGCTCGTCGGCCTGGAGATCAAACGTCAATTCCTGGAAGGCCATCTCTCGGATTCACGCCATGCGATGCTTCCCGTGATCGCCGCGATCGGAGGCATGGCGGCGCCGGCTCTCATTTACGTATCGATCAATTGGTCCAACGCCGAAGCTCTGCGTGGATGGGCGATTCCCACCGCGACCGACATCGTGCTCGCGATCGGTATCCTCGCGCTCCTTCGCGACCGCGTGCCTGTCGTTCTTCGCGTGTTTTTGACGGCACTGGCGATCTTCGACGACATTGGCGCCGTCCTCGTCATCGGGGTCTTCTACGGCGAGGGCGTTCATACCACGCCGCTCATCGTCGTGGCAGGGTCCACGCTTGCTCTGCTCGTCTTGAACAGGCTGCGAGCCACCTGGGTGGCTGCCTATGTCCTGATCGGTTTGGTTCTGTGGGTCGGTATGTTGAAGTCGGGGGTCGATTCGGCGCTTGCGGGGGTGGTGATCGGTCTGGCCGTGCCGATCCGCGTTTCCGGGCGTTCCCACCGATCGCCGCTTCGCGTGGTCGAGCGCCATCTGCATCCGTGGTGTGCCATATTCATCGTTCCACTCTTCGCCTTCTTCAATGCGGGCATCTCGTTCGACCGGGTTACAGCGGCAACCGCCCTGGGCCCCGTCGCCATCGGCGTTGCTTTGGCGTTGATCGTTGGCAAGCCGCTGGGAATTGTCACAGCTTCGTGGATCGGCATTCGGCTGGGCGTGGCAGCCTTACCCCCTGGCTTAACCTGGAATACGCTGATCGCGGTGGCACCTCTTGCCGGAATTGGCTTTACCCTGAGCCTCTTCGTCTCGGTGTTGGCATTTCGAGATCCGGCGATCTCCGCGTCGGCCAGACTCGCAATACTAACGGGTTCGACGATCTCCGCTGTGATCGGATTACTTTGGCTTCATCTACATTTCCGAAGACAAAAAGAACAATCTTCGTCTAACAAACGTGCCCGTCAAAATGATTGCAGCGCTTCGAAGATCAATAAGGCATAAAACTAAAAATCTCGGGTACCATGCAAAACGAAATAGCATATAGAGCCCGCACCAGACGTTGGGTCGTCGCCACAGCGATGTTACTCGTTATTGTCCAGATACTTGTCGGCGTGGTTGCGAGGCACGATGTATCCGCGCCAGTGGAGACGGTCGAGCCAAGAAAGCAGTCCCGGCAAAAAAATATATTTGCCAAAGAGGATTAGTTATAGTCGTGACAGTGGCCTTGATATCGAGTTTAGAAGTTTCTTGGCTGAAACGCGTCGCGCCGGCGCAGTCGATGTCGAAAAAACCGTGATATTCCAGGGTGGTCGAAGTCGTATTTGCCGCGGATCATGCTTCATTCTTGGGCGTTCGGTATGACTATCGTCGAAGCATCTCGCCTCGTTGCAGTAATGGTCCTTTGGGCAGCCTGCTTTCCGCTTATTACCGTCGGCCTCGACCTGGCTCCTCATCTCGCATTCGCAGCCCTGCGCGCCGCGCTCGCAGGTATCTCCCTTATTGCACTCGGCGTAATCTTGCGGCGCCCGGTCCCGCGAGGCGCACGACTGTGGGGATTGATTGCGGTGGTTGCACTCGGTGCGACGACACTGGGCTTTTTCGGTATGTTTCACGCGGCGGAATTCGTGTCGCCCGGCCTCGCTACGGTTGTCGCAAACGCACAACCGCTTGTCGCCGCGATGCTGGCGTATCTCTTCCTGGGAGAACGCCTGAAGTCGATCGGCAAGATCGGATTGATCCTCGGGCTCGGCGGCATCGTGGTTATCGCCTGGCCGGGGTTCGCCTCTGGCGACAGCCGAGGTTATACATTTGGCATTGCATATGTCGCCCTCGCAGCTACCGGGGTGGCGATCGGCAACATTGCGATCAAACGTCTGACCGGCCGTGTCGATGCCATCATGGCCATGGGCTTTCAACTGTTGCTTGGAGCGATACCCCTGATGCTGTTGTCATTGTCGACCGAGCACTTTTCGTCAACGGCATGGTCGACGAAGTTCGTGACGGTCCTTGTCGCGCTTTCGGTGTTTGGCACGTCAGCAGCATTCTGGCTATGGTTCACCGCCCTGGAACATGTTCAACTCAATCAGGCGAATGTGTTCACATTCTTGGTTCCCATATTCGGGCTGGCGATCGGTGCGATTTGGTTCGAGGAGAAACTTGGATGGATGCAAGGAGCAGGTGCAATCCTCGTACTTGTTGGAATTTCTTTTGTTCAATTCAAAGAGCGGGAATTGTCAGAAAAGCAGGGGGCAAAGCGCTCTTGATGGCCGCGATACCATAGCGTCAACTGCACTGCGCAATGAATCGAGCCTGGCAAGGCATTACCGCTAGACAGGACCCCGTAGCGACGTTGGTCAAATCGCCTAAACTTTATACGAGAGGAGCAGAGAATGCGCGCAAAAGATGTGATGTCGCGAAACGTCGCGACAGTGGTCCCAGAAACCTCAATCGAGGACGTTGCCAAGATCCTTATGAGCCGGCATATCAGCGCGGTACCCGTTGTTGATGGCAACGGTATAGTCGTCGGTATTGTCAGTGAAGGCGATTTGATCCATCAGCAGGAAATCGGCACTGAGCAGCATCGCAGTTGGTGGCTTCAACTCTTGACGACGCCACAAGATAAAGCTGAAGATTATGTCAAGTCTCACGGACGGCGCGCCGGTGATGTGATGACGGGCAAGGTTATTACCATCAATCCGGAGACGCCACTCGACGAGATTGCCACTCTGTTGGAACGCCACCGCGTAAAGCGCATGCCGGTTGTCGACGGAGGGGCGCTCGTCGGTATTGTCAGCCGCGCTGACCTGATACGGGGCCTCGCCGCTCACAAGCAGTTGCTGCCGACTCCATCCAGCGATGACGTTGCGTTGGGCGATGCGGTTACCAAGGTGATCGCCAAAGAGACCGGGGCACGAACAGAGTTTCTTAACGTGATTGTTACCGGCGGCGTCGTTCACCTTTGGGGCGCGACGGATTCCGAGCAGGAGAAGAAAGCGGTCCGGGTCGCCGCCGAGACTATCGCAGGTGCCGCCAAGGTCGTCGATCATCTTGGCGTATTTGGAGATCTCGTGCGCGCCACGATGTACGCTGAGTAAGAGATGTTCGGGAGCAACACGCAAGCGGTTGAGGCAGAGTTGCTTTTCGATCTGGCCAACTAATCGATATTGCGGGTTGCTCGAATTTTGGCGCGCGAAGCCAGCGATCTGGATTCTTTTCGGCGTCAGCGCGGCGCCCGGCCGATACCAGCCGCACGACCCCGCGCTGATGCCGAACAGACGCTCGGCCGCCCCCGCCGAATAGTGATCGGTTCCGTAGCCACGACCCGTTCCTGAAGATCCTGCGAGTATGCTTGCCCGTGATCGACCTCCGAAAAGGTGATTCACAAATGAGACCGTTTGGGAATCCCTTCGATTCAAGTCACAGTCAAATTGCTTTGGCCGAAGAACGCGATCCGCCCCGGAATATCGAACTGATGCTCGCAGCCATCCATCAGCTAGGCGAGCAGGCCAAGGCCATCAGCGGTCGGCTGTGGCAGTTCTTTCGTTCGCGAGGCCAATCGCAATACTCTGAGGGCCGGCCGCGGCGCTCACGCCAAAATGGTTAAAGCGGAGTAACCGCGAACGCCGCTTTCTGCGCACCGCCTGGGTCGGTTGATCCGCGACATCGCCCACAAGATAGGGCGACACCGCTTTGGCGTCGTCCTTTGCCGGTCTGCCGAATGAGGCCATGCAGAAGCGCCAAGCGCCGACGTTGCGCTTACTAAATCCAGCCTGAAGAATAGGTCGGACTGATGATGGCGAGGTGGTCTTCGACCTTACCCTCCCCGGCGATCCGTTCGGCAGCGACCCTCATTGCCTCTTTCACTTCAGCCGAATCGACGGCGCCCCACAGATGCACGATCCCCTCCGTGACGATGATATTGGTCGCGTAAGAGCGGGCGCCGGTCCCATCCCCAATCCCTTTCTCGATCGCTCCGCGCAAGGCGGCATCATCCTTGGACGGCACCGGTAGCGGCGCCTTGTGCGCCGCAAGTCCGCGGATTATGTCCGCGCGGCTGACTAGTCCCAGAAGCTTGCCATCGCGCAATACCGGAACCCTCTTGATTCTGTTGTTCTCGATGAGGTCTGCCACCTTCGCTAGGTCTGTGTCCTCGGATACCGTGACCACGTCCTTGGTCATGATATTCTTGGCGTGGATGCCATGGGATTTGAGGTAGTCGTGTGCGTCAGCGTCGGGGGTGGCGATCAGCCGGAGCCACCAGGTCGGATGCTTTTCTGTACCCAGCTCTTGGCGCCGCACCAGGTCGCCCTCGCTGACGATACCGACCACCCGGCCAGTGTCGTCAACGACCGGGACCGCGCTGATGTGGCGGTTCATCAACGTCTCGACGATTTTGTCGATTGTGGTTTCCGGGCTCACCGTCGCGACGTTTCGAGTCATGACATCGCCAGCACGCATCGTACCCTCCCCAATAATGCTAGAGATCGGTCCGACAACACTGACCAATATCGGCCCGCAACTGCGAAACAGTTTGATCAGCGAATGGCTCCACGGTCAAGCAGAGGTCGAAACGATTCGCGGGCCGACTGTTCGCACCTTGCGACAGGAAGATCGTGAAGCAGGTGGCGTCGGGCCAACAAGCGATCCTTGGCTACATCATCGCGAGCTACTCTACAGAAATCGGATACAGACGCGGGCTAGCATTTGGACGTCTGCTGGCCCTCGTCGAGGGGAGATCAGCAATGAGGAAACGCAAATAGTATAAGGCCGGCTTCAGGGCTCAAATTGCATCTGATGCGGCTACGGACGAGCAATTCTCAGTTCGCAGCAGGCGAAAGGATATAGGGGCTGGTCAGCCAAGAAAATTGGGCCAGAGCACTCAATCGATACCAAGCATTGAACGCACCACATTGAACGCATTCTGCTCGGCGATGGAGATGCATTGGTTGCGATTGCGTTGCCGATTTGACTTGCTCCCCGAACGTATGCCTGCGATCTAACATCCTTATGGGAACCAAAGAAACCTACAACCGTATCGCGCGGCTATATGACCTGCTCGATCTGCCATTCGAGCGGCGACGCTATCGCTCCATTCGATCCAAGCTTTTTGCCGACCTAGCCGGCAAAATACTCGATGCAGGGGTCGGTACCGGCAGAAACATTGAATTTTACCCCGAAGGTGCGGAAATTATTGCGATCGATAATAGCCCAAAAATGTTGGAACGCGGGCGCCGACGGCGCGATAAGCTTGGAATTGCCGTAGATCTGTATGAAATGGACGTGATAAAGACCAAGTTTCCGGACGGCTATTTTGATCATGTCGTCGCGACTTTTCTATTCTGCGTCCTGACCCCGGAGCAGCAACTGCCAGCGCTGCGTGAACTGGCGCGGATTTGCAAGCCGGACGGCACAATCCGGTTGCTCGAATACTGCTACTCGGCTGATCCTTGGCGTCGCTTCGTTATGCGCATATGGGCCCCTTGGGTTCGCTTGGTCTACGCTGCCGCCTTTGACCGTGACACGGAGAGTTATGTCCAGGCAGCCGGGCTCGAACTTATAGGCTCATGCTTCGTCTATACTGATAGTATAAAGATGCTAAAATTGCGTCCTGTGCCTTTTCAGAATTAGTTAACACATCAAAGTGTGCCAGAAGGACTGCTCAGAGAATTTAATCGCAACTCGGTTGATGTTGGCGGGCTCTGTCAAGGCAACATTTGCGGGTAGCAAATAGGATAGAACCCAGAGCCACACAAGCTACCAACTGTCACGATCTATTAAATGAGGTTGAGCGGCGATGGCAACGAATCCCAAAAAAACTATCATGGCGACTCCAATCTGAGCGGTGTTGCCTCCCATTCAAAATGGAATGGGCATGAGAAACTTCAACAGCAGCCTAAATGTGGCG
>CAMYMQ010000443.1 GCA_947259335.1 uncultured Alphaproteobacteria bacterium | reverse complement strand
GGTCCCACAGCGCCATGTCGAGCACGCCGACCGCGCCGGCCCGGTCGCCGTGGGCGCCGGCCTTCTCCCCCGCCATCATCACCGAAGACGCGCGGACCGGATCGAGCGCGCCGTCGTCGCCGAGCAGATCCTCCGGCCCGGCCGCCTCGAGCCGCGGGATGAACCGCTCGCGCATCAACCCGCCATGGCCGTAGCGCCCGATCGAATCGAAGCCGTAGCCTACGACCGGCTTGCCGTTCCTGGTCTGGTCCGAAACGACGGCGACCGCGCTGGCGGTCATCTGGTCGAAGGCGATGTCGGCGCTCCGCATCGCTGTGGCGATCGATACCGTCGTTTCCCGAATAGCAGCGATGCGCATGACTTGGCCGTCTCCCGCGTTACAATGGGGCCAAGCATCGACCCCCGCCGCAAGGATTAGCCGCCATGGCCAAGCTGCGCCACCTCGCCCTTCAGGTTCCGGACCTGGAAAAGGCCGCCAAGTTCTACGAGGACGTGTTCGAGTTCGACCGGGTCACGAAGGCGGAGACGCCGATCGGCGACGCCATCATGCTGTCGGACGGGGTCATGAACCTGACCCTGCTTTCCTTCCCCGACGGCGAGGGCGGCCAGATCAACGGTCCCGACTGGGCCGGCCTGCACCACATGGGCTTCATCGTCGACGACAAGGAAGAGACCGCCAAGCGGATCGAGGCGAACGGCGGCAAGTTCTTCATGGAGCTGCCCGGCGGTTACGAGGGCGTGGACGCCGAGACCAAGTATCGCGACAACCACGGCATCGTCTTCGACGTCTCGGAGCACGACTGGTCGCAGTCGTCGCGCGGGGACTGAGCCCAGTGGCCAAGGCCGGGCGCGACCGCTCCTAGAGCAGCGCGTAGAGCGCGATTCCCAGGACCGCGAGCATCGCCACCCCATAGGCGCCCCAGGCGAGGTTGCGCTTCCACGCGGGCGGACGGTAGCGGCCGCCGGCATCGCGCGGTGCGGGTTCCGGCGCGCCGCCGGCGGTGGTGCCGGATGCCGGGTAGATCGGGATATCGCCGAAGTTCATGGTGCCTCCTGCGGTCAGGCGATCAGGGCGAGGGTCGCGGCAACCGCCGCCAGGGCCAGCGCGAACGCCGCCAGCACGGTCCATTGTCCGGGCCGGTTGCCGCCCCAGCTCCTGCCGGCCCGGCGCTGCGCGCCTTCGAGTTCGCGGGCCGACCGGTTGTTCGAGGTGAGCCTTGGTTCCATGCCCGAAGGGTCGCGGAACCGCGGCGGCCAGGCATTCACCTATGATGGGCGCAGCGAGCGTGACGGGCGCGCCGGTTCGCATCCGGGCACCGCGGGCCGCATTGCGGCCGTCGGCGGCGCATCCTATATTTTCGCCATGAGCGACACATCCGACACCGGCAAGCCGGGCAAGGTGGTCAAGGACGACGGGGACTGGCGGTCGCAGCTCAGCGACCTGCAGTATCACGTCACCCGCGAGCACGGCACCGAGCGCGCCTTCACCGGCGAATACTGGGACTCCAAGACGCCGGGCACCTATCACTGCGTCTGCTGCGGCCAGGCGCTGTTCGAGTCCGACACCAAATACGACTCGGGCACGGGCTGGCCCAGCTTCTGGCAGCCGGTCGAGGACGGCGCGGTTGAGGTCAGGGAAGACCGCAGCCTGGGCATGGCCCGGACCGAGGTGCTGTGCAGCAAGTGCGACGCCCATCTGGGCCACGTCTTTCCCGACGGGCCCGCGCCCACCGGCCAGCGCTTCTGCATGAATTCCGCGGCGCTGAAGCTCGATCCGAAGGACGAATAGCCCGGCCGGGTCCCGCCTCGACTAGGCCCGCTCCTTCTGGAATTCCGCGATCAGGTCGGCCATGTCCGTGGGAGGGAGGTCGAACGCCGTGACCATCGAGCGCGCCAGGTGGAGACTGGAGACCAGCACGTCGGGCACCGCCGCCTCCGCGCCCGCGCGCTGCAGCGCCGCCGCATGGGTGGCGTCGCGCGCCCGGACCAGGATCTTGATCTCGGGCAGCCGCCGGTGGAGCAGGCCGACGAGCTGGGTCACCTTGGCCGGATCCTCGTCGATCGAACTCACGAACGCCCGGGCGCGGTCGATGCCGACGCCCCACAGCAGCTCGGGCCGGCTCGCATCGCCGTAGAAGATCGGCAGGCCCCTGCTGCGGCCCTCCTCGACCCGGGCCGGGTTGAGGTCGAGCACGACATAGGGGATGCGGTGGGTCTCCGCGATCCGGGCGATGGTCTGGCCCGAGCGGCCGAACCCCGCGATCACGACATGGTCGACGAGGTCGAGGTTCTCCTGCTCGAGCGCGGCCAGGCCGATCGCCATCGACCGCTCCAGCCGGGTCCCGAGCCAGCGGCCCAGTATCGCCAGGAAGGGCGTGGCCGCCATCGACAGGGTGACCACGGCCAGCATCAGCTGGGACACGCTGTTGGGCACCAGGTCGTCGCGGACGGCGACCGCGACCAGGACCAGCGCGAACTCGCCGCCCTGGGCCAGGATCAGGCCGACGCGCAGGGACAGCGTCGTGGTCAGCCCCATCAGCCAGCGCACCAGGGCGAAGATGATCGCCGCCTTGAGCACCAGCAGCGCGGCGGTCAGCCCCACGACGGCAAGGATGTGCTCGCCGACGAACTTCAGCTCCAGCGACATGCCGATGGTCATGAAGAACAGGCCCATCAGCAGGCCCTGGAACGGCCGGATGTCGACCTCGATCTGGTGGCGGAACTCGGTCTCGGCCAGCATCAGGCCCGCCAGGAACGCGCCCAGCGTCATCGACAGGCCGACCTGTTCGGTCGCCCAGGCGGTGCCCAGAACGGAGAGCAGGATGATGGCGATGAACACTTCCTGGGTGCGCAGGCCGGCCACCGCCTTGAACAGCGGCTGGAGCAGATAGCGGCCGACCAGCAGGATCGCCGCCAGGGCGCCGACCGCCGTGGCGACCGATATGCCCACCGCGGTCCAGTCGGTCGCCCCGCCCTGTGCCCCGCCGAGCAGCGGCAGAAGGGCCAGCAGCGGCACGATCGCGATGTCCTGCAGCAACAGGATCGAGAAGGCCGTGCGGCCCATCCGCGACGACAGCTCGCCCCGCTCCGAGAGGACCTGGAGCACCATCGCCGTCGACGACAGCGAGATGCCGAAGCCGATCACAGCCGCGGCGGTCAGGTTGACGCCGAGCGCCCACAGGATTCCGGTCAGCACCGTGCCGGTCACGAGTACCTGGGCCGAGCCGAGCCCGAAGACCTCGACCCTCATCGACGCCAGCCGCCGGAAGGACAACTCGAGGCCGATCGAGAACAGCAGGAACACCACTCCGAGTTCGGCCAGCGGCCGCTTGTCCTCGACCGTGTCGATCAGGCCGAAGACCTGCGGGCCGACCAGAATCCCCGCGACGAGGTAGCCCAGGACCGGACTCGTGCGCAGCCGGCGCGAGAGGTAGACGAAGACCACCGCGGCGGAGAGCAGGACCAGGATATCGACGAGAAAGCTCAGGTGCTCCATGAAGCGCAGCGGCAATCGGGGACGGCGGTCGGGGTCGGCCCTCCCTATGTATAGATTGTGAGGCGCGGCGGAAAGCGAGGCGACGGTCTGGCCGGGCGGCCGGCGGGTCCCGGCAGGATCCCCGAGCGGCTTTGCCAGCGTTTGGCCGCCCGTGATAGAGGGGGCTTCCCATTGCGCCACGCCATAGCCATGTCTGGAGAATGCAACGCATGACACCCCGCGAAGAGACCAGGACGGCGCCACGCCGATGATCCCGTTTCTTCAGATTGCCGGGGGGCTGTTGCTGCTCTTTTTCGGCGGTGAGGCACTGGTGCGCGGGTCGGTCGGCCTGGCCCGCCGGCTGGGCGTGCGGCCCCTGGTCATCGGTCTGACCGTGGTCGCCGCGGGCACCTCGGCGCCGGAAATGGTCGTCAGCCTGATCGCCGGCCTCGAAGGCCAGCCGGGCATCGCGGTCGGCAATGTGGTCGGCAGCAACGTCGCCAACCTGCTCCTCGTGCTCGGCGCGGCGGCGCTGGTCTACCCGCTGCGCAACTCGCGGGCGACCGCCTTCCGCGACGGCAGCATCCTGATCGGGGCGTCGATCGTGTTCGCGCTGCTGGCGCTCAGCGGCACGATCGAGCGTTGGCACGGCGTCATCATGGTGGCGCTGATCGTGCTCTACCTGGTCGGCTGCTACCAGGTCGACAAGCGCAGCGAGACGGCCCGCCGGGAGCTGGAGGAAGAGGTCGAGGAGCTCGAGAAGACGGCGAAAAGCGACTGGATCATCGCCATCCTCCTGGTCCTCGGCGGCGCCGGAATCGGATTCGGGTCGGACCAGCTGGTCGACGGCGCCGTGACGGTGGCCAGCGCGGCCGGCGTGTCGCCGACCGTGATCGGCGTGACCCTGGTCGCGCTCGGCACCTCGTTGCCGGAACTGGCGGCGTCGATCGCCGCCGCGCGCCAGCGGCATGTCGACCTGGCCGTCGGCAACGTCATCGGCAGCTGCATCTTCAACCTGTTCGCCATCATGGGCACCGTGTCGATCGTCGTGCCCATCGAGGTTCCGGCGGAGATCGTCAACTTCGACCTGTGGGTGATGCTCATCATCACCGCGGCCTTCGTGATCGCCTCCGCCTTCATGCCCCGGTTCGGACGGCGCGCGGGCGCGCTGGCCCTGGTGCTGTACGCGCTGTACATCGTCGCCCAGTTCGCCGGCTGGTCCGGCATGCCCCACCACATGTAAAATCGGCGCGATGACCGCAGAGCCTTCCCCCACCGCGCCCACCGCCGCAGCCCCGACCGCCCTCGTCACCGGCGCCGCGGCGCGCATCGGCCGGGCGATCGCGCTG
>CAMYMQ010000442.1 GCA_947259335.1 uncultured Alphaproteobacteria bacterium | reverse complement strand
GGGCGGCCGGCGTGCGGCTCGAGGACGGCGCCGAGGTCCGCGCCCGTACCGTGGTCAGCGCCACCGGCCTCGCGACCACGCTTGGCACGCTGCTGACCGACGACCAGGGCGGCCGCCTCAAAGCCCGCCGGACCCTCGACGCCGCCGGGCCGAGCATGGGCCATGCCTGCCTTTATGTCGGCCTCGACGGGGACGACGCCGCGCTCGGCCTGTCGACAGCCAATCTGTGGCTCTACCCCGGCCCCGACCACGACGCCAACGTCGCGCGCTTCACCGAGGACGGCTCGGCGCCGGACCCCCTCCACTACATCTCGTTTCCATCGGCCAAGGATCCGAGCTGGACGCAGCGCTATCCCGGCAAGGCCACGGTCGAGGTCATCGGCGGGCTGCCCTACGAGCATGTCGCCGAATGGCGCGGCCAGCCCTGGCGCAAGCGCGGCAACGCCTACAACGCGGCCAAGGAGGAGATCGCCGGGCGCTATCTGGGGGCGCTGTTGAAGCACCGGCCCCAGCTCGACGGGCGCGTCGCCCACTACGAGCTGTCGACGCCGCTGTCGACCGAGCATTTCACCAACCATCCGCGCGGCGCGATGTACGGCCTCGATCATTCGCCCGCGCGCTTCCTCAACGACCACGTTTTCCCGCGCACCGAAATCCCGGGCCTCTACCTCACCGGCCAGGATGTCCTGACGGTGGGGGTGTCCTCGGCGCTGACCGCGGGCGCCATGACCGCCGCCGCGATTCTCGGCTGGCGGGGCATCGACGCGATGCGTCGCTGGCTCGGCTAGGGGAGCCCGGTCAGCCGGCGCGGACCGCCGAGATCAGCGTCCAGGGAAAGCGCCAGGCCCTGTTGGCGGGGTCGAGCGCGCCGTCGGACTCCTCGAAGGGCGTGACCTCGATGTCGGTAAAGCCCTTCTCCTCCAGCACCGCGGCGACATCCATCTCCGCCCAGGGCGGCATGTAGGGCTCGTTGTTGCGGCGGCTGTGGCCATAGTGGATGAAGCGAGCGAAGGCGTCGGGCAGGGTCCAGAAATCAAGGTGGACCATGCGGCCGCCCGGCTTGAGCACCCGCCGGGCCTCGTCGAAGGCCGCGCCGATCGCCTTGGGCGGCATCTCGTGCAGGAGCATGGTCGAGGTCACGCAGTCGACGCTCTCCGCCTCCAGGCCGGTCTTCGCGGCGTCGCGCTGGAGATAGCGGAGGTTGCGGCGCTGGCCGTCGGCCGCATTGCGCGCGGCGAGCTTGAGGCAGGGCGCGGCGATGTCGACCCCGATCACTTCCGAGTCGCGGAACCGCTCGGCGAAAGGCTCGGTCGACTTGCCAAAGCCGCAGCCCATGTCGAGCAGCCGTCCGGGCGCGCCGCCACGCTCCTCGACCGCCTCGACCAGCCGGTCGTGCAGGTCCCGGTGCTTCATGCCGGACAGGGGCGTCGTCGTGCGCGCGCCGCGCTCGTAGACATAGCCGGCGATGTCGTCGGACCAGATGCCGCCGGGATGCTGATGGATGTCGACGCGGGTGAAATACTTGGGCAGGTCGAGATCCGGGTCGAGCTCCAGCAGGCCGTCGGGCAGGGTCGCCGGATCGAGGCGCGCCTCCAGCGCCGCGCGGTCCTGGGCGTGGTAGGGGTGGATCCCGTAGCGGCCGGAATACTTGAATCGCTGCAGGTGGCGTTCCAGCCAGGCGAAGTAGCGGTAGAGCGTGGTGTCGCCGATCAGCCCGGCGACCTCCTCGGGCGTTTCGGGACTGACGCCCTTCGCCTCGGCCTTGCGGTCGAAGTCGGCGCGCAGCGCCGGGAACATCTCCCGGGTCCAGAACAGCTTGGTTCCGAGGACGAAGGACTGGGCCGCGGCGAAACTGCGGCCGTCGACCGGGGTTTCGCTATCCGCCGCCATCACGAGGCTCCCTTGGAGACCTGCTGCCCGAGCAGGTTGCCCATCAGGTGGGCGACGAAGGCGTCGCGGTCGGCGGCGTTCGCCGCGGCTTCCTCCGGCCCGGGTTCCGCGGACAGGGCGTCCGCGTCGATCGCGCCGGACCTGGCGAGCGCGGTCTCCAGCGCCCGGACCCGGTCGCGCAGGACATAGACCTCGGTCGCCAGCGCCATGACGACGCCGAAGGCGCGGTCGAGCGCGGGATCCTCGAAAAACGTCTGTTCGGGCCGGCCGGCCGGTTGTGCGGTCATGGCGATGGCTTTCCTGGTTGCGGTGCCCGGGATCTGCGCCGGTCATCCTATCGTTCCACCGGCAGCAGTGCCAAACCGCTTCGCCGCAGGTCGGTTACCCAGCCGCGCCGGTGGTCAGCACGACCTTGCCCTCGACCTTGCGGCTCGACAGCAGGGCGAAGGCTTCGTCGACCTGTTCGAGGGGCAGCGCGGCATGGATGCGCGGCTTGAGCTTGCCCTCGGCGCACCAGCCGAACAGCTCGGCCATGCCCCGCTCGACCACCGCCGGCTCGTGTTTGACGTAGGCGCCGCCGTGGACCCCGACCGCCTCCGCGTTCTTGACGAGCAGATAGTTGGCCGGGAATTGGGGGATCGTCCCGGCGGCGAAGCCGATCACGGCGTAGCGACCTTCCCAGGCGATGCAGCGCAGCGCCGCATCCGCGATTTCGCCGCCGACCGGATCGAAGATCACGTCCGCGCCCCCGCCGCCGGCAATCTCCCTGACCCGGGCGCGCAGCTCCTCGGCCGCATAGTCGATGCCGGCGTCGGCGCCATGGTCGCGGCAGACGGCGAGCTTGTCCGCAGTGCTGGCCGCGGCGATCACCGTCGCGCCCATAGCCTTGCCGATCTCGACGGCCGCGAGCCCGATGCCGCCGGCGGCGCCAAGGACGAGCAGGGTCTCGCCGGCCCTGAGCCGGGCGCGCGGGACCAGCCCGATCCAGGCCGACTGGTAGACGACGCCGAACCCGGCGGCCGCCTCGAAGTTCATGGCTTCGGGCATTCTGTATACGCGCGCGGCGTCGGCCAGCGCCGCGCCGGCGAAGCCGCCGTGATCGAGGCTCGCCATCACCCGGTCGCCGGGCGCGAGGCCGGTCACGCCCTCGCCGCAGTCGATCACCGTGCCGGCGCATTCCATACCCGGGACGAAGGGCAGGGGCGGCTTTTCC
>CAMYMQ010000441.1 GCA_947259335.1 uncultured Alphaproteobacteria bacterium | reverse complement strand
GGCGACGGCGGCGCGCTGCGCGAGGTGCTGCGCCATCCCGGCGTGCGGGCGACGATGGTCGAGATCGACCGCAGCGTCATCGACCTGAGCCGGGAGTATCTGCCCCGGCACAGCGACGGCGCCTTCGACGACCCGCGCGCCACCATCGTGATCGCCGACGGCGCGAAGTTCGTCGAGGAGACCGACGACCGGTTCGATGTCGTCATCATCGATTCGACCGACCCGATAGGACCCGGCGAGGTGCTCTTCACCGAGCAATTCTATGCCGGCTGCAAGCGCTGCCTGAAACCGGGCGGCGTGCTGGTCACCCAGAACGGCGTGCCCGCGTTGCAGGGCGGCGAGCTCAAGACGAGCTACCGGAACTTCCGCGCGCTGTTCGACGACGCCGCATTCTACCTGTGCGTGGTGCCGACCTATTTCGGCGGCTTCATGGCGCTGGGCTGGGCGACGGACGACGCCGGATTGCGGAAGACGCCGGTCGACAAGATCGCGGCGGCCTATGACGCGGCCGGCCTGTCGACCCGCTACTTCACGCCCGCGCTGTTCGCCGGCGCCTTCACGTTGCCGGCCTTCATCCCGCCGCTGCTGACCGACTGACCGCGGCGGCGGCTAACCGCCCGCTCGGTATCCCAGACGTCGCGACAACCGGATCGTCGCCTCGCGCAATGCCTGGGCGTTGACCCCGTCCCACTCCGCGTCGAATTCTCCCTCCCGCCCCAGCACCGCGATCACAGAGACCGTGTCGCCGTTGGCGTCGAAAACCGGTGCGGCAAACGCGGCGACCCCCGGCAGCAGGTCACCGCCGACCCGGCTCATGCCATGCTTGCGGGTATCGGCCAGCGCCGTGCGCCAGGCTTTCTCCAGATGGGGCGCCCGCTCGAGCTCGGCCGCGACCAGGCCGTCGGTTTGGGTCTCGGGCAGGAAGGCGGTGAAGGCCCGGCCCGTCGCGCTGCTGAGCAGAGGCATGACGGAGCCGGTGCGGATGTTGGTCGTGACCGGCCGGCCCGAATCCGCCCAGCGTACGACGACGGGGCCGTGATTGCCCCACACCGCCAGCAAGACGGTTTCGTCCAGCTCGGCGCGGAGCGCGGCGATCGCCGGTTCGGCGAACTCCATCACGTCCAGCCCGGCGATGGCCGACAGGCCGACCTCGACCGCGCCCTGGCCGAGCCGGTAGCGGCCCGACAGCGGGTCCTGCTCGACCATGCCGGCGCGGATTAGCGAGACGAGATAGCGGTGCGCCTTGGCCGGGACGAGGCCACTGCGCTCGGCGGCGCTCTTCAGGGTGAGCGGTTCGCGCGCGGCGGCAAGCGCCCGCAGGACGGCGATTCCGGTTTCGACGGACTGGACGCCCTGACGCTCGGCCATGATTTCGTGCCCACACACCGTTGACTCGATGAATTGTGAATATCATAATCAATTACACAATTCGTAACAAGGGCGGCTCGCCCGAAGCGGAGGATTCCATGGCCGACGGCTCGATGCGCGTCTCGATCTTTTCCGTCAACGACCATCACCCGGCGATGGAGCGAACGATCCCGCAGCTCTACGGCGAGGTGATGGACCAGTGCCGCCTCGCAGAAGGGCTCGGTTACGACACCTTCTTCTGCGCCGAGCATCACTTTCACGAATACGGCGTGGTGCCCGATCCGGCGGTGATGCTGTCGGCGATCGCCCAGCAGACCGAGAAGATCCGCCTGGGCACCGCGATCTCGATCCTGACCTTTCACGACCCCCGCCGCCTCGCCGAGACCTATTCGATGGTCGACATGATGAGCGGCGGGCGGCTGGTCTATGGCGTCGGTTCCGGTTACCTCGCCCACGAGTTCGAGGGCTACGACGCGAATCCGGCCGAGAAGCGCGACAAGTTCAACGAGCATCTCGACATCATCAAGCGGCTGATGGCCGGCGAGCGGCTGTCTTACGAGGGCCAGTTCTCCAAGAGCGCCAACGTGGCGCTCAATGTGTTGCCCCACGGGGGCAGGGTGCCGCCGATCTATGTCGCCGTCCTGGCCCGGCCCGGCGCCTATCACGTCGGCAAGCAGGGCAACCGGCTGTTCACCGTGCCCTATGCCTCCTGCGAGAATTTCGAGGATATCGGCACCATGCTGGAGGAGTTCCGCAAGGGCCGCGCCGAAGCCGACTTGCCGGCGGACGACGACGACCACGTCTTCACGCTCCATGTCCACGTGGCGGAAAGTGCGGAGGCCTGCCACGCCAACGTGAAGGAGCCCTATGACCTCTATGTGCGCACCCGGCTCTACGCCGCGAGCCACACCTACGAGGACATTCTCGAGAACGGCATCTGCCTGTTCGGAGACCCGGACCATGTCGCCGACAAGATGTACCGGCTTTGGGAGATGGGCCTCCGCCATGTCGCCTGCCTGTCCAACTTCGGCAACATGAAGCGGGAAGCGGTCGAGAATTCGATGCGCCTGATGATGGAAGAGGTCATGCCCAAGGTCGAGGCGCGCATCGCACAGCGGGAGGCCGCCTGAAAGTTTGGGGAGGCATCCAGGGGGGCGGCGCTGTCCAGCGGGGCGGGGCGCGTTCACCGGTGGCGCCGGGCCCGCCTAATGCCCTAGACTCCGGCCATGATGGCGGATCGTAGAACCCTGATCCTCACCGGCGCGTCGCGGGGCATCGGCCACGCGACCGTCGCGCGCTTCTCGCGCGAAGGCTGGCAGATCGTGACCTGTTCGCGTGAACCGGTGCCCGAGGCCTGCAAGCGCGACCCCAACTGGTCCCACCACATCACGGTCGACCTGGCCGTGCCGGACGAGCGCGACCGCTTCGTCGCGGAGGCGCGCGCGGCGCTGGACGACGGACCGGTCCACGGGCTGGTCAACAACGCCGGCTATTCGCCCAAGACGCCCTACAAGGAGCGGCTCGGCTGCCTGAACGGCGACCCGGACGAGTGGCGCGAAGTCTTTGAACTGAACTTCTTCGCCCCGCTCGAGCTGTCGCGCGGCTTCGCCGGCAACCTGCACAAGGGGGACGGGGCGATCGTCAACATCGGATCGATCGCCGGCCACATCGTCCATCCCTTCGCCGGCTCGGCCTATTCGACATCCAAGGCGGCGCTGTCGGCGCTGACCCGCGAGATGGCGGTCGAGTTCGCCGAACTGGGGGTGCGGGTCAACGCCATCGCGCCGGGCGAGATCGAGACGGCGATGCTGTCGCCCGAATACGAGACGCTGCTGCCGCGCATCCCGATGCACCGGATGGGCACGCCCGAGGAAGTGGCCGGGGTGATCTTCCAGCTGGTCGGCAGCGACTTCGCCTATGTGACCGGGACCGAGATTTTCATCACGGGCGGGCAACATGTCCTGTGATCGCCGCGTATTCCAATGGAGCGCCGGCGGCTTCGGCCCGCTTGCCGGGGCGAGGGGCTATCGCTATATGGCCGTTCAGGTTTTTGAAAGGGAGAGCTCGTGAACTCGTCTTGGTCAATCGGCGCGGCGGCTGCCGCTGGCGCCCTCGCCGCCGCGGGCGGACTCGTCTGCACCGCCTCGGCGCAGTCCACGCTGCCGACCCTTCGGCCTACCACGATCACTACGGCGACCTCGGCCGCCCGCACTGCCATGCGTCCGATGGCGCGCCCGACGCT
>CAMYMQ010000440.1 GCA_947259335.1 uncultured Alphaproteobacteria bacterium | reverse complement strand
GCGGGCCCCGGGTCCGAGCCGGCGCTGCGCGGGCCGACCGCGATCATGCCGAGCTGGTTGACCGAGCACAGCGAGCCACCGCCCGCGCCGATCTCCACCATCTCGACCACGGGGATGCGCAGGGGCAGGCCGCTGCCGCGCTTGAAGCGGTAGGCGCGGTCGACCTCGAATTCGCGCGCGGTCTGGGGCCGACCGCCGTCGATCAGGCAGATCTTGGCGGTGGTCCCGCCCATGTCGAAGGACAGCGCCGCGTCGAGGCCGCACTGGCGCGCGACGTGGCTGGAGAAGATGGCGCCGCCGGCCGGACCCGATTCGATGAGCCGGACGGGAAAGCGGATCGCGGTGTCGATGTCGGACAGGCCGCCGTTCGACAGCATCACCATCAGGGCGCCGTCGAAGCCCGCGCCCGCGAGCTTGTCCTCGAGGTCGCGCAGGTAGCTGGCCACGACGGGCTGGACATAGGCGTTGGCGACGGTGGTCGAGAAGCGCTGGTATTCGCGCATCTCGGGCGACACCTCGCTCGACAGGCTGATGCTCAGGCCCGGCTTGTGGGCGAGCAGGATCTCGCGGATGCGCTGTTCGTGCACCGGATTGGCGTAGGCGTGGATCAGGCCGACGGCGACGGCGTCGATTGCCTGCGCGTCGATCGCCGACAGGACCGGGGCGAGGGTGGCCTCGTTCAGCGGGACCAGCACCTCGCCGGCGACGTCGAGCCGCTCCGTGACGACGAAACGCCGGGCGCGGCTTACCAGGGGCGCGGGCTTGACGATGCCCAGATCGTATTGGTCGAAACGGCTCTCGGTGCCCATTTCGAGCACGTCGCGGAATCCCTCGGTGGTGACGAACAGCATTTCCGCCCCGCGCCGTTCGATCAGCGCGTTGGTGGCGAGGGTGGTGCCGTGGATGACGACGTCGACGTCCGACAGGGCGATGCCAGCATCGCGGCAGGTCGTGCCGATGCCCTCGAGAACCGCGCGTTCCGGGGCATCATGGGTGGTCAGCGCCTTGGTCGTGAACAGGGCCCCGTCGGCGCTTTCGAGCGCGACGTCGGTGAAGGTGCCGCCGATGTCGACACCCAGCCGCCAAAGCGGGGAGGCCGTGGCCGCCGTCATGATATGCGCGCCCTCATGCTACCCGCATATCAAATCTGTATACGAAGAGTCCATAGCGCATACAGTCATGGCCCCGCCGCCGCGGCGCCGGTGGCGGCGCGATACCCGCTGCGCGCCCGGTAGAGGAGCTCGGTGATCGCCGACGCGGCGCGGTCGCCGTCACGATCCTTGATGCCGTCATAGGCCGCCCGATGGAACGTCACGGTGACATGGCGGTTTTCCGCCGGTCCCAGGGTCATCTGCATCAACCGGCGGATCTGGTCGTTGAACAGCGAGGCGCACCAGGACAGGCGGGAATTGGGGCAGGAGGCGAACAGGGCCTCGCGATAGCGCAGGTTGGCGTCGATGAAGGCGTGGGGTTCGGGCGTCTCCGTTTCCGCCGCCTCGTCCTCGATGGCCCGGCCCAGGGCGACGACCTGGTCGTGGCTCGCATGCCGGGCCGCGTGCCGGGCGATCGCGGGCTCGAGCAGGAGGCGCATCTCGTAGATGTCGTCGATATTCGCCGGGGTCAGGTCCGGCGCGGCATAGCCCCGGCCCAGGGCGACCAGAAGCCCGTCGCTCAGCAGCTGCGACAGGGCCTCGCGGACCGGGGTGCGGGAGACGCCCAGCGCCTCGGCGATGCCCTGTTCCGACAGGCGCTGGCCCGGCGCGACGCGGCCGTGGGCAATGTCGTTCCGCAGCCGCTCGTAGACGGCGGCGCGGCGGTTTCCCGGTTCGGCGGGAAGATCGAGCGTGTCCATATTTTTTGTATACAAAAATTATTTTAGGTATGCAAACTGGACGAACGACCCGAGGCCGGAGGCGAAAAGACCATGCGAAGCTATCTCGACCAATTGCGCGCGGCGGGCGACCTGGACGTGGTGACCCGCGAGGTCGATCCCCGGTTCGAGCTGGCGGCGGTCACGGCGCGGTACCAGGAGGCGCACGACGGCGCGCTCCTGTTCGAGAATGTGAAGGGCGCGGCGCTGCCGGTCGTGACCAACGTCTTCGGCAGCCGCCGCCGGATCTGCGCCATGATCGGGGCCGACGATCTCGCCTTCTGTCCGGCCTGGCACAGGCTCACCGCGAGTGTGGGTGGACGGGGCGAGACGGTCGCGGTCGAGCCGCCGCCGCGCCGGGAGGTGAAATTGAGCGACCTGCCGCACCTCACCTATTTCGAGAAGGACGCCGGCCCCTACATCACCGCCGGCATCTTTCTGGCGCGCGATCCGGACACGGGCGTGCCCAATCTCTCGTTTCACCGGTCGATGCATGTGAGCGACGACGAGTTGCGCGTCCGCCTCGGCAGCACCCACGACCTCTGCCGTTACGCCAACGCCGCGGAGGCCAGGGGAGAACCGCTCGACGTGGCGATCCTGATCGGCGCGCCGCCGTCGGTCTTCCTGGCCGCCTGCGCGTCGATCCCGCCGGACGCCGACGAACTGGCCGTCGCCGCCGCCATCGAGGGCGGTCCGCTGAAGGTGACCCCCTGCGAGACCATCGATCTCTCTGTGCCGGCCGAAACCGAAATCGTCATCGAGGGACGGATCCTGCCCGGCCAGCTGCGGCCCGAGGGGCCGTTCGGCGAGTTCATGGGCATCTACGTGCCCGAGGGCGACAACCATGTGTTCGAGGTGACCCGGGTGACGGTGCGCGAGGGCGCGGTTTATCACGGGCTGGTCTGCGGCTCGCCCGAGGATCTGATCCCGCTGGACACCGCCATCGCGTCGAAGCTCTACCGTCATCTGACCGCGGTGCTGCCCGGCATCCTCGATGTGAGCTGCAAGCCCTACCTGATGAACACGGTCGTCAAGATCGACCAGCAATACGAAGGGCACGCCAAGCATGTTCTGCTCGCGGCCTTCGGCGCGCATCTCGACTATTCCAAGACCTGCATGGTGGTCGACCCCGATGTCGACATCCACGATCTCAACGACGTCTGGTGGGCCTTCGTCACCCGCGGCCGGGCCGACACGCGCAGCCTCGTCATCCCCGACGTGCCCGGCTTCTACCGCGATCCGCACAAGGATCACTGGGGCCGGCTCGGCATCGACGCGACCAAGCCCTGGGGGCGGGAGGCGGAGTTCGAGCGCAAGGCGATCCCCGGCGCGGCGGAGATCGATCTTTCCGACTATCTGAAATGACTGACGCAACCGTCGACCGGTCCGATCCGCTCGCGCTCCGCCGCGCCGTCCGGGCCGGCGCCTGGACCGGGCCGACGGCCGGGCTCG
>CAMYMQ010000439.1 GCA_947259335.1 uncultured Alphaproteobacteria bacterium | reverse complement strand
GCCTGCTGGTCGCGCCGGCGTCGGTGCGCGCGACCCAGGAAGCCGCAGCCGACGGCACGCTGGCTACGCTTACAGAAGCGGGGGCGATCCTGATGCCGAGCGGCTGCGGCGCTTGCGCCGGCTATGGCGCGGGGGTGCTGGCGGCGAACGAGGTCTGCCTGTCCTCGACCGCGCGCAACTTCAAGGGCCGCATGGGCGACCCGACCAGCCAGGTCTATCTCGCCTCGCCCTACACGGTCGCGGCCTCGGCGGTGACCGGCACGATCACCGACCCGCGCGAATTCCTGATGGAGATGGCGGCGTGAGCGGCCCCATCACCGGCCGCGCCTGGGTGTTCGGCGACGACGTCGATACCGACCAGCTCGCCCCCGGCCTCTACATGAAGGGCGGGGTCGAGGCGATGGCGGCCCATTGCCTGGAGAGCGCCAACCCCGACTTCGCGCGCCAGGTCTCCGCGGGCGATATCGTCGTGGCCGGCGACAATTTCGGGATGGGCTCGTCGCGCGAGCAGGCGGCGATGGCGCTCAACGCGCTCGGCGTCGGCGCGGTCGTGGCCAGGAGCTTCGCGCGCATCTTCTATCGCAACGCGGTCAACCTCGCCCTGCCGGTCCTGGTGTGCCCCGACGCCGGCCGGATCGCCGCCGGCGACCGGTTGACCCTCGATCCGGCGGCTGGAACCATCCGTAACGAGACGCAAGGGATCGAGCTCGCCTGCGAGCCGCTGCCCGACCACCTGATGGCCCTGATCGCGGACGGCGGCCTGATTCCGCACCTGAAGAAGAAGCTGGCGGCCCGCGCCGGATGAAGGACGACGCATGACACAGCCCGGGGACCTGCGCGCGCTGATCGCCGCGCCCGAGATCGTGGTCGCGCCCGGCGTCTATGACGGGCTGTCGGCGCTGCTGGCCGAGCGGGCGGGCTTTGCCGCCGCCTATATCTCCGGCGCGTCGATCGCCTACACCCGGTTCGGGCGGCCCGACATCGGGCTGGTCTCGATGGACGAGGTCGCGGGCGTGCTCTCGGCCATCCGCGAGCGGGTGGCGCTGCCGCTGATCATCGATGCCGACACCGGCTTCGGCAACGCGCTCAACGTCGCCCGCACCGTGCGGCTGTTCGCGCGCTATGGCGCCGACGCGATCCAGCTCGAAGACCAGGTCACGCCCAAGCGGTGCGGACACCTCGACGACAAGGCCGTCATCACCACGGGCGAGATGGTCGGCAAGATCAAGGCGGCGGTCGACGCCAGGCCGTCGGACGCCACGCTGATCGTCGCGCGCACCGACGCGGTCGCGGTCGAGGGGCTCGATCCCGCGCTCGACCGGGCGGAGGCCTATCGGGAGGCCGGCGCCGACATGCTGTTCGTCGAGGCCCTTCGGTCGGACGACGAGATAACCGCGGCGATGGACCGGCTGGGCGGGACCATCCCGCTGATGGCGAACATGGTCGAGGGCGGGAAGACACCGCTCAAGAGCGGGGCGGAATTGCAGGCCCTTGGGTATTCGCTGGTGATCTTCCCCGGCGGGCTGGTGCGCGCGTTGACCCGCACGGCGGTCGACTATCTCGACGGGCTCAAGGCCGCCGGCACCACCGCGCCCTTCCGCGACCGGATGCTCGATTTCGACGCCCTGAACGAGATCATCGGCACGCCCGAGATGCTGGCGCTCGGCCGGACATACGAGGAGTAGGGGAGAGGGATGGCAATCACCGACACGTCACCCCCGCGAAGGCGGGGGGCCAGTGCCGCCGGACCGAAACCCAGCGTCCGGGCCGTAGGGGCGGGTTTCAAACCCGCCCGTGCTTTTGCCTGCGATGAACATTGCGGGCGGGTTGTAAACCCGCCTCTACGACAGGGTGACAATGTCGGGAGCGCCGCATGACCGGCGCCCCCGCCCTCGATCCCGTCACCCTTGCCGTCCTCAAGGGCCGGCTCGAACAGATCGCCGACGAGATGGACGCGACCCTGTTCCGCAGCGCCTTCAACCCGATCATCGCCGAGGCGCACGACGCCTCGCACGGGCTCTACGACGCGGCGACCGGCAAGACCCTGATCCAGGGCAAGTCGGGGCTGCCGATCTTCGTCGGCGCCATGGCCTTCGCGGTCAAGGCGGTCATCGACAAGCTGGCGCGCGAGGGCGACACGCCCGCCGACGGCGACGTCTACATCTTCAACGACCCCTACGAGGGCGGCACCCATCTGTCGGACTTCAAGCTGGTCCGTCCCTTCTTCCACAAGGGCGAGCTGTTCTGCTACCTGGCCTCGGTCGGCCACTGGCACGACGTCGGCGGCAACGTGCCGGGCAACTACAACCCGGTCGCCACGGAATGTTACCAGGAGGGCATGCTGATCCCGCCGGTCCGGCTCTACGCCGCCGGAACCCTGCGGCAGGACGTCGTCGACATCTGCCTGTCCAACTCGCGCCAGCCGGTCAGCGCCTACGGCGACCTGAACGGCCAGGTGGGCGCGCTCGAGCTCGGCGCCGAACGGCTGGCCGCGCTGCTCGAAGACTATGGGTCCCAGACGGTGCACTCGGCGCTCTCGGAACTCGAAAGCCGCGCCGCGACCCTGATGCGGGCGAATATCGAGGAACTGCCCGACGGCACCTATTCCGCCGACGACTGGCTCGACAATGACGGCATCGTCGACGAGCCGCTCCGGATCGCCCTCGACATCACCGTCGCCGGCGACCGCATGACCCTGGATTTCAGCCGCACGGCGGAGCAATGCGCCGGGCCGGTCAACATCTCGCGGTCGACGGCCATCGCCTGCTGCTATGTCGCGCTCAAGCATGTCTTCAACGACGTGCCCGCCAACGCCGGCTGCCTCGATCCGATCGATTTCGTCATCCCCGAAGGCTCGATCCTGTCGGCCGAGCGGCCAAAGCCGGTCGGCGGCTACACCGAGACCATCCTGCGGGTGATCGACACCGTCTTCGTGGCGCTGGCCCAGGCGGCGCCGGAGCGGGTCAACGGCTGCGCCTACGGCACCATCAACGCGCTGTCGCTCGCCGGCCACCGCAAGGACGGGCGGCGCTGGGTGATGTTCTCCTTCTTCGGCGGCGGCCATGGCGGACACCCCGACGGCGACGGTCTTAATCACGGCAACGCGCCGATCTCGATGGCGACGATCCCGCCGGTCGAGATCCTGGAGGCGGCCAATCCCGTGATCTTCACCCAATGGGCGCTGCGCCCCGACAGCGGCGGCCCCGGCAAGCACCGCGGCGGGCTCGGCGCGGTCTACGAGATCGAACTGCTCGAGCGCGACGGCGAGGCCTTCCTGTTCGGCGAGCGCG
>CAMYMQ010000438.1 GCA_947259335.1 uncultured Alphaproteobacteria bacterium | reverse complement strand
CTGCCGCGGCGCGGGCGGTGCCTCGCGCACGGGTTGCTGCACGGCCATTTGGGCGGCCGCGGCGTAGCGGTCGACCGGCGCATCCAACAGGGCCTCGTCGGCCCCCGCGTCGATCTGAAACCGCAACAATTCCGTGACCGTTCCCCGATCCAGCATGGCGCTGATCCTTGCGTTGCGCTATGTCTGTTCGCGGTTCAAAACCTAGTTTATATCCTTACGATGCGGTCGTCGCCATTGTTGCCACGATTATCGCTCGTATATCGCAAACCACGACATGAAAGCCGGAATAGGGGAGCCGATGTCGGATACCGAAGCCGTGCGCGAGTCAATGGAGTACGACGTCGTGATCGTCGGCGCCGGTCCTTCGGGCCTGGCCGCCGCGATCCGGATGAAGCAGCTGGCCGCGGAGAAGGAGACCGAAGTTTCCGTTTGCGTCCTGGAAAAGGGCTCCGAGGTCGGCAGCCATATCCTGTCGGGCGCCGTCCTCGACCCGCGCGCGCTCAACGAGTTGCTCCCCGACTGGAAGGAACAGGGCGCGCCGGTCACCACGGAGGTGACCGAAGACCGCTTCATGATGCTGTCGGAGAAGGGCGGCCTGAAGGTCCCGAACCTGTTTCTGCCGGGCTGCTTCAAGAACCACGGCAACTACATCATCAGCCTCGGCAACCTGTGCCGCTGGCTCGGCGAGCAGGCCGAGGCCATGGGCGTCGAGATCTATCCCGGGTTCGCGGCTGCGGAAGTTCTCTACGACGACAGCGGCAAGGTCTACGGCGTCGCCACTGGCGACCTCGGGGTCGGCCGGGAGGGCGAGCATACCGCCAACTACCAGCCGGGCATGGAACTCCATGCCAAATACACCTTCTTCGCCGAAGGTTGCCGCGGCAATCTCGGCAAGCAGCTGGCCGCCAAGTTCGGCCTGCGCGACGATGCCGATCCGCCGAGCTACGGTATCGGGCTGAAGGAGCTGTGGGAGATCGATCCCGCGAAGCACAAGCCGGGCCTCGTGGTTCACAGCGCCGGCTGGCCGCTCGATCCGTCGACCTACGGCGGATCCTTCATGTACCACTTCGAAGACAATCTGGTGTCGCTCGGCTTCGTCGTCGGGCTCGACTACCAGAATCCCTATCTCGATCCCTATCGGGAATTCCAGCGGTTCAAGACCCATCCGAAGGTTGCGCCCTTCTTCGAGGGCGGCAAGCGCATCGCCTATGGCGCCCGGGCGATCTATGCCGGCGGCCACCAGGCGCTGCCCAAGCTGGCATTCCCCGGCGGTTGCCTGATCGGTGACGACGCCGGCATGCTCAACGCGCCGCGGATCAAGGGCACGCACACCTCGATGAAGTCGGGGATGCTGGCGGCCGAGGCGGCCTTCGCCGCGCTGCAGGCCGAGGCGCCCGCTGCCGAGCTGTCGGCCTATCCGGAGGCCTTCGCCAAGAGCTGGGTCAACGACGAGCTCTATCGCGCGCGCAACTTCAAGCCGCTGATGAAAAAGGGCCTGCGGACGGGCGCCTTCCTGTTCGGCATCGACCAGAACCTGTTCCGCGGCAAGGCGCCCTGGACCCTGCATGTGACCAAGCCCGACAACGAGGCGATCAAGCCCAAGGATCAGTTCGAGCCGATCGACTATCCCAAGCCGGACGGCAAGCTCACCTTCGACCGGCTGACCAACCTGTCCTTCTCGAACACCAATCACGAAGAGAACCAGCCGGTTCACCTTGTGTTGAAGGATCCCCATATAGCAATCGACTACAATCTGGCGAAGTTCGACGCGCCGGAGCAGCGGTACTGTCCCGCCGGCGTCTACGAGATCCTGCGGGACGACGACGGGAGCAATCCGCGGCTCCAGATCAACGCCCAGAACTGCGTGCACTGCAAGACCTGCGACATCAAGGATCCGAAGCAGAATATCAACTGGGTTCCGCCCGAGGGCGGGGGCGGCCCCAACTATCCCAACATGTAGACAGGGAGCCACGAGCGAGGTGACGACGTCGATGGATCGCGCAAGTTCCAGACCTATCGCCCGTTGGACGGCGGCCTTCGCGCTGTCGGGCGCTGTGCTCGTTGCCGGCTGCTCCGAAAGCGGGAGCGAGGAACCGCCCAAGACGCCGGTGGCCTCGACCGCGTCCGGTGCCTATCTCGCGGGCCGGCACGCCGCGCGCATCAAGGATTCGCGCGCCGCCTCGGACTATTTCGGCCAGGCGCTCAGCCACCAGCCGGCGAACGACCGCGTGCTTCTGCGGGCGTTCAACGCCCATGTTCGCAGCGGCCGGGTCGCCGAGGCATCGGAACTGGCGAAGAAGATCTTGTCAATCGATCCCGACAACGCGGTCGCCAACCTGGTGCTGATCGCCGACGCGACGCGCCGGGAGGACTATGACGAGGTCAACCAGCGCCTCGAGAAGCTGTCGAGCAGCTCGGGCGTCAGGCTGGCGCAGCCGGTCATCGCCGCCTGGACCACCTTCGGCAAGACCAAAAACGGGGCCGAGGCGATCAAGGCGCTCGGTCCGCTCCGGCTGGAGCCGCAATTCGTCAACTTCTATCTGGTCCACAGCGCGCTGATCGACGATCTCGCCGGCAACACGGCCTCGGCGGTCGAGCGCTATGCCGAACTCAGCAAACGGCAGAGCCTGCCGTCGTTGCGCGTGGTCCAGCTGATCGCCTCCTTCCAGTCGCGGAACGGCAAGAAAGCGGAGGCAGACAAGACCATCGAGGACTTCCTCGACATCAACTCCGATTCGGCGACGGGCGAGGCCCTGCTCAAGAAGCTGCGGGACGACGGCAAGCTCGACCCGGTCGTCCCCGATGCCCGCGCGGGCATCGCCGAACTCTTCATGAACCTTTCCAGCGCCTTCCAGTCGTCGGGCCGGTCCGACCAGGCACTGTTCTTCGTCCGGCTCGCCGACCATATCCGGCCCGGCGATGCCACGACGATCTACCTGCTCGGTACCGTGCTCGAAGACGACGACCGGCATGCCGCGGCGGTTGCGACCTTCCAGCGCGTGCCCCGCGATTCGATCTTTTCGTGGGCCGCGCGCAAATCGGTCGCGACGAACCTGATTGGCCTGGAGCGGGACGCCGACGCGATCAAGGCGCTCGACGCCCTGGCGACGGAACGGCCCGAGCGGTGGGATGCGGTGGCGCTGCTGGGCAATCTCTATCGGGCGCGCTCCCGGTTCTCCGAGGCGGTGACCGCCTATGACAAGGCGATCGAGCGCATCAAGGCGCCGCAGAAGCGGCACTGGAACCTCTACTATGTGCGCGGCATCGCGTTGGAGCGGTCAAAGCAGTGGCCGCGCGCCGAGGCCGACTTCCTCCAGGCGCTGAAGCTCAGTCCGGACCAGGCCTATGTCCTCAACTATCTGGCCTATTCCTGGATCGAACGCGGCGAGCATCTGGGCAAGGCCAAGGACATGCTGGCCAAGGCGCTCCGCCAGCGTCCCAACGACGGTTATATCGTCGATTCGGTGGGCTGGGTCGACTACCGGCTGGGCAACTTCAAGGACGCGGTCGTCCATCTCGAGCGGGCGACCGAGTTGCGGCCGCACGACCCGACGATCAACGATCATCTCGGCGATGCCTATTGGCGGGCCGGCCGCAAGCACGAGGCCCGGGTCCAGTGGCGCCGCGCGCTGTCTCTGAAGCCCGAGAAGGATGCGATTCCCGCGATCAAGAAAAAGCTCGCCGACGGGATGGAGCCGTTCAAGCCAATCAAGGCGGCTCCGCCGACCGATCCGAAGAAGTGAACGGGGCCCCGGACCGGATCGCCCGGGCGGCGCCGGCCAAGATCAATCTCTACCTGCACGTAACGGGCCGCCGGCCGGACGGCTATCACCTGCTGGACAGCCTGATCGTCTTCGCGGACGTCCACGACGACATTATCGTCGAGGGAAGCGACGCGCTCGACCTGTCGATCGAGGGGCCGTTTGCGGCGGCCTTGTCGGGAGAGGCCGACAATCTCGTCCTGCGGGCCGCACGGGCGCTGGCCGCCGCGCTGGGGATCGAGCCGCGCGCGCGGATTCGCCTGGTCAAACGGTTGCCCGTGGCGGGCGGCATCGGCGGCG
>CAMYMQ010000437.1 GCA_947259335.1 uncultured Alphaproteobacteria bacterium | reverse complement strand
TCGCACCGGCCTCCTGCTCACCCAGGACCCCGATGATCTGAACCTCGGTAAATCTGCTCTTCTTCATCGTCCGTCTCCTGATGACGGACTCTCATATCAACTGCGGGACCCCACGGGGAGCAGGTCAGATTGGTGGCGGCGCTCAGTCCGCCCAAGACCTGTTTCCGGACCTTCCAGGCGATTGCTAGAAAGAGAAGGTCACCCCGGATCCGCTTCGATGGTCCTACTCGGTAGTTTCGCCATTCTTCTGTTGGGCCAAGTCGGCAGAGGCTTCGATCGGGAGGCGCTGAACAGCGTCCTGCGTCGCTGCTGAACCGGTCCGAAGGATGCCGGTACCGTGGACAGTTGCTGCAGCGCGGTATAGCATTTCGATACTGCCCTGTATCGTTTGGTGGTAATTCCGCCGGACTAGCGAACCAACAATTGAAGGGGGCATGGAGGCACTGATGGGAGATTTCAAGATGACCGCCACCAAATCAATGAAGTCGTTGAGCCGTATTGCGCCGGGTGTTGCGTTCGCCGTTTCCGTGGCCCTGTTGGGCGCGCCAGCGAGCCAGGCCGAGACCATAAAGCTCGAGACGTATGCCGGTCCCAAGCACGCGATGAACACGACGGCGTGGCCGCAGTGGATCAAGAACGTGGAGGCGACCAAGGCCGATCTGAAGATCAGGATGACGTATCCGCCCATCAATCCGCGCGACCTCTACGACCGCGTGCGGGAGGGTATCGCGGACATGGCCTGGATCACGCACGGCTACACCACCGGGCGGTTTGAACTGACCGACATGGTCGAACTGCCGGGTCTCGACGGCAATGCGGAACAGATGTCGGTTGCCTATTGGCGCACCTATACGAAGAACTTCGCGAAGTTCAATGAGCACAAGGGCGTCAAGCTGCTCGCCCTGTTCGCGCATGGGCCAGGCATGGTCCATTCCCGCAAGCCGATAACCTCGATCGACGTCCTCAATGGCATGAAGGTCCGCACCGGCGGCGGCACCCAGAGCGCGATCGCCAAACGTCTCGGCATCGTCAGCGTTTCGGCGCCCGTCACCAAGGCGCAGGAGATTCTGGCCCAGGGCGTGGCCGATGGCATCTTCTTCTCGATCGAGACGATCTGGAGCTTCCGGCTCGGCGACGTGGTCAAATACCACTATGGGCTGCCGGGCGGGCTCTATACGGCCAGTTTCGCCGTCGTCATGAACCAGAAGAAGTATGACGGGCTTTCGGCCGCCCAGAAGAAAGCGCTCGACAGCGTCACCGGCGAAAGCCTGTCCCGGCTCATCGGCGCGACCTGGGACGGCGCCGACAAGATCGCGGTCACGGAGCTCACCAAGAAGGGCAACACGGTTGCCGAATTCGATGCCAAGACGGCTGCGGCGATCAAGGGCAAGCTCGCCGACATGGATGCGGCCTGGATCGCGCGCGCGAAGAAAGAGGGCGTGCAGGACCCGGCGGCTGTCCTGAAGGAACTCCGCGCTGAAGTGCAGAAGGTGAAGAAGTAGCAGTACCCGGTCACTGGGTGACCGCACCTTCGCAACAAGCCCATGGATAAGCCGGCCTTCGGCGGTCCCCGCTGGTACAGCGGGGACCGCCTGACCACCTGGGTCCATGTCGTGTTCGGCGGCGTGGCGGGTATTCTGCTGTTCTGCATCATGGCAGTGACCGTCCTCGACGTCGTCGGCCGCTACCTGTTCAATTCCCCACTGCCCGGAGGCTTCGAGATCACTCAGTTCCTGATGGCGGCTCTGATCTATTCCGCGCTTCCGTCGGTCTCGCGCCAGGAGAGCCACATCACAATCGATCTTCTCGATTCATTTACGCCCGCGGCGGTGATCCCCGTCCGTCAGATTCTGGTCAATCTGGTCGCAAGCGTCTGCATGGGCATCATAGCCTGGAAGCTTTGGGACCTCGCCGAGAAGATTCGCGAATATGGCGACGTCACGGAATATCTGCGGATGTCCCGGTCACCGATCATCTACTTCATGTCGGCGCTCAGCGCCCTGGCGACCCTTGTGCTGATCGCCAACGTGTTTCGCTATCTCCGGGGCGCCCGCGGGCCAGCCCCGGGCTTCATCTGACGGCCGGGCAATGATCGAGGCGGGCATCGGCTTCGCGGTGCTGATCCTGATGGTGTTCATGCGCATCCCCATCGCGTTTGCGATGGCGATCGTCGGGACCGTCGGCTACGCGCTGCTGAACGACTGGGCACCGGCCTTCTCGCTGGTCGGTCAGATCGCGCGCCGGACCGGCGAGACCTACGAGTTGTCGGTTGTCCCCTTGTTCATCCTGATGGGCACCTTCGTCAGCCGGGCAGGGCTCTCGGAAGAGCTCTACGCGGCGTCGAACGCTTTTCTCGGGCACCGCCGCGGCGGACTTGCAATGGCGACCATCGTTGCCTGCGGCGGTTTCAGCGCCATCTGCGGCTCGTCCCTGGCGACCGCCGCGACGATGGCGAAAGTCGCCATGCCGTCAATGCGCCGCTTCGGCTACGCCGATAGCCTCGCCACTGGATCGATCGCGGCAGGTGGCACGCTCGGCATCCTGATTCCGCCCAGCGTGATCCTGGTGATCTATGGCCTGATCACGCAGAGCGACGTGGCGAAACTGTTCGCCGCAGGCATCATCCCCGGCATCGTCGCGGTGCTGTTCTACATGGGCGCGGTCCAGGTCATGATCCGCTGGAAGCCCGAACTCGGGCCTCCAGCCGACCGGGCGACCTGGGCGCAGCGCTTCGAGGCCCTGCGCGGCATCTGGGGCGTGATCGTCTTGTTCATCGTCGTCATCGGCGGGATCTACGCGGGCATCTTCACGCCGACGGAAGCGGCTGGCATCGGCGCCTTCGGGGCATGGATGTTTGTCCTTCTCCGGCGCGCCCTGACCCGGCGTCAATTCTTCGAGGTGCTGGCGGAAACCGCGGTCACCACGTCGATGCTGTTCGTCGTCCTGATCGGCGCGCTGATCTTTGCGAACTTCGTGAACGACGCGGGAATGCCGACAGAACTGGCGTCGTTCATCACCGGCCTGAAGGTCGCCCCGCTCGTCGTGATTCTGGTGATCCTGTTGATCTACATTGCGCTGGGCTGTGTGTTCGAGAGCCTCTCGATGTTGCTGCTGACCGTCCCCGTGTTCGTGCCGGTGGTCGCCGCTCTCGACCTCGGCCTGGGTCCGGAGGAGACGCTGATCTGGTTCGGGATCGTGGTCGTGGTCGTCACCGAGATCAGCTTGATCACCCCGCCTGTCGGGATGAACGTCTTCGTCCTTCGCGGTGTTCTGACCGATGTGCGTACAGGAACGATATTTGCCGGCGTTACCCCGTTCTGGATCGCCGATATCGGGCGGTTGACCCTCCTAGTGCTGGTACCGCCGATCTCGCTATTCCTGCCGTCGCTGGTCTAGCGCGTCCAGCACCCGCTCCGGGATCATCGGGATGCGGCGCAGACGCACACCGGCTGCATGCGCCAGCGCATTGGCGATCGCCGGCGCCACGCCGATCAACGGCGGCTCGCCCACGCCTTTCGCGCCGAAGGGGCCGGAGGGCTCCGGGTTCTCGACAATGATCGGATGGATCTCCATGGGCAGGTCAGGTGCCCCCGGCACCTTGTAGTCCATCATGGTCGGATTGATCGGCTGGCCCTCGTCCCACAGCAACTCCTCAACCAGCGCGTAACCGGCGCCCTGCGCAAAGCCGCCCTGGATCTGGCCTTCGACGGCCAGGGGATTGATCGCCTTGCCCACATCGTGCGCCGACCAGGCGTTGATGATTTCGATCTGGCCGGTAACCGTGTCGACTTCGATTTCGACAATCTGCGCACCGAACGTGTAAGTGCCGATCCGCTCGAAGGGATAGTTGCGGATCGTCGCCTCTTTCGGATCGAAGGGTTCGCCGTCGTAGACGAGGGCGCCGCTGCCGAGGATCGGGCCGCCGCTCGTGTAATGGGCACGCAACGAGATGTCCTGAAAGCTCACAATCTTCTCGGGCACGCCGACGAGGCCGACGTTGCCGCCGGGGCGCAGTTCGAGATCTTCAGCCGCGCATTCGAATAGCTCGGCGGCATGCTCGATCAGTTTTTGACGCACCTCGTCCGCCGCCTTCACGATCGCGCGGCCGACCATGTAGGTGACCCGGCTGCCCCCGGTGCTCCAGTTATAGGGGGCGGCATCCGAATCCGCGCCGGTCAGGTTCACCCGCTCGAGCCCGATCTGGAGCGCGCCAGCACAGATTTGCGACAGTGCAGTGTCCGCTCCTTGGCCCAGGTCCACCGCACTGGTCGCCAGGGTCACGGTGCCGTCTTCGGCCATGCGGATGGTGGCGGCGGTTCCCATCAGCCCGCAGATATGCGCAACGCCGGCGATGCCAACACCGCGGACCTTGCCGTCCCTCGCTTCGCGGCCAGCCTGGCGCCGCGTGTTCCAGTCCGAAGCGTCGCGCGCCTTTTCGAGACAGGCCTTGAACGCGCATGAGGTTATGCGCTGGCCGCCGATCCAGAGTTCGTCCTGGTCGAGAGCGTTTTTCAGGCGCAGTTCCAGCGGATCGAGGCCCAGCCGTTCGGCCAGTTCGTCAAGCTGGGATTCGGTGGCGAAGGTCACCTGCGGATTCCCGAACCCCCGGAAGCCACCGGCCCGCAGCTTGTTCGTGTAGACGACGCTGCCGCGCAGGCGGCAGTGCGGTATCCGGTAGGGGCCGCGTCCCATCAGCAGGCCGAAACCCAGCACCGCCGGACTGTCCTCGGCATATGCGCCGCCGTCGTAGATAACCTCCAGGTCGCGGGCGACGAGCGTGCCATCCGCCTTGGCGCCGGTCTTCACCTTGACGATCGCCGGGTGCCGCCGGCGCATCATCATGAAGTCGTCCTCGCGGGTGAGGGTGAGCTTGACCGGCTTGCCCGTAATCCGCGCCAGGTGCGCGACGAGTGGCTGGACGGTAACCCCCGACTTGCCGCCGAATCCGCCGCCAACCGCTGGCGTGATCACCCGTATCTTCGACATGGGCAGGTCAAGCGCCTTGGTCAGCGTCGACAGCACCTTGGAGACGGACTGGTTCGCCGACCAAACGGTCAATTTGCCCGACTTGTCGAACTCAGCGATCGCCGACACGGTTTCCAGATAAACATGGGACTGCGACGGCACTTCATAGACACCTTCCACGATCTCGTCGCAGTCTGCCCAGGCGCCCTCGACGTCGCCCTCGGTGAGTTCCTGCTGGGTAACCTCGTTCGGACCTTCCGCGCCCAGCTCGCCGCGCTTCCCGTATTGGGCGAAACCAGGGTGCACCAAGACCGCTTCCGGGCTTATGGCGTCCTCGATCGACAGGATTGGCGTAAGTTCCTCATACTCGACATCGATCAGAGCGAGCGCTGCCCGTGCCGCCGCCGCATCGGTCGCCACGACCGCCGCAACAGGCTCACCGACATACCGCACGACGTCGACCGCTAACGGTGTCTCGTCTTGCACGAACGCACCCCAACGACGGGTGGGAAGGTCGGCCCCGGTCACGATGGCCTTCACGCCAGGCAGCGCCGCCGCGACGGAGCCGTCGATCGATATGATGCGGGCGCTCGGATGGGGGCTGGTCAGTAACGCCGCGTGAAGCATGCCCGGTCGCCACAGGTCGTCCGTGTAGAGGGCCGAGCCTGATGCCTTGTCGGCCGAATCGCGGCGCCGAACCGAGTTGCCGATCACTGGTGGCAATTCCGTCACGCGCTTTCCTCCGCGATGGGGTGCGTCTCAAGCATCTCGAGTGCCCATTCGGCTGCTTCGACGATTTTCACGTATCCGGTACAGCGGCAGATGTTGCCGCCCAGCCAGTGGCGAATGTCGTCCCGGGTCGGCCTGTCGCCGTCTCGTTCGCGTAGCAGTTCGGTCAGCGCGACGCTGATGCCCGGGGTGCAAAAGCCGCATTGGACGCCCCCGGCAGCGACCAGCGCTTCGTACAAGGCGATGGCAACCGGATCGTCGGCTAGGCCCTCTACGGTCACGACATCCCGCCCGCCGCAGTCGCCCGCCAAAGCGAGGCAGGCGCGCGCTGACTTGCCGTCGATCAGGACGGTGCAGGCGCCGCAGACACCATAGTTGCAGCCTTGTTTGGTGCCGGTCAGATGTAATTGATGGCGCAGGACGTCCAGAAGCGTCGAGGGGCGGTCGAGCAGCACTGCGTGGTCTTGGCCGTTTACGGTGAGGACAATTGCCGTCTTTTCACTCATGTGCCGATCTCCGCGGCGGCCCGCGCGACCGCCCGGGCCACGAGGCCCGGGATCAAGCGCCGGCGATAGGCGGCCGTGCCGCGCACGTCGTCGAGCGGTTCGGCTGCTTGCTGGAGCATGGTGCCGGCGCGGGCAACTGCGTCGGTGTCGACCGACCCGTCGACGACTGCCGAGCCGACGAGGGCCGCGTCCGCTTCGTCGAGCCGGAGCGGCACCTGGGCGCAACTGCCGAGCACGATGCGTGCGCCGCTGCAGACGCCAGCGTCCGCCGAGAGAGACACGGCAACAGAGACCGTGGCGTAATCGCCGTCCACCCGTGCGTATTTGTAGTAGTGGCCTGCCGAATTGGACGCAGGCGCGGGCACCGCGATTCCCGTCAGGATTTCTGCGTCCGAAAGCGCCGTGGTCAGGTAGTCGACGAAGAAATCTTCGGCGGCGACCTCGCGCGCGCCACCCGGTCCGCTGATCGAGAAGGTCGCCCCCGCAGCGACGGCAGCGGGCGGCAGATCCGCGGCCGGATCGGCGTGACAGAGGCTGCCGCCGACCGTCCCGAAATTCCGGATCGCCGGGTGCGCCATCTGGCGGGCGGCCTGAACGAGCACCTGGTGCTGCCCCGTCGCCTGAAACGCTGCCAGGGCTGCTTGGGAGGCCATGGCCCCGATGCTGAGGCTGCCGTCCTCTCCCCGTTCGATCCGATCGAGACCGGCAACGTGCCGCAGCGACACGAGAGCGGGAGGGTCCACAAGCCCCAGGTTCAACATGGGGACGAGGCTTTGGCCTCCGGCCAGGCACCGAACCTCATCGTTAGAGGCCAGCAGGCGGATCGCATCATTGAGGTCGGCGGGCTGGTGGATTTGCATGCGACGATAGTGATTCCGTGCCAATCGCGATCCCGGAATGATAACAGCGGAGGTTTTCTGATAGAAGGTGATTGCGCTATGATTTGAAACACTCGGCCGCTTCTGGAACTCCCATGCCGAAGACCGATATGCCCCGAATTCCCATCGTCGACCTGTCCGGCGACCTCTCCATTCCCGAAACCCGTGACCGGGCCGCGGGTGCGATTCGCACGGCTCTTCAAGAGATCGGCTTTTTCGGCATCGCCAACCACGGCGTGCCCGATCAAGTGGTGGCCGCCGCCTTTGCGGAGTCCGCCCGGTTCTTCGCGATGCCCGTTGACCGGAAACTGGAGACAAAGATCAACGCCGGGCACCGCGGCTATATGCCGATGACCGATCAGCATCGCGCCGAAGCCTCGAAACCGAACCTGAGCGAGTCGTTCCTGATCGGTGTCGAACTCGAACCCGACGATCCGGGGATCGTTGAAGGCTGGCCTCTGCATGGCTTCAACCAGTGGCCCGCGCTCGACGGATTTCGTGCACCGATGGAGGAATATCACCGGGCCATGTCCGCATTGGGCCTCCGCATGCTGCCGTTGTTCGATGCCGCGCTGGAGCTGCCGGACGGGTTCTTCACGGCGTGTTATGAACGGCCGATGGCCTTCATTCGCGCGCTTCACTATCCCCCGGCTCCTGAGGATCTACCGCCCGACCAATTCGGTGCGGCGCCGCATAGCGATTTCGGCTTCATCACGATTCTCGCACAGGACGATGTCGGCGGCCTCCAGGTCGCGACCCGCGGGGGCGAATGGATCGACGCGCCGAATCTTCCCGGGGTCTTCATGGTCAATATCGGCGACATGCTGATGCGCTGGACGAACGATCGCTTCCGGTCGACCCTCCACCGGGTCAATAATGCGCCGGGCCGCGACCGGTACTCGCTGCCGTTCTTCTTCGATCCGCAGTTCGAGACGGAAGTGGCCTGTCTTTCGAGCTGCTGCGACGCGTCTCATCCGCCCATCTATCCGCCGGTCGTCTGGGGCGATTATCTGACCGAGCGGTTCGACGCCAATCACGCCTACCGCAAGCAGGCCAGCTGATCGATGGGAAATTATTCGCAGATGGCTTTCGAGGACATCCGCGTCGAGCAGGAGGGGCACGTCGTCCGCATCGTGATTGCTCGGCCCGAGCGTCTCAATGCGCTGAGGATGACGATCACCGATCGTGAGTTGTTGCAGGCGCTGACCACGATCGAGTCTGACGAGGGCGTCCGCGCGGTCATCTTGACGGGCGAGGGCGACCGGGCCTTTTCGACAGGCTGGGATATGTCTCTTATCGAGGACACGTCGATTCCCGCCCTGGAAACGATGATCCGCGCGAACACGGATCTGTTCTTCAAGATATGGCATCTCCGTCAGCCGGTCATCGCCGCGGTGAACGGACACGCGGTCGGTGCGGGCGCAGCGATCGCCATGGCCGCCGACCTGACGGTCGTATCGGAATCCGCGCGTTTGGCGGAGCCGGAGATCCGGCACGGTGCCTTATCGCCGTTTTTGCTGTTGCCCTTCCTGACCCACGCCAAGGCCGCGACCGAATTCTACTACACCGGCGACGCGCTCGACGCGCAGGATATGTATCGACTGGGCTTGGCCAACAGCATCGTTCCGTCCGGCGACCTGCAGGATGCGGCACAGGCCCTGGCCGAGCGGATCGCGCTGGTGCCGCCTTGGGCGGTCCAGATGAAGAAGCGCAGCCTGCGTGCCGCCTACGACGCGATGGGCTTTTCGGTCGCGATACGCCAGCACGGTCTCGCGGATACGCTCGTGATTGGCGGTGACTTCCCCGAGCAGCGGGACCTGTTGACCCTTCTCGCGGAGAAGGGGATGCGGGCGTTTCTCGATGCCCGCGACGGCCCCTTCAAGGGGCGCGAGGATAAGCGCGGCAAGGTCGGGAGCGGGGGGTGACCGAGCCTGACGGGCCGGCGGCGCCTGCCGCGCCGACCATCGGTGCCCTTCTCGAACGGCGCGCTCTTCGCGATCGCGGGGCACCGGCCCTGATCGCCGACGGCTTGCGGCTCGATTTCGGCGCGTTGCAGGCCTGGGCTGTCGCCGTGGAAGCAGCATTGGCGGATGCCGGGATCGGACCCGGAGACCGCGTTGCCGTCCTGTCGCGCAACAGCGCTGCGTCGATCGCCCTCTACTATGGCGTCGCCCGGCGCGGCGCCATCCTGTGCAACGTGAATATCAGGCTCGGGAGCGAAGAGCTCAGGCTGATCATCGAGGATAGCGCCCCTGTTCTGATCGTCGCGCAGCCGGATTTCGCCGATGTTGCCGCCGATCTCGCCAGGCGGTTCGGGATCGCGCATCGCTGGACAATCGGCGACGGCGTCTTTCCTGGGCCGTTGGAAGGGGGCGTGCCGGGATCGACGCCCGAGTCGGTCGGTTCGGCCAGCAATGTGAATGCGCAGACGCCGGTCCGCTCCGATCAGCCCCTGCTCCTGGTCTATACCTCGGGCACCACCGGGCGGCCGCGCGGTGCGCTGCTCAGCCATGCCGGCCTCTACTGGGCGGCCGCTACGATGGCAGGGTCACTCGACTATCGCCCGGGCGACGTGAGCCTGATTCCGGTGCCGCTGTTTCATGTCGGGGGAATGTCCTCGGCAACGCTGTTCCCGCTACTGGGTGCATGCGCGGTCGTGCCGGCCGCTTGGGACCCGGGTGCGATCCTGAGAATTATTGAGGCCGAGGGCGTCAACCATTTCTTCGCGGTGGCGACCATGCTGCTGAGCCTCCTCGATCACCCGGACTTCGCCACTGCGGACCTCACCAGCCTGCGCTTTGTCATGGCGGGAGGCGCGCCTGTGCCGATCGGCCTGATCGAGGCCTTTTCGAAGCACGACATTCCCGTGCTCCACACCTATGGCTCCACGGAGACCGCCGGGCCGGCGACCGTGGTTGACGCGGCCCATCACCTGACAAAGGGCGCCTCGGCCGGGCTGCCCTTCTTCCACACAGACCTGCGCATAGTGGGCGAGAACGGTATCGTCTTGGGAGGCGACGAGGTCGGCGAGATCCAGGTTCGCGCTCCGCACCTGATCATGGGGTACTGGGGCGATCCGAAAGCCACGGCCGACGCCTTCACGGATGGCTGGTTTCGTACCGGCGATGTTGGCTGTCTGGACAGCGACGGCTATCTCTACGTCAAGGATCGAAAGAAGGACGTCATCATTTCGGGTGGCGAGAACATCTTTCCCGCCGAAGTGGAGGCAGTGCTAGCGCAGCATCCATCCATCGCCGACGTTGCAGTCGTCGCGCGCCCGGATCCGACCTGGGGCGAGGTGCCTTGCGCTGTAGTCGTTATGCGGGAGGGCGCTTCCGCCCTGAGCCAGAAAGCCATTGAGGCCTTCTGCGCCGGTCACTTGGCCCGTTACAAGGCGCCGAAGGCGGTTGAGATATCGGCCGAACCCTTGCCGCGCAATGCGACCGGAAAGCTGCTCCGGCACCTGCTGCGGAATGCAGGCACTGAGGCCTAAATTCGAGGATTTAGCGCCTACGGCTTAATTGTGCATTAGCACAACGCCGACAGAGGTGCGGTCAATCCGTCACATAAACTGTCCAACGCTAGCGCTCGCCGCTCAGCTCGAAGTCTTCTTCAAGGCCACGCTGGTACATCGCGTCCAGATAGGGCTCCAATCGAGCTGCACCGGCGCGCATAGCCGGCACGTCATCGCGCCAGAACCGTTCGGCCGCTTCGCGGATTTCCGCCTTTACCGCATCCTCGTCAATCGAGAGCACCCTACCGTCAAGCATGACGATACGGCCATTGATAATCGACGTCTTCACGGCAGCCGAACTTGCGGAAAAGGCTAGCTGCTGAACGGGGTTGGTCGACGGCGTGAAGCCCCAGTCTGACGCGTCGAGCAAAATGATATCTGCGCGCATGCCTTCCTCCAGGGCGCCGACTTCGCTTTCCATCAAGCCGCTTCGGGCACCCCCGCGCGTCGCGATATCGAAGACCTCCTCGGCGGAGACCCAGTGCTCATAGTCTGGATCGGCGACCTTATGGATAAGGCTTGCGACGCGAATCGCCTCGACTAGGTCGGCGGTGTCGCTGGTGGCCATGCCGTCGGTGCCAAGCGCCACATTGACTCCGGCGTCCAGCAATTGCCGCACCGGAGCCACGCCGCTGCCAAGCTTCAGGTTGCTCAAGGGATTGTGGACGACTGAACAGTCGCGGTCGGCAAGAAGCTCAATATCGGATTGCGTAAGCCAAATGCCGTGGACCAGGGTCGTGCGAGGCCCTAGCAAACCCAGTTCCTCAAAATATTCGACCCAAGTGCAATTGTGTTGAAGCTTGGCGTGGATGGCCTGGAGCCGCGTTTCCAAAGTGTGGCTGTGGATCGGCACATCATATTTTTCGGAAAGTCTTCCGATCGCGCGCAAAAGCTCTTCTGAGCAACGTTGAGGGCCGCACGGCGCAAGGACGAGGCGAAGCCGCCCATCGTGTTCGTGCCAATTTGTAAAATGCGCCTCGAACAGAGATTCGTATTCCGCGATTGAGAGGTTCGGTAGGCGATTCAGTTCCTCCTGAAGGTGGTCGGGCATGATGCCGTCCAAAAACGGAAAACACTCCATGAATGGCAAGTTCCACATGTCCACCGTCACCCAAGCCCGAAGGCCGGCGTCGCGGTAAGCAGACATGGCCATATCGACGGCGTCGGCAGTCGACGGCGGGTATACGAGATCGTCTTGGACTGTTGTCACGCCAGAGCGAATCGACCGAATGGCGCAAGCCATGGTGCGAAGATAGTGCTCCCGCTCGGAGCGGATCGGAGAACCGAGCGGTGAATAGCTCTGGAGAAGCCACAAGTCGAGCGGAAGATTGTCATAGGCGCCACATTCGAAGCTCTCGTTCGAGTGCATATGCGCGTTGATAAGTCCGGGCATGACTATCCGGGCGGATGCGTCGAGGACTTCTGCCTCTCCATTCTGGGCCGCGAGATTCGAGCCGATGGCCGCGATTCGCTGATCTTCTATCCGAATGTCTGCGCGCTCGAGTCGACGATCGGAGGCTGAGCCGCGGACGAGAAGGCCATTCCTGATGACTAAAGTCGCGTGTCCAAGGTTGCTGCTCTGCATATATGTCTCCGGCACAATCAGTCGCAATCAGTTAGCGGCGGTAGGATAAAAGTCTAGCATACCGCAACGCACTAACATTTATGGAAAAATCGTCGGCCTTGACATCTTCAAACATGGAATCTTCGAAAGGTACGGCGGCGAAATGCCTTTGTGGCGGGACGGCGCCGAGGGTTAGCGCGGCCAGTTACGAGGGCTGGGAGGACCCGAAGATAAAGCGGGTTATTTGTCGGGCTGGACGTGTCCAGGGACCGGAGGGTCCCATGCGTTGCTTGTTCGTCTTCAAGATAGAGGGTTGAGTTGATCTGCTCCCGATCAAGACGACCATCTTGTCCAGATGGTAACGACCGAATGGCCGATGGCGCTTTGCGTAGGTCGACCCAAGTTCAAGACAGCGCCGGATGGTATTATACGACATGTCGAACTCGTAAGTCCCACCGCAAGAAGAAATTAAAAGCTGTGAACACTCTCCGCGATGAAGTTGCCGAAAACACTTCTTGGTGCGTCGCTTTGGTATACTGCCAATCCGGATCGGGGATTTATGGTCTTATTGTTAATTCGCGTCCGGTCGAAGCGCTTAGACCGATTTTAACGCATATAACAGATGGTTCGGAGAAGCGCTCCACGCCCGGCTTAAAGAGGAAAAATGGATCCTATTTCTTGAAATGTTTTGGGCCAGTCTCGATCCAATAAGGTCAATCTCGGGTGTGCAGACTATGCCGTAATATGATGTTTACTGGCAAAGCCGATCGACCGATTTGATGAGTGGCGCGGGCAAGCCCGAATATGACGAGGGATTTTGAAACTGAACCCGAATGCAAAATATTATTCGCCGTGATTTGCCGGCGGGCGAGTTCAGCCGTCCGATCGACTCTGGCCCGGATGCCTCGGGTCGCCAGTGGCGCGGCGACATAGCGGTGAGAGACGATTTCCCCATCGACGGCCACAGCCGCCGACCCGAACGCTTCGACTGGAATGCCCTTGGTCGCCTTGACCGAGAGCGCGAGGTGCTGAGGCCCCGTCCTTCAACGCAGTCACAGGATCGAACACTGCCGGCAACGGCCTGTAGTCAACCTCGGCAAGATCCGTGGCGTCGAGGGCCGGCGACAGGGAATCTGCCACGACCACGGGCTGCCCGACGTAGGTCACCCTCTCGTCGGGCAAGCGCGTCCGTTCGAAGGTTCCCGTGCCACCCCTCGACGCCAATCTGAGTTGCCGTGATAACGTCGTCCTTCCTACCCAGCCGGAAAGGACTGTAAGGATGGGGGGCATCCTTGGATGACTAGCTGCTCGTTCCAATTACGCCGACGCCCGACAGCAATGACACCAGTCTACCGCGACTACACCCAGTCCCAGCTCGATGCACAATATGATCAGGCAACCAATGTTCCGGATCTCTCCCCCTATCTGGATTTCTGGGCCGAAACCAGTGCAACGGCGCGGCGCACGCTGAACTGCCGGACCGATATTCGGTACGGGAGGGGCAGGGCCGAGAGACTGGATATTTTCCTGCCCGAGGGCGAGCCTCCCGCGGGAGGCTGGCCGGTGCACCTTTACTACCATGGTGGATCTTGGAAGCTGCTGGACAAGTCCTTCGGTGCCATCGGGGCCCGGCCGGTGGTCGACTCGGGCGCGATCTATATCGCGGTCGGCTTCGCGCTCGCGACTGTGGTGCCGCTCAAGACCATGGTGCGGCAGGCTCGATCAGCGCTCGCCTGGGCATGGCGGAATATCGGAGACTACAGGGGCAGCCGGGATCGGATTACGGTGTCGGGTCATTCCTCAGGCGGGCACCTCGTTGGCTGCTTGATTGCGAGTGGGTGGCACGGCCGGTTCCGCCTGCCGCAGGACGTCATCAAGGGGGCGACTGCGGCTTGCGGCCTGTATGACCTCGAGCCGGTGCGTCTTAGCGCGCGTCAGGACTATCTTGATCTGTCCGATGAGGATGTGGAGACACTGAGTCCCATCCGGCATATCCCGGGGGAGAGCCCGCCGGATCTCGCCCTGTTTTGGGGGGATGGCGACCTCGAGGAGTTCCGGCGCCAGTCGAGGGATTTCGCTGCGGCTTGGGCGTCGGCCGGTCATCCCCTCTGTGCCGAGGAACTCCCGCACTACAATCATTTCGATGTCAGCAACGTATTTGCCGATGCGGACGGTCCGATCGGGACCGCGATCCGCCGCCAGATCTCGGACACACGGCGCCGATGAGACGGCATGCTGGATTATTTCATTCGCATGTGGTTCGGTTGCTTTATTGAAATGTGTTCGATCATTCGGGGGCCGGCAAAATTGCAATGAGCAGCGTTGTCCTTCGCGGCGGTCATATCTTGACCATGGACGGAAATCGAACGGAGCTTCCGGACGGGGCGCTTCTGATCGAGGACGGCAAGATATCCGCCGTGGGACGCACCGATGAAATCGAGGCTCCGGAGGGAGCGGAGGTCGTCGACGCCACGGGTTGTGCGGTGTTGCCGGGCCTGGTCAACTGCCACACGCACCTGTGCATGATCTATGGCCGCACGATCGGCACAGAACGCCGGCTGCTCGATTGGCTCAAGGTGGAAATGCCGATCATGGCACGGCTGGACGACACCGCGACTTATTACGGCGCGCTGCTCGGCTGTGTCGAAAACATCAAGAACGGCAACACGACCGTCGTCGAGAACACGTTCATTCCCCGCACGCGGGATTTCACGCCGGAGAACGCCATCTTCCGTGCCATGCGCGACGTTGGCGTGCGCGGCGTCGTGGCCCGCGCCTACCATGCTCGCAACTTTGCGCCTGAGTTTCTCGAAAGCCACGAACAACAAGCCGAGGCGGTCGAGTCGCTGGTGGAAGACTGGCACGGCGCGGAGGGCGGCCGTCTGGGTGTCTCGATCGGACCGTTGCTGCCGTGGATTGTCGATATCGAGGACTTGTTCGAGACCCGGGCACTCGCCGACCGGCTTGGTATCGGCATCCACATGCATGTCGCCGAATCGCCGGAATTCAACGAAAAGATCGAGGAGGCCCATGGCCGTTCGATCCGCAATGTGGAGCTGCTCTACGAAGGCCGCTGCCTCGGGTCCAGCGTGCAGGCGGTCGCCGTCGCCGACCTCAACGACCGAGAGATCGAGCTTCTGGCCGAAACCGAGACGGCGGTTGTTTTCGATCCGCAGACCCGGCTGTTCTGGGGCACCGGGTTCCCGGGACTGAGGCCGTTCCTCGATGCCGGTCTGATCTGCGGACTGGGTACCAACGGGCCCGCCGCCAATTGCGGGCAGGACCTGTTCGAAACCATGAAGTATGCCTGCGCCACGGCGAAGACGGCTGCGAACGATCCGACCGCTCTGGGGCGCTACCGGGTTCTGGAGATGGCTACGATCGAGGGGGCGAGGGCGCTCGGGATGGCGGATCGAACCGGGTCGCTGGAAGTCGGCAAGGATGCCGACGTCATCACCGTGAACCTGGCGCAACCCCATCTGACACCCGCTCTCGATATTCCGGCGGCGCTCGTCTATTCGGCCAAGGGCAGCGATGTGCGCGATGTGTTCATCGCCGGGAACGCTGTCATGCGGAATCGTGAAGTCCTAACGGTGCGGGAGCGGGACGTCCTGGTGGCGGCCAATGAAATCGCGGCGCGGATTGTACCGGGCGCTGAACGCGTTTCGGCGCGCGTCGCCTGAACCCCCAAGATGCAAGACCACCCGCGACGGAACGATCCTCGCCGGCAGACGGCCCCACATCCGCTGGGCTCGTGGCCGGGTGAAAATCCGAAGCGCGACGGGCCGATCTCCAAATGCGGCCGGGTGCGACCGCGGGCAGCAGAGAAGGTCGGTATGGCCGGCGATGCAGCGCTTCGGGGGGTGGTGGCACCGCGAAAAGAATCATGCCCCGACGGGGCCGTCGTTTTCGCCGGGAGGACGCAAGTGCCACCGTTGGCGTCGAGGCCTTTTAGCGCCGGCTCCTTGGAAGGGCGCTATGGACCTGCCGCCGCCGCTGTCAGGCCAAAGGAGAGGGGGGTCTTGTGAGTGAACACGACTCGTTCATGGCCATCGCTCTGAAAGAAGCGAGGGCTGGCCTCGACGAGGGCGAGCAGCCCTTCGGTTCGGTCATTGTCCATGGCGGAACCCTGCTCGCTCGGACGCACAGCCTCAAGGTCTCGACCGGCGATTCCACCGCCCATTCCGAATTGCTCGCCATTCGCGCGGCGACAACCTCGCTTGGCCGCCGTACGTTGAAGGATTGCACCTTCTACGGCACCTGCGAACCCTGTCCCATGTGCCTCGGCGCGATGTTCAACGCCGGCCTGCCGCGCCTGGTCCTTGGTGCCCGGCTGCGCGATTTGGCTGACCTCGCTTTCGCCTTCAAGGACTATTCGGTGGAGAGCTTCGCCAAACTGGTCGACTGGGACCTCGACCTCATCGAGGGCGTACGCGACGCCGAGTGCGCGGCGCTCTACACCACCCCCGACGTGACCTTCTCGCGATGATCTGGGATCACATCATCGTCGGGGGCGGGTCGGCCGGGTGCGTCTTGGCGAGCCGGTTGAGCGAGGATCCCGGCCGGAAGGTTCTGCTCCTGGAAGCCGGTCCTGACTATCCTCCGGGCCGGGAACCCGCCGACGTAAGAGATACCTATTACGTCACCTTCTTTCGCCCGGACAATTTCTGGCCGCACCTGCGTGCCTACTTCGCCCCGGTCCCGCACAATGCACCGGAGTCCGCGGCGCCGCGACGCTACGAGCAGGCCCGCATCATGGGCGGCGGATCGAGCATAAACGCCATGATCGCGCTGCGCGGCATGCCCGGCGACTTCGAGGAATGGGAACAGGCCGGTGCGGTGGGGTGGGGCTGGGAGACGGTCTTGCCCTTCTACCGGCGGCTGGAGCGTGATCTGGACTTCGACGATCACTGGCATGGCACCGATGGACCGATTCCGGTCCGGCGGCACCGGCGCGACCAGTGGCCCGGCTTCTGTCAGGCGGTTGTCGAGGCAGTGGAAGATCTGCACGGCTATCATTTCGTGCCGGACATGAACGGCGAGACTGAGACTGGCTATTGCGCGGTGCCCATGAGCAGCAGCCCCACGCAACGGGTAAGCACGGCGATGGGCTATCTGACCGAGACGGTCCGCAGCAGGGACAATCTACACATCATCGGCAACGCCAAGGTCGAGGACATCCTGTTCGACGGCGCAAGAGCCAGTGGCGTGCGCGTAAGCCGCGGGGATACGTCGGAAGATTTCAAGGGGAATGAAGTGATCCTCTCGACCGGCGCGTTGCAGACGCCGGCCATGCTCATGCGGGCGGGCATCGGCTCGGGCGCGGCCCTGCAGGCCCTGGGGATCGCTGTCCGCAAGGATCTGGCCGGGGTCGGCGCGAACCTGCAGGACCATCCCGCCGTGTCCATGGCCGCTTATCTGAAGCCGGCCGGCAAGCAGTCGAAGAGCCTGCGGGCGGCGCCCAATGTGGCGCTGCGCTATTCGTCCGGGGTCGACGGCTGCCCCCCGGCGGACATGTACGTCTCCGTCACCAACAAGTCGTCGTGGCATCCCTTGGGTGAACGCCTCGCGGGATTGGTCAGCTGCATCTACAAGCCGATGTCCCGGGGCCGGGTGTCGCTCGACACGGCGGATCCCGCCCTGTCGCCGCGCATCGAGTTCAATCTGCTGTCAGACGAGCGCGATGTCGCGCGCCTTTCAGCGTCGTTGCGCATGTCCTACAGCATCTATCGCCACCCCGCCCTGGCGCGCGCCATATACGAATTCTTTCCGGCAAGCTATTCGGAACGGGTGCGCGATCTGAACCGATATGGCGCGGCGAGCTGGGCACGGTCCTGGATCGCCAATCTTGTCTTGAACGGGCCAGCGCCGCTTCGGCGCAAATTGATCCGCGATGTCATTGCGCCCGGGGACGATGCGGCTGCCCTGATGGCCGACGATGGCGCATTGGCGGATTGGGTGAAGGCGCGGGCGGTGCCTTTCTATCATCCAGTCGGAACCTGCCGGATGGGCGCAGCATCCGATCCCGGAGCCGTGGTCGATCCTGCCGGTGCAGTTCATGGAGTACCCGGGTTGCGGGTGATCGACGCTTCGATAATGCCGACAATTCCGCGAGCGAATACGAATCTGACCGTGATCATGATCGCGGAAAGGCTGGCTGCGACCCTGCGGAATCAGGTGTGACCGCGGACGCGATCGGGATTGGGGCTTGCGCAGGGGAGATTGCGCGCCCTACAGTATTTCAAATAAGCACACAAACGTGTGCTATCAGCCTCTTCCGGTACTCCCCGAACGTATCTGGCACTGGAGCGTCTTCGTGAGCCTGTTGCTGATCATCGAGCAGATGCTCAACGGCGTTCAGTTCGGCATCATGCTGTTCCTCATGGCGGCTGGACTGACCCTGATCTTCGGGATCATGGATTTCGTCAACCTGACGCACGGCTCGCTCTACATGCTGGGCGGCTTCTTCGGCGCGAAGTCGATTGCCTGGCTGACGGCCCTGACGGGATGGTCGGACATCTGGCTTCTGACTCTGCTCTTCGTGCTCGGCGTGATGCTGGGCATCCTGATCACTGTCGGACTCAACGCGATCCTCGAAGTTACGATCTTTCGGCGTCTGTATTCGGGGACGCATCTCGATCATGTGCTGGCGACGTTCGGCCTGCTGTTGTTCTTCAACGAATTCGCCAAGATCCTGTTCGGCTCGGAGCCGATGAATGTGCCGAAGCCGCCTACGTTGCTCTCGCCGATCGAAATCATCCCGGGTATCACCTATTCGTCCTACCGTTTGGCGATCACGGTGGTCGGCATCCTCGCTGCCATTGGCCTGTATCTCCTGATCTCCCGCACCCGTGTCGGCATGCTCATTCGCGCAGGCGCCAGCAACCGTGAGATGGTCGCGGGCCTTGGGATGAACATCAATCGGCTCTTCACGCTGGTCTTCGCCCTGGGCGCGGGGCTGGCGGCGCTCGCCGGCGTGATGACGACACCGCTGACCAGCGTGCAGGTGGGCATCGGCGAAGAAATCATGATCCTGACCTTCGTCGTGATCGTGATCGGCGGAATCGGGTCCATTCGCGGCGCCTTCATCGCATCGATCCTGATCGGTCTCATCGACACGATCGGCCGGTTCCTGCTGCCGATGTTCCTCGGCTACACGTTGGGACCGGCAATCGCCGCCATGGCGATCTATCTGGCCATGGCCGGGGTGTTGTTTTTTCGCCCCAGCGGGCTGTTCGCACCTGGACGCGGCTAGCAGGAGCGGATGAGCGCGATGCCAAAAGGTCTGCTCTTCGGCTCGCGTTCGTTCGATCTGCGCCACCTCACCATGCTGGTGTTGTTGGCGGTGATGCTCATCCTGCCGCTATTCGGCGACGCTTATCTCCTGCGCGTAGCAACCCGCGTCATTGTCCTCTCCATGGTGGCAATCAGCCTCGACATCCTGCTGGGCTATGGCGGGTTGATCAGTTTCGGCCACGCGATGTTTCTCGGATCTGGCGGCTATGTCCTGGGTGTCCTGACCTACCTCGGGATTGGCAATGGCTTCGTCGTGTATCCGGCGGCGATCGCGCTCTCGGTGGTGCTCGCTTGTATCGTGGGTATGATCGTCCTGCGGACCGTCGGCGTGTATTTCATCATGATCACGCTAGCGTTCGCGCAGATGCTCTACTACCTCGCGAACGGCATTCGCATCGGCGAGAACTACGGCGGCGACGAAGGCTTGCCGCTGCCGAGCCGCACTGACTTCCTGGGTGCCCTCAACTTCAACGACCCCGCCGTGTTCCACTATTTCACTCTGGCGATCTTGGTGGCGATTCTATACGTCAGCTACAAGCTCGTGAATTCCCGTTTCGGCCGTGTCATCAAGGCCTGCCGGGACAATGAACGGCGCGCCAAGTCGCTCGGCTACAACACCTTCGGCTATCGCTTGGTGGCCTTCATGATCTCGGGCGGTATCGCCGGCCTGGCCGGCGCGCTGCACATGAACCTCCAGAAATTCGTCAGCCCTGACGAGCTGCATTGGATCATCTCCGGCGACCTGTTGATCATGGTGATCGTGGGCGGGGCGAATTCGCTGATTGGTCCGATCATCGGAACCGGGGTGTTCGTTCTGCTGGAGGAGGGAATCTCCAACCTCACCGAGCATTGGATGGCGATCTTCGGGCCCATGCTGATCCTGATCGTGCTGTTCGGCAGGCGCGGCATCTACGGCCTGATCAAGCCTAAGGGAGAGGACGGATGACCGAAGCCGTCCTCAAGGTCGAAGGTCTCACCAAGCGCTTCGGCGCGCTGATCGCCAATGAAGACGTGGATCTGGACGTGCAGCCCGGAGAGGTGCATGCCGTAATCGGCCCGAACGGTGCGGGCAAAACCACATTCGTGTCTCAACTCGCTGGCGAGTTGCGTCCTGATCATGGCCGGATCTTGCTGGGCGGCCGCGACGTGACTGCTTTGCCGGTGCACAAGCGGGCGCGTTTGGGTCTGGCGAGGTCCTATCAGATCACCAGCGTCATCCCGTCCTTCAGCGCACTGGAAAATGTTGCCTTCGCCGCCCAGGCGATCGACGGCAACAGCTTCAAGTTCTGGAAGCCGGCTCGCTCGGTTGACCATTTGAATGAAAAGGCGGCGGCGATCCTCGCCGAGATTGGCCTCGGTCATCGGCAGGACATTTTGGTCAAGAATATGTCGCACGGCGAGCACCGCCAGCTCGAGATCGCCATGGCGCTGGCCACCGATCCCAAGGTGCTGTTGCTGGACGAGCCGACCGCCGGCATGGGCCCGGCGGCGACGGAGGGCATGATCGCGTTCCTCGACACGCTGAAGGGTCGCTATGCGATCTTGATGATCGAGCATGACATGGATGTTGTCTTCTCCCTGGCCGACCGCATCAGTGCCTTGGTCAACGGCCGTCGGGTGGCGACCGAAAGGCCGGACCAAATTCGGCAAAACGCTGAAGTTCGCCGTGCCTATCTCGGCGACAAGGCCGACAAGTTGAATGTGTCCAGGTCGAAGGCGTCACCTGGCGGGGATACGTCATGCTGAAGGTCGACAACATCGAGACCTTCTACGGTGAAAGCCAGGTCCTCTTCGGCATGTCGATGGAAGTCAACGACGGCGAGGTCGTTACGCTCATGGGCCGCAACGGCATGGGCAAGACGACGACGGTTCGCTCGATCATGTGTTTCACGCCGGCCCGCAACGGCAGCATCACCTTCGACGGGGAGCGTACCGAACACCTTCCCGCGTTCCGAGTCGCGCAATCGGGCATTGGCCTGGTACCGGAAGGGCGGCAGATTTTTCCGAACCTGTCGGTCTACGAAAACCTGTTCGCGACCTCAGCCAACCGGCGCAACGAAGCCAATCCGTGGACGGTCGAGCGAGTGTACGACCTGTTCCCACGTCTCGCCGAGCGCCGCGATCATATGGGCAATCAGATATCGGGTGGCGAGCAGCAGATGGTCGCGATCGGCCGGGCGCTGGCGACCAACCCGAAACTGCTGATCCTGGATGAAGCGACCGAAGGGCTCGCGCCTCTTATCCAGGAGGAGATCTGGACGGTACTCGACAATCTCAAGAAGGAAGGCCTGTCGATCCTGGTAATCGACAAGGATGTGGATGCGCTCTTGAGTTTGGCGGATCGGCACTACTTTGTTCAGAACGGCAAAGTCGGCTGGTCCGGCACGACAATTGAGCTGGAGAGCGCGCCGGAAGTCATCGAGACCTATCTGGGCATCTGACCGCCACGTGATACCGACACGAAAAAAGGCCGCGGCGATGACCGCGGCCTTTTTCCGGTTTTCGGCGGCGAAGCGCTACTTCGCCATCTTGCAGTCCTTGGCGTACCGGTCGCCGAGATCGCTGAAGGCCTTGCCGATGACCTCGTGGGTCAACTGGCCGTCTTTCTTCACCACCTTGCCGATGTAGAAATCCTGGATCGGGAAGTGATTCTTGTTGAACTTGAAGCTGCCCCGCACCGACTTGAAGTTTGCCTTCCGAAGAGCGGCGCGGAACTTGTCCTTGTCGGCGATGCCGCCGGCTTCCTTGATCGCGGCGTCGAGCAGATTGATCACGTCATACATGAAGGCGGCATAGAACACCGGGTTCCGCCCGTGCTTCTTGCGGAAGGCCGCGACGAATTCCTTGTTCGTCGGATTGTCGAGCTGTGCCCACCAGGGGTTGGACAGCTCTGCGCCGATCGCGGCGTCGCCGACGGCCTTGAACGAATGCTCGTCGGCTGCCCAGGAGCCGCCATAGATCTTGATGTTCTTCAAGAGTCCGGCGCCCTGCATCTGCTTCAGGAAGGCGATGCCGCCCCGGCCCGGCAGGAACATGAAGACACCCTCCGGGTTCGCTGCGCGGATGCGGGCGATTTCGCCGGAATAGTCGGTGTGGCGGCGCGGGACGTAGACTTCGCCCTTGCGCTGGCCCTTGTAGTAGTACCAGACGCCTGCCACGTGATCGCGCCCTGCCACATAGTTCTGGCTCATCGCGAACACGCTCTTCACGCCGCGGTCGGTCATGAACTTGCCCAGCGCCTCACTGGGCCCTTCGTTCTGCCATGAGATGGCAAAGAAGTTCGGGTTGCACTTGGCGCCGGCCAGCGGTTTCGGGCCCGACACGCCGCTGATGACGAATTTGCCTTTGTCGGTCAGCGGCTTGGTTATGGCTATGGTCTGGTTCGACAGGATCAGGCCGGTCAGGATGTCGATCTTGTCTTGCTCGACAAGCTTGGTGACCGCCTGGTTCGCGGTGGCCGCGCTCATTCGGCCGTCCTGTTTGAACACCTTCACCGGAATGCCGCCCAGCTTGTAGCCAAGCCGCTCAAGCGCCAGTTCCATGCCCATGACCTGTTCCTTGCCCAGGAAGGTCAGGGGTCCGGAAAGCGGGCTCATGAAGCCCAATCGGATTTCCTTCTGCGCCATGGCTGGCGTTGCGCCGCCAACCACGGCCGCGATCGCGGCACCCATTACAATTCGTCGGATCATCGTCTTCCCTTTTTTTGTCTTAGAACGATTTCTACTGAACTCCCTGTGTGGACTGGCCAGCCCACATACTGTTCGGTCCTTGTCAGGCGCGATGCGCCTGTTCAGACTCTAACAAGCGCTTTACCTCCCTTCGGGCGAGCAAGCCGCCCTGATCGGCATTGATGTCGATCCAGGTGGGGTCTCGCCCGCGCAACGCCGCCTGATGTTCGATCATTGCCTGTTGTTTCTCGAGCACCTCAACGTCCTCGCTGAACGCCCGAACGGAGCCGTCGTGGAACGCTTTCGTCACGTCTTCTTCCGGCGCGAAGTTGCGCGGCGTTGCCCAGAAATGATGGGTGGCGGTTGCCGTCGCCGGGGTGATCCCGTTCAGCACCCGATACTCCAGGATCATGTCCGGATCGTTGGACCCCGACGGCATGGACCGCGATTCAATCACGATGTTTGTTGGCGGGGTCCAGGTGATGTTCTGTGTGCGGTCGATGTTGCCCGTAAAGTTCTTCAGGGCAACGTAGAGTGGCGGCGCTGGCTGACCATTGATCTGGCGTAGAACCCGCACTTCACCGTCGTCCGATTCGGTCCGCACCGGCGTTTCCGCAACGGCTGCGTTGCCAATGGTCGAGGGGTGAACGAAGGTCTCGTGGGAGAGGTCGAGCAGATTGTCGACCAGGAGTTGATAGTTGCACTTGATATAAAAGCGACCTCCGGTCGGGATCCAGTCTGGATCGTCGTTCCAATGGAAATCCGGAATAGCGGCCGGGTCGGCAGCTTCGGGATTGCCCATCCATATCCACACCCACCGCCATTTCTCGACCAGCGGGTAGGCGCTTACGCGGCAACGCGGCGGAATGTTGGTTTGGCCGGGAATCTTGGTGCAGGCGCCGGATCCGTCAAATTCCAGGCCGTGGTAGCCGCATTGCACGGTGTCGCCGATCAAGGCACCATCCGACAGGGGCATGCTGCGGTGGGGGCAGGCATCCGCGAGAGCGACCGGGGTGCCGTCTTTCTTCCGGTAAAAGAGAACCGGTTCGTCCAGGATGAAGCGTTGCAGGAGATCCCGGCCGATCTCGTCCGGCGTCGCGGCGATGTACCAGTGGTTCCGCAGGAACATTCTCCCCTCCTTCCGCGGCTGGGCGTTGGCGATCAACCACCGTTTTCCGGGAGCGCACCTTCGAGACGGCCGTCCACTTCACGGATGCGATAGGTTTTCAGCTTCATCCCGGTACAGTTCACGCCCGCACCGCCGTCCAAGCGAAAGATGAAATGATGCCGAGAGCAACGGAGCATCGTGTCACCGTTCATCAGTACCGCGGATGTCAGCGGCACCTTTTGGTGGGGGCATAAGGGCTCGGTGCCCCGATAGCCATCCGCCGTCTTGAAAACCAGGATCGGCTCGCCGGCCAATTCTGTTTCCACGGGAAACTCGGCGGTCGCAGCTTCGATGCCGGCCAAGACCTGCCACTCTGTCACGGAGGAGTCGCCGTCGCCCATTGCCGTCTCTATGCCGCGGCCTGTCGGACACCCGTGACGGCGTCCAACCGTGTCATCGCCAGGTCCCGGTTAACCTGTAGCAGCAGCAGGCCGCTTTGAAGGGTGAAGGGACTGTCGAGGAATGTCCCGTAAAGAGCCATCAGAGCTTCGCGCAACGGCAGACCAATGCGGTTTGCGGTTTCCGTGACGACGTTTTGCAGGTTTGTCGCCTTCTCGAGGTCCATGTTTTCCAGATCGTAGGTCCAGTCGTAGGGCTCCAGCGCCACGCGCAGCGCTCTCAGAAACTTGCGCTGGTGATCGTCCAGGGATGCTGCGGCCTCCGGAACATGATCCTCGGCGATCTGCATCAACCAGTTCCGGTCGTCCTGGCACAAATCCATGTCGATCTCGTGCCGCACGCCATTCTTGAAGACCAGAACCGGCACGAATCGCCGGGCGACCTGACGCGACCCCGCATAGGTATCCATGGCTTCGAAGTCACCATCCTCGATGTCGAATACGGTGATATCGGCCGGCATTCCGGGCGCGAGACTGCCAACAGTGTCTGCCAGACCGAGAACCTTGGCCGGGGTATGAGTGATCGCGTCGATCACTTCGGTCTTGGTCATGCCCAGGTGCAGGAAAATGCCCAGGATGTTCGCCAGCGATTTGACCGGTCCAAGCACGTTGAACTGCTGCAGGTCGGAACTGATGATGTGCGGGCGCAGATCCTGTGCGAAGCATTTCTCCGCGAGATCCCAGCCGAAATTGAACGCGCCGAAACCGACGTCGAAGATCACACCGCGGCGCATGGCGTCGCGCACGACCGGGAACACCTTTCCGTCCGCGTCAAGGACCGGGCCGTCATTGGCGTGATAGACGTGGGTGATGATGTCGCCCGGCCCCGAGATGTTGAATATCTCATAGACGCAGGGGTCGGCGGGTTGGTGCTGGTATTCGCCGATATGCCCGTATAGCGGCACCCCAATGATCTCCGCCAGGCCCTTGGCCATCTTCAGCGGCCCGGTGCCGTAGGTCCCGAGCGCGGCAACTTTCAGGTAGCGAACCAGGCCCGGATGTGCCGCCATGAAATCGACCCACTGGGTCACCGGGAAATTCATCAGGCTGCGGATGTCGCCCTCGATGAACTGCGCTCCGATGATACCCATCGGCCGGATGTAGGGGCCGGCATAGAGATCGGTGACGGTCTGCCCATCGAGCAACGCCGCGAACTCTTCCATTACGCCGATACCGGGACCACCCGCATCGACGTAGCTGGTCACGCCCTGCTTGATGCCGATGCTGTCGGGATTGGCGAAGCCAAGGGTGCCGTATGCGTGGATGTGAATGTCGAACCAACCGGGGCTGACATAATGCCCGGCTAGATCCACGGTCTCGGCGTTCGCCGGTGCTTTCGCGACGGCTTCGGGGCCAAGTCCCCGAATCTTGCCATCCGCGACGACGATATCGATCGTGCCGTCGATATTCTGAGACGGATCAATCAGGTGACCGTCCTTCAGGACCAGTGCCGCCTCACCGTTGGACATGCAGGCGATCCTTTCGGCAAGACCCGACAAGAATGGTAACTTTCATATTGAGCATCTTACACGACGTGTTTGAAATTGAGAAGAAAACCTACTTTCCGCTCACAAACGTTACCTGGCGGCAGGTTGAGGCCACGCTGATCGGCAACGCTCAATCTGCCCGCGTGTAATTTTGCTCCGCTTCTCAGCCGACGCACTTGGCCGGATCTTCCCCCCAATTGGCTGGATCCGCCCGCCAAATTCGAAGCCAGCAAGGGGCCGATACGTCGAAGAGGATCCTGAAGGCCGAAGAGGTCGTCAAACCCGAAACTTGAGGAAGCTCTGCTCTGATCGACCGTCTAGAATGGACCGTTCACGGGACAGGGAGCGCGACGAGGAAAATGGGAAAATTGATGGAACACAACCGCTTCGCCTATTCGGCCATTGTCGACCGGCCTCCGCTTCGGCTTCCGGACGGCGCACGAGTCGCGGTATGGGTCACGCCCAACATCGAGCACTTCCACTATGACAAGCCGGCGATCTCCATCACCCCGATGACGGCGGGCATGCAACCCGACGTGCTCAATTATGCGTGGCGCGACTATGGCGCGCGCGTTGGCGTCTGGCGTCTCATGGAAGTTCTCGAAAAGCACGGGATTCGCGCTACCGCTGCCCTGAATTCCGAGGCGTGTGACTACTATCCCGAGATCGTAAAGGCCGGCACGGCGGCAGGGTGGGAGTGGATGGCGCACGGCGTCTCCAACTCGATGCTGATCGCAGGCCTTTCGCAAGACGAAGAGCAGGGCATGATTGCTGGCGTGCTCGACAAGATCGAAGCAACTGCCGGTTCACGCTCGCGTGGTTGGCTGAGCCCGGCTCTCACCGAATCCCACATCACGCTGGATCTGCTGGCGGCAGCGGGCGTCGAGTATGTGGCCGACTGGTGTAACGACGACCAGCCGTATCGCATGACGACAAACGCGGGCTCGATCGTGGCCATGCCCTACACGCTGGAGGTCGGAGATATACCGGTCTTCCTCGAACGGGGCGGCTCCGGCGAGGATTTCTTCCGTGTAGTCGTCGATCAGTTCGACACCTTGTGGGAGGAAGGGGCGAAGACCGCGCGCGTGATGTCGATCGCGCTTCATCCCTTCCTCATAGGCCACCCGTTTCGTGCTCGCTACCTCGACCGGGCTTTCGCCCATATGAAGGAGCGGGAGGATGTCTGGTTCGCGACGGGTAGCGAAATCCTCGACTGGTACAACGGCGCAGCGTCGGATTGAACCGAGCAGGGTCGATGGGGCGTTGTCTTACCGTGGCGGCGCATAAGGTCGTGCAAGTCCGCCGGGTAACCGTGACCGTCGCGAAAGGAAGACCAGCGCCCCAACCGCCAGGACATAGGGCAGCATCACAAAAAACTGGTAGGGCAAATCCGGGAACAACGGTTGAAGCCGAATTTGGGCCGCATCGGCCGCGCCGAAGAAAAGAGTAGCGAGCAAGACACCCAGGGGATTCCAACGACCATAAACGACGCAGGCGATGGCGATGAACCCGCGACCGGCGACCATGTCCTCGACGAAGCTGCCGATTTGACCGACGGAAAGGTAGGCGCCACCTGCGCCGGCCAGGGCCCCGCCCCAAAGGACACAGACGGTTCGTGTCTTGATGACATCGATACCTGAGGCATTCGCCGCCACGGGGTCTTCGCCGACACTGCGGATGACCAGCCCCCATCCGGTGCGCGTCAGGAACCACCAGGTCGCGCCTGCAAGCGCGACGGCGACGTAGACCAGGACATGGTGCTGGAAGAAGGCCGGTCCGATGACGTCGAGCCTGCTGAGCCAGCCGAGATCGACCCGTTCGAAGACCGGCGTGCGCGTGATCTGACCGGTGCCGAAGACCAGTCGGTTGCCAAAGCCCGACAGGCCCAGACCCAAGACGGTGAGTCCGATACCGGCCACGATCTGATCCAGGTGAAAACGCAGACAGAGTATGACGTGGACGGCGGCCATGGCGACGCCGGCAATCATCGCGATCAGCAAACCGATCCAGGCCGAGCCGGTCGCGAAGGCGCCCCAGACGCCAGTGAACGCCCCAACCAGCATGATGCCTTCGATCCCGACGTTGAGCACGCCGGACCGCTGGGCCACGGTCTCGCCCAGCGCGGCGAACAGGATCGGCGTGCCGAGCCGGAAGGCTGACGCGACAAGTCCAACGAAGAAGATCTCGTCCATCGCTTCCCCCTTAGGCCGCTGCCGCGACCGGCCCGCGCCGCCAGCCGACCATAAGAAAGGCGAAGATCACCATTGCCTCGATGATCCATAGCAGCGGGAAGGGGACGCCCATCTGGCGCTGAAGCGCGGCCGCCCCGACCGTGAAGATGCCGAAAAGGAGTGCGGTGAACGGCACCGCTAACGGGTTGAGCCGAGCCATCAGCGCGACGGCGATGCCGGTCATGGTGATGCCTGGCGATACCGTCTCCTCCAGGCGGTGGAACACCCCGGCCACCTCGATGCCGCCGGCGAGGCCGCACAGACCGCCGCTGACCAGCATCGAGAGGATGATGATGCGCGCGCTCGATATTCCGCCGTACTCCGCAGCGGCCATATTCTCGCCGACGGCGTCTATCTGATAGCCGAAGACCGTCCTGCGCAGGACGAGATACAGGATCACGGCCAGCACAATCGCAAACAGGACACCTGAATGGAGGCTGCCGGCGACGAGCTCGGGGAGATGGGCGGCCTCGATCAGCGTATTCGAGCGCGGAAATATCCGCATCGGTTCCTGCAGAGGGCCGCGCACGACCCAGCCGAGGAACTGCAGCGCGACGTAGTTCAACATGATCGTGACAATGATCTCGCTGGCGTCGAACCGCGCGCGCAACCACCCGGCGAGGGCTCCGTACAGGGCGCCTCCCGCGACGCTTGCCAGCAGGAGCACGGTCACGCTCGCTATGCCGAGGTCGCCTATGATCTGGACAGCAACGACGCCGGCGATCGCGCCGACGATGACCTGGCCGTCGGCGCCGATGTTGTAGACGTTGGCCCGAAACGCGACCGTGATGCCGAAACCGACGATCGCCAGCGGAACAGATCGGGTAATGACTTCCAAGATGTTGTCGGCGGAACCGAGCGCGCCGTCGAGCAGCACCCCCGCGGCTCGGATTGGATCGTGGCCGGCAATCAGCAGAAAGCCGGCGCATACCGCCAGGGCGGCCACGGCCGCCGCGACCGAGACAAGGCTGTTCGCCGCGCCGTGGCGCAGGTCTAGCCGCCCGAGATCCATGCGCCGATCTCGTGTGTGCTGGTCTCGCTGAGCGGAACCGGCCCGCGCAATCTGCCATGCGTGAGCACCATGACCCTGTCGGCGATCTGCCAGATCTCCGACAGGTCTGAGGAGATCAGCAGGATTGCGAGACCCTCGTTGCGATGGCGGACGAGACGGTCCTGGAGCGCGGCAACCGTGCGGACGTCGAGACCTCGGGTCGGATGTGCCGCGACCAGAATGCGCGCCGAGCCCCACATCTCTCTGCCCGCGACCAGTTTCTGCTGATTGCCGCCCGACAGCGATCCGATTGACGATCTGCGGCTGCCGCGAAGATCGAATTCACGCACGATTGTCGCCACTTCTGCCTGTGCACGACCGCGGCGGATCCAGCTCCAACGGCGAAACCGGCCTTCGTGCCAATGGGAAAGCAGGAAATTGTCCGCCAACGATCTGGACGCCAGGATTCCACGGCGATGTCGGTCGTGCGGCATGTGGCGCATCCCCTGCCGCCGACGGCTTAGAGCTGTCACTGATCGGTCGAGCGTCCGGCCCTCGACCGTGATATCGCCGCCGTCGGCGTGCCTCAGTCCCGTCAACGATTCCGCCAGTTCTTCCTGCCCGTTGCCCTCGATCCCGGCGAGCGCGAGTATTTCCCCCGCGCGCAAATCAAACGTGACGTCCGAGAAGGCGCGCGCGCCGTTGTCTCTTCGAACGGAGAGGCCCGACACGGCGAGAACAGGCTCTCCCCGCACGGCCGTTTTCGCCGGTCCCGTTTCGATCTCTTCGCCGACCATGCTGCGGACCAGTTCCACTCGGCTACGGTCCGCCAACGGGCCGTGATCGACGACGTGTCCTGCGCGCAGGACAAGGACGCGGTCGCACACCTCGTAGATGTCGTCGAGCTTATGGCTGATCAGGATGATCGCCACGCCGTCATCCGTCAGGGATCGAATCACGTCGTAGAGCTGTTGGCGTTCCCGTTCGGAGAGGACGGTCGTCGGCTCGTCCAGGATGAGCAGCCGCGCTCCGCGGTGCAGGGCCTTGACGATTTCGACCCGCTGCTTTCCGCCCATGTCGAGACGCTCCACTCGCTCGAACGGGTCGACGTCCAGGCCCACGCGTTTCGCCAGCGCCCCGATCTCCGCACCGTGCTCGGCCAGGCGCGGCCGTAGTGGATTGAGGCGTGGGTCGCCGAGCATGATGTTTTCGGTAACGGTCAGATTCGGGACCAGAAGGTAGTGCTGGTGCACCATGCCTATACCGGCCTCGGCCGCATCCTGAGGACTCGTGAAGTGCTGGGGTTCGCCGTTGATGCGGATGGTGCCGCTGTCTGGCTCCAGGAGGCCGGAGGCGATGTTCATCAGCGTTGATTTGCCGGCGCCGTTCTCTCCGAGAACGCCGATGACCTCGCCGGCACCGATCGAGAGATCGACGCCGGCGAGCGCAACGGTTTCACCGAAGGACTTGCCGATGTTGTGGAGGTCGAGCAACGGCAACATCGGTTCGTCCAGTACCGCGAATTATTGAATCTTTGGCAGGTCCTTCACCTTGCCCGCCTTGATGTCAGCGATCAGCTGCTCGATCTTGGCCTTCTGGTCGGCCGACAGCTTGCTGTCGAATTTCCGGTAGGGTGCGAGATCGAGGCCGTTCTCGTTGAATCCGAGCAGATAGTTCTTGGGCTCCAGCTTGCCCGCGACGACTAGGCCGATCGCCTTGTCGATATTGATGTCGAAGCGCACGATGGCTGTTGTGACGATTGTATCGGGCGCAAACTTTGCGGAGTCGAAGGCCGTCCCGATGGCCATGACGCCTTTCTCCTTGGCTGCCTGGATCGTGCCGACGACGCTCTCGTTACCGGTGGCCGTAACGACGTCCGCGCCGCGCTCGATCAGGGACAGGGTGATTTCCTTGCCCTTGGCGATGTCGGAGAACGATCCCACGAAGGCTGAGAGCACCTTGACGTCGGGCTTGAAGCGCTTGGCGCCGCGCTCGAAACCGGTGTTGTACTCCTTGATCACCGGAACCGGGATGCCGCCGATGTGGCCGATGGTGCCGGTCTTCGTGACCATCGCCGCGATCGCACCCGCGACGTAACCCGCGTCACCCCATCGGTTGTCGAACGAGGCCAGGTTGGGCGCGCCAGAAACCTTTGCGGTGTTGACGATGAACCAGGTTTTCGGGAACTGCTTGTGGATCTGTTTCGCCGGGTCGCCGAACTGAAAACCGTGGCCGATGATGATGTCGTAGCCGTCTCTCGCGAAGTGCAGGAGCGCCGACTTGCTCTGAGCAAAGGTCGTGTTCTCCTGGATCGAGATCTTGATGTCGTACTTCTTCTCGGCGGCCTTGATGCCTTGGTACGCGGCGGTATTGAACGTGCCGTCGGTGATCGGGCCCGGCAAGACGAGCGCGACCCTCAGCTGTTTGGCGGCTGCGTCCCCGGCTCCGGCTGCGGTGACGACCGCTATGCTCAGTGCAATCAGAAACTTCTTCATGACACTACTCCCTGGTGAATTGACATTCGGCGGCTTCTCGGCCACCTCACTCCCTGGTCAGGCCTCTTGTGGATTGAGCCTTCTCCCCAAGACCGACAGAACTTCGGCGCCAGTCATCACATCGCCGAACTGCTGGATGAATGTTTCTAGAGCCGAACGGTGCTCGTCGTCCGACAGCGCGGCCAGGCAGTCCGAAACCATGACGACGCGGTAGTCCATCATCATCGCGTCGCGACCCGTGGCTTCGCAGCAGACGTTCGTTTTCGTCCCCGCGATCAACAGATTGCGAATGCCGCGGCTGCTTAGCACCCGTTCCAAAGCCGATGATCCCGGCACGAGCGCGCTATAGCGATTCTTGACAACGTGGAGATCGTCTTCCGCGACTTCCAACTCGCGCCAGACCTTCTGACCTCCGCCGCCGGGCGCCAGGCTCGCGATCGTCTTCTGGCGTACGTCGTCGGCGACGAAGTGGTTGAAGAACAGCTCCCAGTCGCTGGCACGGCTGTTGTGGGTGTTGGCGTGGGTGACCCAGATGATTGTCCCGCCCAGAGTCCGCAGCTCTCGAGCCAGCGCATTGATCGGCGCGACGATGTCGCGCGACAGTGGCACTTCCGCCGGAGCGCCGGGTTCGACGAAGGTTCCCTGCATGTCGATCACGACCAGCGCCGTCTCGGCCGGATCGAGCGTGTCGAAAAGGTGATATCGGCCACGCCGGGCCAGAACCCGGTCGACGATCTCCGGCCTGATTGCGGTATCGTGCATGAGCGTTCCTCCTGTTTCTTTTCTTTGAGCCGCGGCCCGGAGCGTCAAAAGGAGAGGCCGTCGGAGAATATCCAGAGCACGGTGGTGATGCCTTCATGGCTGTTCTTCCACGCGTGTTCCTGATCCGATTTGAAATGCAGGGAATCGCCTCGATCCAGCGGATAAACTTGATTTTCGATCGTGTATTCGATGGCCCCGTCTAGGACGTGGCACAGCTCGTCGCCGGAATGGGTCATCGGCTCGCTGCCCGATGTCGAGCCTGGTTGCAGGACCCCGATCCGGGCTTCGAGTATGCCCGAATGGAAGTTTCCGTTCAGGTCCTCGAGGGCCATTCCCATTTCTGGATAGTCGATCCGCGAGCGGTTGCCACGCCGCACGATGACCACGTCTTCAGGGTCGGCGCGATACCTGTCGACCAGGAAGCCAAGGTTCTCGCCCAATGCCATGGCGAGATTGATCGCATGGACAAGGCTTGGCCGGAGCCTGCCATTCTCCATCTTGCTGATCGTACTGGGCGGAACCTGTGAGATCGCAGAGAGCGCGTTGACGGTCAATCCCTTGGACAGGCGCAAAGCCCTGAGACGCTCGCCGACGTGCTGTACGTCGTATTTCGGCTCGGCCGGCCGAATGCTTTCATCCGTGATACGGAGACCGCCGGAAGGATGCTTGTCGGTGAACACGGTGATTTTCGCTTCCTCAACCCGCCTTCAGAATGTCCTCAAGGTACGGGTCGTCCTTCATCGCCGTCTCCGTCCCGAGCTGCTTGCCGCAGCCAGGACAGAAGAACAGGCGCAGCAGAACATGGTCGCGGCTCCTATAGGAGACGCCGCCGGCGTTGTTCATCGGCCGCTCTTTCATGATTGCGCCGGATTTCCATCCGTTCTCGGCCGGGCCCAGATCCTCGCCGCATTTCGTGCAAGCGATGCGGTTGCCCTTGAGTTCGAGGGCGCTCGAAATGCGGCCGCTCATTCCGCGGCCTCCAAATGGAGACGCTCGGCATACATTTGGCCACGAAGCGACATCGTTTCCGCCAGGTCGATGCCGTTGTTGCCGTCGGTGAACACCACGCCGTAGACATCGTGGGCCGCTTCGAGGCTGACAACGCCGCTGTGCAGGTCTTCGAGGACCGCGTCGGGATCGCGTTCGAGAGGATCGCCGAAGCCGCCGCCGCCATTCCAGCTTACATACAACGCGTCTTCGCCCATGAGCGGGAACACGCCCCAGGAGATCGGCTGTTGTTCGCCGGCCATCTCGTCGAGTGACTGGGCGAAGCGGGCATCGACGTTCTTGCTGGAGTCTGCCGCTTCGTTGTTGTGCACCCAGACGTACCGGTTCGGCGCGCCCGGATAGCCGCCGCCCAGGCCGTCGCTCATCGGGAAGTCGGCGCCCTTGCCGGACACGACGTAGTGGATGCCGCCGTCCGGTGAATCGTGCGGCACAACCGCAAATTCCATGCCGGTGCCGCCGCGATACTTTCCGGGACCTCCCGAATCGGCGTTCCGCCGGCGGAACAGGTATCGGATCGGGAAACTGGCCTCGACCGTCTCGACATTCGCCATCCGCGATATCGGGTTCGGGATCTCGCCGCCGACGTCGATGCCGTCGGCGAAGGTCCGCGCACCGCCGGATCCGGCGAAGGTCTCCGTGAAGATGCCAATCGCCTCGCCGCCATGCTGGTTGCGGCCGAACTTGAAGATGGCGAAATGGTTCGCGTGCCATACGGCAGTCGCTTCACGGGCGTACTTCTCGCTTGCTTCGAGCATCTTTCCTATGGTGGCGCAGGCCGCGTTGTTGACCGATTGAATTGCGCCAACGGTCGCCACCGAGACGGGCGCGGGACGGGTGCAGTTCACGACGGTGCCCTCGGGCGCGATCATCTTGATCGGACGGATCACTCCCTCGTTCCAGGTGATGTCGTAGCAGAGCAGGGGAAACAGCGGCGCGAAGAGCCCGCCGAGGGATGCCCATTTGGTGCAGTTCACTGAATACTTGGACTGGGGCGAGGATCCGGTGAAGTCGAAAGTAAGCTCGTCGCCTTCCTTGGTCATCGTTAGGACGACCTTGTATATCTCGTCCTGCACATCGAGGTACTGGCGCGACCGCCACTGGCCGTCGGGAAGCTCGCGCAGCCGTTCGCGCAACAGTTCCTCCGACTGATCGATAAGCAGGGCGCACGCCTCGTCGACCGTTTCGTGGCCGTATTTGTCGATCAGGCTCTGCATTCGGTCGCGCGCGACGTTGTTGCAGGCGATCATGGACCGCATGTCGAGCGAGACCATCTCGGGCGAGCGAACCATATTGAGCAGGGTGTCCATGACGTCCCGCTTCATCACGCCGCCTTCAACGATACGAATTCCTGGCGAGCTGAAGCCTTCGGTGTAGATGTCCTGGGCGTCCGGCGCGAATCCACCCGGGTTCATCGCCCCGATGTCGTAGACGTGCACGAAGCAGGCGCTCCAGGCCACGAGTTCGCCTTGGTGATGGATCGGAGAGACCAGGTAAATGTCGGACGTGTGAAGCGCGGCCGTATAGGGATCGTTCAGCAGGAACACGTCGCCTTCGTTGATGTCCCCCTCAAAGCGCCGAATGATGCTCTTGCACGCCTCGGCCGCGCTGGTGAGGTGGTGGAGGAAGCCGACACCTCCCATCAGCAGCGTGCCGTCGGCGCGATACAACGAGACCATCAGATCATGGCCTTCGTTCGTGATCGCGCTGCCCGAGACGTTCTTTAGCGTGATCACCGCCTCGTCGACGACGCGGAACAGACGATGCCGGATGATCGAAAACGTAATCGGATCCATGGCGATGCCTCAGCTGAAGTCGATGACGATGTTGCGCAGCGCATCCATGTGTGCGGCCTGCTTGTCCTGGACGACGATCGTGGTGATCGGCGTGTGGATCACCGCCGGTCCCGTGATTGCGTTGCCAGGCCGGATCTTGGTGAAGTCGTAGATGTCTGCTTCCGCCATGCCGTCCCGTGCATCCACGAAGATCTCGCGCCGTCCGACCTTGGCATGGTCGGAACCAGCCCCCTCGAGCGGAAGTGGCTCGATCTCCGGCCGCTTCAGTCTTCCACTTGCCGTCAGGCGGAACAACGTCATTTCGATGCCGGCCTCTCGATAGGCTGAGCCCTTGCCGTATTTCCGCTCGTAAAGCGCCTCGAAATCGTCGATCAGCGCGCCCAAGGATTCCGTGTCCATAGGGGTCTTGCCCCGGACGGGCGTCGTCACCTCGTGGACCTGGCGGGCGTACCGAAGATCGACGGACCAGTCGAGTTCGATCTCCTCCTCACCAAAGCCTTCGGACGCCAGCTGCTGGATGGCCTTTTCGACGATGGGTTCATACAGCGCGTTGATCGCGGCCGCCTCGGTGTCGGCGGGTAGCGTCTTGGCCACGCTATACTCGTGCGCTATGTCCGCTGAGACGAGGCCGAATGCGCAGTTCACCGATGCCGTGTACGGTACGATGATACGTTTGACGTTGAGTTCTTCTGCAAAGCTCGACGCGAGGATCGGGCAGGAGCCACCGAAGGCGTGGAGGACGAAGTCGCGCGGATCAAGTCCTCGTTCGACCGTGATCTCGTGGATCAAATCGGTGATCTGTGCCGCCGCTATCCTGAAGATACCAAACGCCGCCTCTTCCACGGCCAGCCCGAGCGGGCCGGCGATCTGTTCCTCGAATGCCTTGCGCGCGCCGGCGATGTCGAGTGTCATCGAGCCGCCAAGGAACATGGAGGGATCCATGTAGCCAGTGAGGGTGAAAACGTCGGTGAGCGTTACCTCCTTGCCCCCGCGACCATAACAGACCGGCCCAGGGTCGGCTCCCGCACTGCGCGGGCCGACTTTCGGCACGTTCGTGCGCGGGTCGATGGAGATGATGCTGCCGCCGCCGGCGCCGATGGATACGACCTCGATCTTCGGAGCGAGGTAATGGAAACGATCCACCAGCGGCTCACGGGCATATTCAATCTCGCCGCCCTGAATCACGCCGACCTTGAACGTGGTCCCCCCCATGTCGGCGGCAATAACGTCGCGATCCTCCATCAGATCTCCGAGCGCCTTTGCTCCGATGACGCCGGCCGCAGGTCCGCATTCGATCATGCCGACGGCACGCTGCGCAGCTTCGTCTGACGGCAGCAGTCCGCCATAGCCTTGCATTACCATCAGCGGTCCGTCGTATCCGCGCTGGCCTAGCAGGTCCTTGAGGCTGGTGATGTAGGCGTTCGTGATCTTTCCCGCATAGGCGTTGATGACCGCCGTCGACGTTCGTTCATACTCGCCGGGCACAGGAGCGATTTCGCTCGACAGGGTTACATAGACATCGGGCGCCACACGCTTGACGATGGCGCGGGCGGCTCGCTCGTTCTCGTCGTTGTAAAAGGACCACAGAAAGGCAATGGCGATCGCCTCGACCTTCTTTCCGTCGACCAAGGCCCGAACCGCGCGTTCTGTCTCGGCTTGGTCCAGCGACAACAGCACTTCACCCTTGTAGTCGGACCGCTCGCGGACTCCCCTGATAGCGTCGGGATCGATCAGTGGTGCCGGGCGCTCGGAGGCGACGGGGTGCTTGATCCGCTCTTCTGGCTGACCCGACCAGCGTCCGTAGGCGCCGCGAGTGACCAGCAGCGTATCCTCGAAACCCGCCGTTGTGATCAGTCCGGTCGGTGAGCCTTCCCGAGTAAGCAGCGTGTTGTCGACGACGGTCGAGCCGTGGACGAAGAGATAGGATTGAGCGAACAGTTCCTCGAGGGACAGGTCCATCTGGTCGGCCGCGGTCGCGATGGAATCGAGCACGCCGTTGGCAAAGTTGGGTGGCGTAGAAAGGGCCTTGCCGATGTAGAACGGCTCGCCCTCTGCAACGACGATCGTATCGGTGCAGGTGCCACCGACATCGGTCGCGACGATGTACTTTTTGTATTCACCGGACTTGGTCATGCAGCGCGTACTCGTCAGCTTGGAAGGTTGGAGGGAGGCGAGGATTTGGGAGTGCCGGGGTCCTGTTCGGCGACCACGAGTTTCGCTCCCGTTTTCGCGCCGCGCACGGCATCTCGTGAGGGGTCGAATATGTGGAAGGCGTCGTTTCGCGAACAGGTGCGTTCGGCCCCCCCATGCTCCGACAGCAAAACCGAGCCTTCGAGCACATAACCGAACAGGGGCGATGTGCCGGTCGCGGGCGCCACGCGAAGGGGCTCGTCCGCCTCGAGAGAAACCAACCGGCCGGTCATCTTCCGCTCTTCCAAGGAGCTGGACAGCGGACTGTCGGCACGTCCCAGATCCTTGTCGCTGGCACGTACAACCTGAACCTTGCTGCCGCTCTGGAGCGCTTTGCTAATAAGGCGGTCGACCGGTTCGTCCAGTGCTTCGACCAGTGCAAGAATGGTCAGCAGGCCGGGATTCGATTCGCCCAGTTCGACCTTGCGAATGGCGGCGATGCTGACATCGGACACGTCGGAAAGCTTCTTGAGCGACCAGCCCCGCGCGATGCGCAGAAGCCTCAGCCGGCGGCCAACCGCTTTCAGCTCGTCACGGTTGAAACGGTCTTTTCGTTTCATCGACACATTCTGGTTTCGGCCAACAATCATCAAACATCAGGCAGCCCTCAAGTCGTGTCAAGTAGTGCACGATATTGGTTCAATTTGAAACATGTTCGGAGCCTCCGGTTCGCTTGTTGGACGGTCGAAATCAGGGGGCGCGGTTCAATACTGCACCTTTCAGCGGCCCTTTGGGCGAATTTGAGCCCCAACTTGACGAACTTCCCTGGTCCTTCCGTGTCTACCAGGGAAATCGGACGGAGACGGGTTCGCCCGAGACTGCGTCCACCGCCATCGTCTCGATCGAGCGTCCTTTCCGGTCCTCGACGATCGTGCAGAAGCTCGCAACGAAATCTGCCCCATAGCGCATCATGTCCGAACCGCGCTGAATTTCGATTCGGCCGCATTTCGAGCTCTCAGCGCCAACAGAGAACCGGACACCCCATTTGAACCGCACCGATGCAAATCCGGTTCGGACGTTTAGCCGGGAGAAATCAGGGGGATAACGAACCCGGCGCCACGACGGGTTCGAATGGCTCCCGTTCTGCCGAGATATTCTGGAAGCGAAATGCCGGAGCTGTGCCGGCGTCCATACCAGTTCCAATCCGCGCGCATCCCGACTGGAAGTTCGGTGTCGTGTGCGAGGGACCGTTCGGCCCGGATTTCACCAAGGGCGTTCTGACGTTCACCTCCGAACCACTGGAAGAAGACGCCGAGGTCACCGGGCCGATCGTCCTTACTCTCTTCGCTTCATCGGACCAGACCGACACCGACTTCTTCGTAAAGCTCAGCGACCAGTGGCCGGCCGCGGAGGAGGCGCTGGCCGAAGGACGGCAACCGCGTTTCGCCAATGTCACCAAGGGCTGGCTCAAGGCGTCGCACCGCAGGATCGACGACCGCTTCGCGTCCGACTTTCGGCCAGTGCCGGCCAACACCGATCCCGAACCTCTGGAGCCTGGCGAAGTCTACGAATTCCAGATCGAGGTGCACCCGACCTCTTATGTGTTTCCCAAGGGTCACCGAATCCGATTGGAAATCGTCAATGGCGATTCCCGGCTGACGGATTCGTATTTTACCCACCAGTACCTGCCCTATAAGCAGGGGTCGGACGCGATCCATCACTCCGCCGCGTATCCATCGGCTCTCAAATTGCCAATGATTTTCAGAGGGCGGTGATCCAATGACCCCAGCAGTCGTCGTGACGTGACTGAGGAAGCGCTGATCGGTTTCCGTCGAACGCTGCCTGCGGGCCGACGCGGATGATCGGCGGGGGCTGTCAAACCAGGCTGGGTGGCTTGCGATCCGGTGCGGACAAGTCCCGGCACCGTCCGACGACAGCGTGTGATTCCATTTGGCCCGAACTCTGGCGGGAAACCCGCGAGCACCGGATCGGCGTCTTCGCGCTCACCCACGTTCGGACTTGAAGCACTAACTCAGCATATTGGAGGCGGGTAGCGACAATCGAATTCCGTGTCGCCCTCCGGGGTGACAGAAGCGAATTCCGCACCATGGTAAGAACGCCACAGGATCGACGCTGACGAGGTTGAGTTCGTGAGATACGCGCGGCTGGGGAAATCGGGGCTGGAAGTGTCCTCCATCTGCCTCGGCATGATGTCCTTCGGCAGCGCGAAGTGGCAGCCATGGGTCCTGCCGGGAACGGAGGCCGAGGGCTTCGTTCGATCGGCGCTCGATCACGGCATCAATTTCTTCGATACCGCGGATTTCTATTCCCTGGGCGCCAGCGAGGAGGCGCTTGGCGCCGCCGTGGCCAAGTTGACCGACCGGCGACAGGTGGTCCTTGCCAGCAAGGTCGGCCTGCCGATGTCCTCCGCCGGCGGAGGCGGGCCGGCGCCGAACGACGGCGGCCTGTCTCGAAAGCATATCTTCCAGTCGGTTGACGGGTCACTGAAGCGCCTCGGCACCGACTACATCGACCTGTACCAGCTCCACCGGGCCGACCCGAACACGCCAATCGAGGAAACCATCGATGCCCTGAAGGACCTGGTCCGGGCCGGGAAGGTTCTGTATGTCGGCGCCACCAACTATGCCGCCTGGCAGTTCGCGAAGGCGGTCTATGACGGGCGGTTCCGGGCCGGTCTGGAATTCGCCGGCGTCCAGGTTCAATACAACCTGGTGTACCGCGAGGATGCGCGCGACCTGATCCCGCTCTGCGCCGCGGAAGGGATCGGCTGCATCGGATACAGTCCCCTGGCGCGGGGTTGGCTGGCGGGCAACCGGCGCGACGGCGCGTCGCTCACCGAGCGGGAACGCAAGCGCGCGGCGGACGACGCGAAGGCCCATGCCCTCTACGGCACCGCCGCGGACAACGAAGCACTCTCCGTCCTCTGCTCTGTCGCCGCCGCCCGGGGAGTGCCGCCGTCGCGCGTCGCCTATGCCTGGGTCCTGGCGCACGGATTCATGTCGTCGGTGATCTGCGGACCGCTCGAGGCGGGGCACCTCGACGATGCGGTGGCATCGGTCGAACTGGAGCTCACGGTAGCAGAGCTCGAAATCCTCGACGCTTGCTACGCGCCGAGAGCGGTAAAGGACGACGCGTTCGGCGCCGTGGTGGGCGGCAAGAGATAGACCGCGCCGGAGTTCGGGGCGGGCCGCCCCGGGCGCCGCCATTCCTGCCGCTCCTTCCGCTCGGTGCGCCGATTGACACTGTACTATGCGTGTGCGGGAATGACTGCCAACGAGTGGCAACAGCAGGCTGCAAGGCAAGCCTGCGCACCATGGAGGGAACGTTGGAGCGGGCGATCGAGCACCCGGGACGTGGTGCGGTGCCCCAGTGCGCAGGCTTGGCTCCCCCGAAAATGGACGGGGTCATTTTGGCGATCGGCACGGACCGTTTCTCCCAATCGCTGTTCGAAGCGATGCAGAGGAGCCTGGCGATCCGCCAGATGGTGATTCATCGTTTCAAGCCGGGAGCGCCGGTCGAACCACTGGCGCTCGAGTGCGACCGGCGCCACGGTCGACAGCTTCACAGCCTCGTCGACGAATACGTTCGCCGCTTCCACCCGCAGGATCCCTTTCGGCGGCAGCTCTTGCCGTCCCCGATCCGGTCGGTGAACGTTCGCGCCGTGTCCGCGCCGCAGGTTCGGGACACCGAGTACCGGGAACGGCTGTTCACGCGCCCGGGCATTTCCTCGAAGCTGTCGATCCTTGTCCGCGAGCGGGAGTTCGCGCTCTCGATCTCGCTGTACAAGGAGGAGGCGCACGGCGTGTTCGGCGACGAAGAGGCCCAGTGGTTGGGCCAAAGCCACGCCCTGATCGCGGCGGCCGTGCAGCGGCACTATTCGCTCATCTCGGCCCGGAGACCCGACGATCTCGCCTCCTTCGTCGAGACGTTTCTCACCCTGAAGGTCGACAAGCCGTTGTCGGTGCGCGAGGCCGCGGTGTGTGCCCGTATCGTGAAGGGCTATTCCAACGAGGCCATCGCCCTCGATCTCGGCGTTTCCTTTCATTCGGTCGCGACATATCGCCGGCGGGCCTATTCCAAGTTGGGCGTAACCTCCCAGAACGAGGTGTTCAGATTGCTCCTGCGGCAGCGGGAGGCGACGTCCGTGCCGGCCGCCCGGGAGGCCGGCTGACGGCAGCTTGTCGCTTGTTCAAGCGACTTTGGCGCTTCCCGAACTTTGTCATATTTCCAGCGGCGGGCCCCCCGCGAGCCAGGAGCGTCGATGTACTTCGATTGGCAGATTCAGCCGTTTCGGCGCCCCTCTGAAATGGAGGGGAAAGGCGCCGTGCACCCCGTCGTCATCGTGGGCGCCGGGCCGGTCGGTCTCGCCATGTCTCTGGCTCTGGCCCGCTTCGGCGTTCCCTCCGTGGTGCTCGAGGCCCGCGACCGGTTCTCCGACGGCAGCCGCGCCGTCGGCGTCCATCGGCGGTCGACCCAGTTCATGGACTGGCTGGGCATCGGCGACGCCTTCCGCGACAAGGCGTTGAAGCGCGAGTGCAACATCGTCTATTCCGGCACGCAGCCGGTCTACGAGATGGCGTACGACCAGCCGGCGTCGGAAAAGCACCCGCTGCTGGTCTGCCTCCAGCAATGCTGGATGGAGAAGCTGCTGCACGACGGAGGCCTGGCGAGCGGGCTGGTCGATGTCCGGTGGCAGACCGCGGTCACGTCTGTCGAGGATCGCGGCGACGGAATCGCGGTGACGGTGGAGACACCGGAGGGACCGTATCGGCTGCGCGCCTCCTATCTCGTCGCGGCGGATGGTGCGCGCGGCATCGTGCGCCGTGGCCTCGGCCTGGAATACGAGACGCCGCTCGACGTCGACCTGTCGGAACGCCGGTTCATCATCAACGATTTCCGGATGCGGTGCGACCTGACGCCGGGCCGGCGGCTGTGGCTCAGCCCGCCGACGCGCCCGGGCTCCATCGTCATCATGCACAGCCAGCCCTTCGACATCTGGCGGCTCGACTATGCGGTCGAGGATGGCCAGGACGCCGAGCGGGAGGCCACCCCCGAGCAGGCAACCCGGCGCATCGGCGACCATCTCGCCATGATGGGGATCGATGCGCGGTGGGACCTTGTCTGGACGACGACCTACCGTGCGCGGGCGCGGACCCTGCCGGGTTACCGATCCGGCCGGATCTTCTTCGCCGGGGACGCGGCGCACCAGACGCCGATCTTCGGCGGGCGCGGATTGAACCTGGGCTATGCGGACTGCTTCAATCTCTCCTGGAAGCTGGCGCTCGTTCTCAACGGCACGGCGGCCCCGGACCTCCTCGACACCTATTCCCCCGAGCGGCGCGGCATCGTTGTCGAGGCGCTCAAGGACCTCGCTCAAAGCACCATCTTCATGACGCGGCCGTCCCCGGGCGTCGCCCTCATGCGCGACGCCGTCCTGTCGCTCGCCCTGACGGAAGACTTCGTGAGCGTCCTGTTCGACGCCTACAAGGCGCGCCGGGTCGAGAGCAACGACGGCACTCTGGCGTGGCTTTCGAGGCAGCCCTGGCCCTCGGACCGTGGCCCGGCGCCCGGATCGCCCGTTCCCGACGCACGGGTGCGGCAGTCGGGCCGGGAGGCGTTCCTGCTCGACCTTTGCGAACCTGGCCTGATCGGCCTCCTGTTCCAGCCCGACGGCGAGCCGCCCGGCGACGCTGCCGCCATTGCGAAACTCTTCGACGAGGCGGATCTCCCCTTCAAGGGGATCGTCGTCGCGCGCGACTCGGATGCCGCGGCGGGTTCATGGCAGACTGTCGTGGACCCTATGGGCGAGGCCTTCTCGGCGTTCGGCGTGGAGACGGCAGGGTTTTACTTGGTGCGGCCCGACCTGTACGTCCTGGGCCGCTGGCCGGCGGTGGACCTGGCCGATATCGGCTGCGCCCTGGAGGCCTTGGGCGCAAGAGCGCACTGCAGTGGAGCGGCGGCATGACCAACATCCCGGAAGACTCGACCGCCCCTCCCATCGTCGCCGCGTTCCAGTCGATCGCCGCTGCCATCGACGAGGTCGGCGAAGCCCGGGCGACGACGCTGCTCGCGAAACTCGCCCTGATCCTGTGCCACGAGGTCGGCGATGCCGATCGGATCGCGGCCTGCATCGAACGGGCAAAGGCGAATGTCTGAAGCGCGGCGCCGCCGGGCGCACTACGGATCGGCCTGACAGGCATGAGGTGGCCATGGAATTCCTGAGAAACACTTGGTACGCGGCCCTGTGGGCCCAGGATCTGGAGCCTCGGCAATTGCTGGCGCGGAAGTTCCTGGACGAGCCCGTCGTTCTCTACCGCAAGCCCGATGGTGCGGTCGCCGCCCTGCGCGATGTCTGCCCGCACCGCCATGCGCCCCTGCACCTCGGCACGGTGCGCGACGACGGCAGCCTGCAGTGCGGCTATCACGGCCTGGTCTTCGACGCGACCGGCGCCTGCGTGCGCAATCCCCACGGCTCGGGCCGCATCCCGCCCCAGGCATGCACTCGGTCCTATCCGGTCGTGGAGAAGCACAGCCTCATCTGGATCTGGATGGGCGACCGAGAGGCCGACCCGTCCCTCATCCCGGATTTCTCGATGCTGGACGAGGATTCCGGATACCAGATCAGCCGCCGCGACTGGCTGCTGATGGAAGCCAACTACGAGCTGATCACCGACAACCTGCTCGACCTGAGCCATACCGCGTTTCTCCACGTCGGCATCCTCGGCAGCGAGGAGACGATCAAGGCCGACCTTTCGATGGAGCAGGAGGGGGACCAGTTGAAGGTCAACCGGCTCGTGTCCAACTGCCCGGTCCCCGGCTTTTTCGACATGATGTACAAGCGAAACGAACAGATGGTCGACCTGTGGGCGGACATGCGCTGGGACCCGCCCGGCTGCATGATCAACGATACCGGCGTGACCGATCCGGGCGCGCCGCGCACGCAGGGGACGGGGATCTACGGCACGCATTTCCTGACCCCGGAGACCGACCGCACGACCTACTACCTGTTCGCGGCGGCGCGGCAGAATCCGATCTCGTGGGGCGAGCCGCTGGATACGGAAATCCAGGAGAAGGTCGCCGACCTGCGCCGCTATGCCTTCGAGCACCAGGACCAGGTCATGATCCGTGGCCAGCAGAGGGTCATGGACGAGCTGCCCCCGGACGAACAGCCGGTCCTGCTGGAGATCGACACCGGGCCGACCCGCTATCGACGAATTCTGAGCAAGCTCATGCGGGCCGAGCGCACCGCCGCAGCGGCCGAGTGATTCGTGTCAGTGTTGCAGGAGGAAACGTCCCCTCCCAATTGGAGGCGGTCGAAAATGATCGCCATCTGAAATGTCCGCTTGCCGTTCGCGAGTGACCGGCTCCCCTGAGGTTGCTCGGTCATAGCGACAGTCCGGGTTGTTCATGGCGCACCTGCCGGCGCGCGATGTCCTCCGGCGCGAAGCCCGGAGAGCTGAGACCGGCCGCGTCGACCAACCGGACATTCGCGGCGGCGGCCGCTATAGTCGCGGCAGGTGAACGCGGGACCCTGCGGCGATTTCGATGAACGTGCAATCAGTGTCCAGACATCCGAAGACGGCGCCCGACCAGGCGGCCAGCCTGGTGGTCCTGTCGTCGATCTCCCGTTTCATCGACATCTTCGGCGATCCGTGGTCAGTCCTGCTGTTGCGCGACGTCTATCTCGGCGTCACGCGCTTCGAGGACTTCCAGAAGAATCTGGGGATCACGCGCCAGACCCTGAGCAACCGGCTGCAGACGTTCGGGCGCCACGGCATCCTGGTCAAGGTCGCCTATCAGGACCGGCCGGCGCGCTACGAGTATCGCCTGACCGAGAAGGGCCGCGAGCTCGCCGACTTCGCGCTGATGATCTGGGTGTGGCAGAACCGCTGGGCCGGCTCGCACAGCCTGTTGCCGCGGATCCTGCGCCACCGCAGCTGCGGTTATTTCCTGGTCCCGCAGATGGTGTGCGCCGAATGCCGCAGTCCGCTCGAGCTGGCCGATATCTCGGTCGAAGCGGGGCCGGGGCTGGTCGAGGCGCCCCAGCTGACGGGCCGGGGACGGCGCTGGGCCGCGCTCGAGACCCGGCGGGAGGGCACGACGAGCCAGAACCTGCTCAAGGGCACCTACGTCATCGGCGACCGCTGGAGCAACCTGATCCTGGCCGGTGTGCTGCTCGGCATCCGGTCGTTCGACGCCATGGTGTCGGTCTTGGGCATCTCGACCAACATCCTGTCGCACCGCCTGAAGATCTGCGTCGAGGTGGGGCTGCTCGCCGAGCCGACCTACAACGCCGACTCCCGGGCCTATGACTATGGCCTGACCCGCATGAGCCGGGAGCTGCTGCCGCTGTTCCTGTCGATTTCGGAATGGAGCGACAAGTGGCTGAGGCCCGAGGGCGTCGCGCTGCCGCACTGGCGGCACAGGCTGTGCGGCCATCGTCTGGTGCCGCAGGTGACCGGCCGGTGCTGCGGCGAACCCGTGCGGCTGTCGGATGTCAGGTTCCAGCAGGCGCCGGACCCCGACGCTACTTGATCAGGCCCAGCGTCTTCGGCAGCCACAGGGTGATCGCCGGGATGGTTGCGAGCAGGATCAGCCGGACGATGTCGGCGCCGAGGAAGGGCAGTGTCCCGCGAAAGATCGACCGGAGCGGCACGGTCGGCGCCATCTTGTGGAGCACGAACACGTTGAGCCCGATCGGCGGCGTGATCATGCCGATCTCGATCACCATCACGTTGACCACGCCCCACCAGATCGGGTCGAGGCCAAGCTTGATGATGATCGGAAACACGAAGGGCAGGGTGATGACCATCGCGGAGATGGTCTCGAAGATCGACCCGAGCACGATGTACATGGCCAGGAACAGGAAGACGACGACCAGGGGCCTGACGTCGAGCGAGCCGATCCACTGCACCAGCACTTCGGGCAGTTCCGACAGGGTCAGCGCGTAGGTGAATATCTGGGCGCCGACGATCACCAGATAGATGACCGCCGTCGTCGACCCAGCCTCGAACAGAACCTGCCAGAGCGCCTTTACGTCGAAGCGCGACCGGACCGCCCAGATGGCGAAGGTGAAGACAGTGCCGATCGCCGCCGATTCGTTGACCGTGAAGATCCCCGAATAGATGCCGCCGGCGACCAGGATCACGAGGGTCACGACGGCCTTGGTGGCCCACAGTTCGCCGAAGCGCTGCCGCCAGGGTACGCGAACGCCAGCGGGCGCGACGTCCGGCCTAAGCCGGACCAGGATTCCGATCGAAACAAAGTGGAACAGAACCGCGATCAGCCCGGGCACCAGGGCCGCCGCGAACAGGGTCAGGATGAACTGGTCGGTCAGAAAGCCGTAGACCACCATGACGATGGACGGCGGGATGAGCATGCCGAGCGTGCCGCCCGCCGCAATCGAGCCGGCCGCCAGGCCCGGCTCGTAACCCCGACTGGTCATCTCGGGAAGCGCGACCCGGGACATGGTCGCCGCCGTCGCCAGCGACGAACCGCAGACCGCGCCGAACCCGGCGCAGGCGCCGATCGTCGCGAAGGTGAGGCCGCCGCGAAAATGCCCCATGAACGAGTTGATAAGGCGATAGAGGTCGGCGGACAGCCCCGCCGCGCCCGCGAACGTCCCCATCAGGATGAACAGGGGCAGGAGCGCCAGTTCCTTGTTGCTGAGGGCGCCGGCCGGCTCGGTCGCCAGCAACTGCATCGCCGGCGCCCAGCCAGCCAGAACGCCGACCCCGATCACGCCGGTCGCGCCGAGGGCGATCCCGATGGGAAAATGAAACAGGATGAGAAGGATCAGCAGTGCGAACAGGATCGCACCGATCAGGGGGGCTTCAAGACCCATGGATCGAGCCCCGGCCGGCGATGGGGAAGACGAGACGGTTCCCGCCGGCCCGCCTCATGTGGAGAGATCCCGCACCTGGGCGTCGCCGGGTGACCGTGCGTTGGCGATGACGTTCAGGAGCTGGATGGCCGCGGTAAGGCCGAGCAGCACGGCGGTCGCGTACCAGAAGGGGTAGAGCGGGATCTGCAGGACCCAGGTCTGCCGGTTCTCCTCGGCGATTTCGCCCGCGTAGCGCCAGAACTGCATGACGACCAGTGCCAGGAAGACCGCGATCGAGAGATCGGACAGGACGTCCAGGATCCGGCGCACGGTCGGCCCGAGCACCGCCCCGGCGAAGCGGATGCCGACATGGGGCCGGCCCCAGGCCGCCGACACGAAGGTCGCCGCGATCACGATCGGCAGCAGCGCCTCGGCGATGTCGGCCTGTCCCTCGATCGGGGCGCCGAACAGCCAGCGGAGGCCGACGTCGACCACCGTCAGCAGGGCGATCAGGAACAGCCCCGCCATCGAGACGATGCCGGCAATGCGGGTGAAATAGAGGGCGCTCGACTTCACGGGTGGAAGCTGCTCACGCTGGGTCTTGACGGGGCAAGGGAAATCCGGCCCGCGCTACTGCGCGGGCCGGCAAGGGTACGCTATTTGCGGCTGGCGCGGATGTCCTGGAGGACCTTGACATACTCCGACCAGAGCTTGTCGCCGGCGCGTTTCTTGATGCCGGCGAGGATCGGCTCGAAGGCCTTGTTCATCGCGGCCACGTCCGCGTCGCTGGCGTTGGTCAGGGTCTGCTCGGAGTCCGCCTTGATCTTGGCGATCGCCTGGTTGGTCGCCTCGTCCGAGGCCTTGCCCTGGAGGTCGGCCATGATCGCGCCGCTCTTGGCCACCGCGGCCTTGGCCTTGGCGTCCAGCCCGGCATAGGCGTCCTTGTTCATCGCGATGATCAGCGGCAACACGCCCCATGACGTGATGAAGTGATGCTTGGTGACCTCGAGGATCTTGAAGGTTTTCGCCGCGTTCCACTCGGACACGGAGCCCTTCAGCAGTCCGCGGGTGATGTTTTCAGCGACGCGGGTCGGCGGCATGCCCACCGGCACGGCGCCCATCGCCTTGACGATCTCGTTCTGCACGCTGCCGCCCGACCGCAGCTTCAGCCCCTTCAGGTCCGCCACCGACTTCACGGGAACGGTGGTATGCACCGAATAGGCGCCGGTCGTGAAGATGCCGACCACCTGGATCTTGTCGAGACCGCGAAGCAGGCCCTTTTCATAGAGGCGCCAGGCCGACTGGGAGCCCTCGATGGCGTCGCGCGCCATGTTCGGCGCCTGGAGAATGGAGAGGTCGGGGAACGTGCCCGGCGTGTAGCTGGGGACGACGAAGCCGATGTCCATGACCTTGCCCTGGACCAGCTTGTACTGCGCCCTCGGGTTCCGGCCCAGCGATCCGCCGAAGAAGAATTTCACCTGCGCCGTGCCGCCCGATTCCTTCTCGAACCACTTCGCCCAGGGAATGAGGACCTTCTGGACGACGTTGGCGCGCTGGCTGAAGAACACGCCGAACCGCAGCACCTTGGCCTCGGCCTGCGCCGTGCCGAGGGTCGCCCCCAGGATCGCTGCGGCCGCCAGGCTCGGCCCGATAATCCGTTTCATTGCACTTCCTCCCAAACTGGTTTTTCTGAGGGGAACTGTATGGCGATTGGGTTCCGTTATGCAAGTTTTCTGCGCAGATATGAGGTTCTACGGCCCGGTTGTCCGCTGAGATACTAAGGGGGGCGGTCCCGATCCAACCGCGAACGGGGAAATGGCTACAAACAAGGCCGAAATCGAGAGGAACGGTTGCTAGGATGCCGCATTGCCCTTAAAGTCTAGTTGTGAAAGTTGAGTGTCACGCCATCGCATGGAAAGGCCGTCACCATGACCGCAGTGCCCCGGTCCGCAGTTGAAACGGAAGACCTGCCGCTGGCGCGCCGAAACGTGGCGCTGACGGCGCCCGACGGCACGCCGCCGACGGATGCGCCGGACTGGATCTGGGAGGTCGATCATCCCTATCTCCACGGCCCCTTCGCCCCGGTCACCACCGAGATGCGGGTCGACGACCTGCCGGTCACGGGCGAACTGCCGTCGGACCTGTCCGGCGCCTATGTGCTCAACATGCCGAACCAGCGGTACAAGCCGAACTTTCGCTATCACTATTATGATGGCGACGGGATGCTGCATGCCCTCTACATCCGGGACGGCAAGGCGTCATATGCGTGCAAATGGGTGCATACCTACGCTTATGACGCCGAAACCGAACAGGGCCGAAATGTCTGGCCGGGTCTTGCCGGGCCGTACGATTTTTCGCTGCCCCACTCGCCGATCAAGGACAACTCCAATACGGACGTCATTTTCTACAACGGCAAGCTGCTGTCCCTCTGGTATATGGCCGGCGTGCCCTACCGGATCGATCCCGACACGCTGGAGACGATGGGGGCGGAGGATTTCGGCGGCCGCCTCAGGCACGCGCTGTCCGCCCATTCCAAGGTTGACCCGGCGACCGGCGAGCTCCTGTTCTTCAACTACGGGAACGAAGCGCCCTACATGAGCTTCGGGATCGCGGACGCTTCCGGCCAGCTCTTGCATGAAGTTCCGGTCGAGGTGCCAGGGCCGCGGTCTCCCCACGATCTCGGCGTCACGACGAACTATGTGATCCTGCACGATCTGCCCCTGTTCCATGACGTGGACCTGCTGCACAAGCACAACCGGCGCGTCCTGCGGTTCCACCGCGAGCTTCCGGCCCGCTTCGGGATCCTGCCGCGGCGCGGCGCTGCCGACGAGATCCGCTGGTTCGAGGCCGAGCCCTGCTACATCCTCCACATCCTCAATTGCTGGGAAGAGGGCGATTGGGTGGTCATGGACGGGTGCCGCCAGCCCGATCCGGAGATCGCGCCCGATCCCGAGGACGGTCCGCTCGGGGCGATGCTCGCCTACCGCCGGCGGGTCCACGTCCTCCACCGGTGGCGCTTCAATCTGCGAACCGGCGAGACGCGCGAGGAGCAGCTCGACGACCTGAACACCGAGTTCCCGATGACGAACCAGCTCTATCTGGGACGCAAGTCGCGCTATTCCTACAACCAGTATATCCCGTTGCCGCGCGAGGGATCGGTCGAGGGCCGCTGCCAAGTGTTCGACGCGCTCGTGAAGTACGACACCGAAACGGGCGCCCGGCAGATCTGGGACTATGGCGAGGGCGTTCTGGGCAACGAGGCGCCGTTCGCGCCGCGCGTGGGTGCGACCCCCGACGACCCCGAGGACGACGGCTATGTCGTCACCTTCACGGTCGACACCAACACCTGGAAATCGGAAGGCCTGATCTTCGACGCCCGCGACATCGAACGCGGGCCGATCGCGCGCGTGGCTCTTCCGCGCAGGATACCGGAAGGCTTTCACTCGACCTGGGTGCCCGGCGAACAGCTCTGGTCCGCTTGAGACGGCAAGCCCCGGCGCTGCCTCAGGCGCTACCGGGCGGATCGGCGGGGGTGGGTCAATCCGTGCGGTCAGTCCGGCCGGTCGCGCCAGGATGCCAGGGCGGTCGCCACCTGGTCGGGCCGGGTCCAGGTCAGCAGATGCCCGCCGGATGCGAGGCGCACCGTCTCGGCATCGGCAATGCCGTCGGCGAGCGCCTCGAGGCCCGCGATCGGCGTGACCTTGTCGTCCTCGGCCCCGATCAGCAGGCACGGGCAGGCGATCGCACCCAGCGTATCGGTCTGGTCCCGGCGGGCGGCGACGGCCCGCTGGTGCCGCATGAAGGCCTCTTCGCCAGTGCCGCGCGCGACGGCGACGAATTCCTCGCGCAGGGCCGCCGCATTCTCCACCGTCTTGGGGATCACGAAGCGGGCCATCATCTGGGCGATGTCCTCGAAGCCCCCTGCCGCGACCTTGTCGACCAGGGCCAGGCGGCCCGCCCGGGCCTCGTCGCTGTCGGCGAAGGGCGAGGTCGACAACAGGGCGAGGCGCGCGACGCGGTCGGGCGCCCTTCGAACGATCTCCAGGGCGATATAGCCCCCCATCGAGTGGCCGGCGAGATCGAAGCGATCCGGGGCGGTGGCCAGCACCGCGTCCGCGATGTCGCCAAGGGCGTCGGCCGCCGGATAGGCGGGTACGTGCCAGTCGGTATCGTCCAGCCGATCGACGACGGGGCGCCATGTCGCCGCGTCGCACAGGACGCCCGGGAGCAGCACGAGAGACAGCGACGGGCTCATGCCGCGCTCGCCTTGCCAACGGTCTTTTCACGCGGCGGTGTCGGGCCGGCCAGCCGTTGCAGTTCCCGGCGAAGCACCTTGGCGAAGGGGCTGCGGGGGAGGGCGTCGAGCGTCACCACCCGTTCGGGGTGCTTGTACCGCGCGAGGCCACTTTCCGAGAGGAAGGCGGAAAGATCGGCGACCGTGGGGGCCGCGCCGCCGCGAGGGACGACGAAGGCGCCGACGCGTTCGCCCAGCTCCGGGTCGGGCAGGCCGGCGACGGCGGCCTCGATCAGGTCCGGATGGGTCGCGAGCAGGGATTCGACCTCGACCGGCGAGATGTTCATGCCGCCCCGGATGATGATCTCCTTCTTGCGGCCGACGAAACGATAGTAGCGCGGGTCGCCGTCTTCCTCGGCGATCTCGAACAGGTCGCCGGTCAGCAGGTATCCGTCCGCGGTGAAACAACTCCGGTCGAGCGCGCCGTCGCGATAGTAGCCGGGGAACACGGTCGGCCCGGAGATCGCCATCTCGCCAGGCCGGCCGGGCTCGGTGATCTCCTCGCCCGTGGCCGCGTCGATCAACCGGGTCCGGCTCCAGTTGGAGACCCGGTTGCGCCATTGGTATTCCGGCCGGCCGGCCCTGGGAAAGAAGGCCGCGCGGCGGACCGGGTCCGGAATGTCCCAATCGCTCGCGCACAGCGAGATACCTTCGTTGGACCCGAAGAAATTGGTGATCGCGATGCCGAACCGCTCCTGAAAGGCCGCCATGGTCGCCGGATCGGGGGGCGCCGATCCGGTGCCCAGCGACCGCAGCGAGGCGAGGTCGGCGGGATCGAGCGTCTCGTCCTTCAGCAGCCGCGCCAGCAGCGCCGGAGCAACGACCGAATAGGTGATCTTCTCCTCGGCGATCTGGCGCAGGAAGACCTTGAGATCGAATGGCATGTGAAGGACCAGCCGCCCGCCAGTGAGCAGCCAGGTCATCACGAGCCCGCCGATCGAGGCGACGTTGATCGCGGGGAACGGGTTGAGCAGCCGGTCTCCCGGTTTCATCGACGCGCCGTCGCAGATGCCCTTGCCGGTGGCCATCCAGTTGTTGTGGGTCCGGGGCACGGCCTTCGCCTGGGCCTCGGTGCCCGACGTCCAGCAGATCGTGAACAGGTCGTCGGCCCTGGCGGCCGGCGCCGGCAAGGCATCCGGGTCGGCCGCCCCGATCAGCCGTTCCAGCCCCTCGCCGTCGTCCGCGTCTTCGCGCCCCCAGACGTGCAGGGGCAGGCCGCGCGCGCCGGGCAGCCCGCGCCAGAGGTGTTCGTGGGAATAGCCGCGATACCGCCCGACGGTGACGACGGCCGCCGGTCGGACCGTCTCGAGGGCGTCGGCGATCTCCTTTTCGCGGTACTGGACCGGCAGCGGCGAGACGATCAGGCCGAGCCGCGCCGCCGCGATGTAGAGGATGATCAGCTCCGCCACGTTGGGCATCTGGACAATGACGATATCGCCTTTTCGCAGTCCTTGCCCGTGCAGGGCCGCCGCCGTGGCGAGGGTTTCGCGTTCGAGCTCGCGGTAGCTCAGCCGGCAGAGGCCGGCGATCGAACAGTCTTCGGCCTTGCGCGGGTCGTCGACCAGGGCCAGTTGCTCGGGCTCGGCAGCCGCGTTGCGCCGGAACAGATCCCAGAGCGTGTCCGTGCCCCAGGCGCCGGCGTCGACATGTCTGCGGATGTGTTCGGGCGGGAAGGGCGTCATGTCACCGGCCGCTGCATCGGGCCCGGGTGGCGGACCTATCGGGCCGCATCATACTCGCGCTTCAGCGTCACGACGAGGTCCTCGACGGTCGAGGTGCCGTCGATCGAGCCGACACCCTGTCCGGCTGTCCAGATCCCCTTCCAGGGTTTCACCTCCATGCCTTCCTGGCCGGTGAAGTTCATCTTGGCCTTCTTGTTGGCAAGCTCCACCGGGTCGAGCCCCTGGTTGACGATGCTCGGCACGAGCATGCTGGCATTGGCGCCCGTGAAGGCCTTGGAGACCATCAGGTCCTCGGCCGAGCAGTCGGCCAGCATGTCGCGATAGGCCTGCTTGGCCATGCTTTCCTCGGTCGCGATGAAGCGGGTGCCGATATAGGCGAAGTCCGCGCCCATGACCTCAGCGGCGCGGATGGCGCGGCCGGTCGAGATGCCGCCGCCCAGTGCGATATAGCCGTCCCAGAACCGGCGGACTTCGTCGACGAAGGCGAAGTTGCACAACTGTCCCGTATGGCCGCCGGCCCCGGAGCAGACCAGGACGAGCCCGTCGACCCCGGCGTCGACCGCCTTCCTGGCGTAGCCGACGCTGTTCACATCGGCGAACACGAGCCCGCCATAGGCGTGGATCTCGTCGACCACGCGGGCGGGGCTGCCCAACGCCGTGATGACGATCGGTGCCTTGTATTTGACGACCACTTCCAGGTCGTAGGGCATCCGCTGTGTGGTGCTGTGGACGACCATGTTGACCGCCCAGGGCGCCTGTTCGACGCCGGTTGCAGATGGCTCTTCCAGGCGCGAGGTGATCTCGCCGAGCCAGTCGTCGAGGATTTCGGTCGTCCGCGCGTTGGGGGCGGGGAACGACCCGACGACCCCCGATCGGCACGCGGCGACGACGAGATCCGGGCCCGAAACGAGAAACATGGGGGCGGCGAAGGCGGGGATGCGCAAACGTCCCAGCCGCGCGCGCAGCGTATCGGTCATGTCCGTTCCTGCAGCATCCATTTCAGTTAACTTTCATAATTAGACTAACCGATGATGGCAATGGTGCGCATCAATCCTCTTGCCCGGAGACGACCCCGCTCCCGACAAGGGAGGCGATTTCCGGCCCGGAATACCCGACGTCGCGCAGCACGTCTTCGGTATGCTCGCCGAGCCGGGGCGCGGGCCGTATCCGGGCCTGGGGCGTCCGGGAGAGCATGATCGGCGGCGTCGCGACCGGCGCCGACACGCCGCCACCGAGGTTCGTGGTCTCGAACCAGTCGCCATGGGTGAGCGCGGGGTCTTCCAGCGCCCGGGCGGGGGACAGAACCTCGGAGGCGGGAAGCCGCGCTTCCCTGAGCGCGCTCAAACACTCCTGCGTCGTCCGTAGCGCGCACCAGTCCTGCATGATGCCGCTCAGGACGGCGCCATTGTCGCCCCGGTCGACGTCGGCGGCATAGCCGGAGGCGCCGACGAGGTCCGGGCGCTCGACCAGCGCCGCCCACCGGCCGAACATGGCATTGCCGGCCACCTGGACCAGGAGCCAGCCGTCGCGCGTCCGGAACAGATCGGCCGGCCCCGCCTGCTGTGCCCGGCTGGCGGTTCCCGTCCGGTCCGGATGCAGCGCGGCCTCTTCCATCAGGGTCGAGTTGGTCATCGTGAGAGCCGTGCGCAGCAGCGAGGCGCTGACCTGCTGGCCCAGGCCGTGCCGGCTGCGTTCGAGCAACGCCATCGCGACGCCGAAGGCGCTCATTGCAGCCGTGCAGAAATCGACATAGTGGACATAGGCCTTGCGCGGCACGCCCTCGTCGCCGGTCATGTGCATGGCGCCGGAGAGCGCTTGGCCGGTGCCGTCGAAGCCGACCAGATCCGACCGGGGGCCGCTCTCCTCATAGGCGCTGCAGGTCACCAGGATGGCTTCCGGGTTCGCGGCGGCGACGGAATCGGCGTCGAGCCCGATCCGGCCGAGGGCGGCCGGCGGCAGGTTGGCGACGACAACATCAGACCAGCCGATCAGCCGCTTCACGACGTCGGCCGCGCCGGGTGCGCCAAGATCGAGCGCCAGGCTCCGCTTGTTGCGATTCATCTGCCGGAACAGCGCGCCGTCGCCCCCGCGGCCGGGCTCGAGCGGCACGAGGTCCCGATCGGCCCCGCCGCCGGGCCGCTCGATCCGCACGACGTCCGCCCCGAAGGCCGCCAGGATCGCGGCACAGTAAGGGCCGGCAACATATTGGCCGAAGTCGGCAACCTTGATCCCGGACAGTGGCAGGCGCGGCGTATCGGTCGGCGTGGAGGCGGGCGGCAAGGGTGGAAAACTCCGTTCGCTCGTGGCGTCTACTACGGGAAACTTGTATAACTAGACTATGAATCTGGGTCGATCTAGATTTTGACTCTGAGCGAGAGTAAGGGAGCAGACACATGAGCGGCGAGCGCGTTTTCCTGCTGGGTGGCCATCAGACCGACTTCAAGCGCAACTTCACGCGCGAGGGTCTGGGCCTGTTCGAACTGATGCAGGAGGCGGTCGAGGGCGCGCTCGATCGGACCGGTATCGAGCCCGAGGATATCCAGGTCGCTCATGTCGGCAACTTCGTCGGCGAGCTGTTCTGCGGCCAGGGCCAGTTGGGCGGCCTGTTCGCGGCGATCCGCCCGGAATTCTCCGGTCTTCCAGCGGCCCGCCACGAAGGCGCCTGCGCCTCGGGCTCGCTGGCGGCCCTCGCCGCGCAGGCCGATATCAAGGCCGGCCATTACGACCTCGCCTGCGTGGTCGGCGTCGAACTGATGCGGAACTCGGACGCCCAGACGGCCGCCGACCATCTCGCCGCCGCCGCCTGGAATGGCCGCGAGGGACAGGACGCGCAGTGGATGTGGCCGTATATGTTCGCCAAGCTGGGCGACGAATACGAGCGCCGCTATGGCCTGAACCGTGAGCATCTGGTGCGGATCGCCCAGGTGAATTTCGAGAACGCGCGGGTCAATCCCAACGCCCAGACGCGCGCCTACGAGTTGTCGGACGCGAACTTCTCGGAGAACGACGACGCCAATCCCGTCGTTGAGGGGCGGATCCGGAAAACCGACTGCGGGCAGATCACCGATGGCGGCGCCTGCGTGTTCCTCGCCTCCGAACGATACGCCGCCGACTATGCCGCCCGGCGGGGCCTGTCGCTCGACGCCATTCCCTACATTCGCGGCTGGGGGCACCGGACCGCGACGATGCGGCTCGAAGACAAGCTCGCCGAGAGCCACAACAACCCCTACGTCATGCCGCATGTGCGGGGGACGATCACCGACGCCTTCGGCCGGGCCGGAATCGCGGGGCCCGAGGAACTCGACGTGATCGAGACGCACGATTGCTTCACGACGACGGAATACATGGCGATCGACCACTTCGGCCTGACCAAGCCCGGCGAAAGCTGGAAGGCGATCGAAGAGGGTGTGATCGACAAGGATGGCGCGCTTCCGATCAATCCGTCGGGAGGCCTGATCGGTTGCGGTCATCCGGTGGGCTGTACCGGCGTGCGCATGCTGGTGGACGCTCACAAGCAGGTCACCGGCGCGGCGGGAGACTGTCAGATCGACGGAGCGCGCACGGCTGCGACGCTCAACATCGGCGGCAGCGGCACGACCACCGTCAGCTTCGTGGTGCAGGCCGCCGCCTGACGGGGTCGAAGCGCCGCCCTCTTCGGGATCGCGGTCCCGGCGGTCCCGGGGGTCGCGGCAGCGTGCCGCCGCCGTTCCACGAACTTACCGCCGCCTTAACCCCAGCCAGACCGCCTTCACGGGAGGTCGCCTCACGGCGTGCAGCAGGTGGCTCTTCGGCGGGCGCCTGTGCCGCTCACGCCTCGCCGGTCGCCAGGGGCGCGGTGTCGTTGAGGTCGATGGCCGCCCGCAGCATCCGCTCGGTCAGCTCGGCGCGGGTTGCCGCATGGGCGGGATCGTCCCACAGGTTCGTGCGTTCCGCCGGGTCCCTCTCCAGGTCGTAGAGTTCGCCCCACGGCACCCCCTGCCAGAACGTCAGCCGCCAGCGTTCATCGATGAAAGTGTGGATGCGGACCGGCTTAGTGAAGCCGAGGTAGGGGCGTTGCGTGGTCTGTTCGATCATCACCCCGTCGTGGGCGCTGGCCCCGCCGGCCCGCATCGGGTTGAGATCCTGGCCCTGGCAGCCGTTGAACGGGGCGATGCCCGCGCGGGTCAGGACCGAACGGGCGATGTCGAGGCTGCTGGCGAGGCCGTCGTTCTGCGGCGACTGGCCGCCCTCGGGGTCGGCCCATAGGAACGGTATCCGCACCAGCCCCTGATAGTGGAGCGGCCCCTTGAGCATGATGCCGTGGTCGCCCATCCAGTCGCCGTGGTCGCTGGTGAAGATGACGACGGTATTCTCGGCCAGGCCGAGCCGGTCCAGGGTGGCAAGGATCTGCCCGACGGCGTCGTCGATGAAGGCGATCATGCCGTAGGTCAGGGCGATGCAACTGCGGGCCTCTTCCTCGGTCACGGCGAAGGGGCGGACGAAGCTGCGGTCGGCGGTGCCCGCCGCCTGCTCGTCATAGAGCGCCTGGAGCGGCGGGATCGGGTTGTTCGACCGGTCGTGGAACGTCGCCGGCAGCTCGATGTCGGCGGGATCGTACATGTCCCAGTATTTGCCCGGCGGCGTGAACGGATGGTGCGGATCGGGGAAGGAGCATTGCAGGAAGAAAGGTTCCCCCGACGGCGCGTTCGCGCGGGCTTCGAGCCAGGCGATCGTGCGCTCGGCGATGTAGGCGGTGGGGTAGAGCTCTGCCGGAACCGCCGGCTTGCGCGCTTGCGGCGCCGGGCGGTCGGCGCTGCTCGCCGAGCCCTCGGGGCCCCATCGGCGGGCGGCTTCCGGATCCCGCTCGGCCAGCCAGTTCAGGTAGTGGCCCCGGACCATGTCGCCGTGGAAGGTGCACAGCTCGACATGGTCGAAGCCGTAGAAGCTCTCGCCGAAGCCGCTTAGCCCCTTGTCGCTCCAGTCCGCCGGCTGTTCGAGGTCGTAGCCCGGTCCGGACCGCTCCCCGTGAAAGGCATCGGAAAAGCCGGGCGGCGGCGGATCGAGACCGTCCGGCGGACTGTAGCCGAAGGAGGCGGGCAGGCCGGTCATGTTCTGGAGGTGCGCCTTGCCGACCAGCCCCGTGCGATAGCCGGCGGCCCGCAGGACGTCGACGAAGGTCGTGTGCTCGCGCGACAGGGCGATGCCGTTGTGGCGGACACCGTGCAGGCTGGGCATGCGCCCGGTCATGATCGTCGACCGGTTCGGCATGCAGATCGGGTCGACGACGTAGAAGCGGTCGAACCGGGTTCCCCGCGCCGCGATGGCATCGATGTTGGGCGTCTTCAGGAGAGGATTGCCGTAGCAGCCCAGGTGGTCGGCGCGCTGCTGGTCGGTGATGATGAACAGGAAGTTCGGGGCGTCGGTCATCGCGGCATCGTCTCGTTGGTCGGGCGGCCGAGGGCGCGCTCGCGGCGGGCGGTTTCCTCGCCGGTCACGGAAGGTGGTCCGCCCTGCCGGGAATGTCCATGCCGGTTTCAGCCGTGTGGGGGTTGCGTTGCGAGGTCGTCCCGCACGGCGGGCCAGCGCCCGCGGCGTAGCGCACCCTGTGCGGCGTTCAAGGGCGACGCTCGCGGGATTGGCATCGGATGATCGGGATCGGCTTCCCGCATATCCGCACCCGGGGGCTACGCCCTATCTGAACAGCAGAACCGGGATCTTGCAGGACCGCAGCATCTCCGCGGTCGTCGAGCCGATGATCAGGTTTCGGATCGGCGAATGCCCGTAGGCGCCCATGACCAGGAGGTCGATGGACTCACGCTCCACCACGTCGGAAATCACAGCTTCCGTGTGCCCGGCGACAAGCGTGGCAGAGACATCGTGGCCGCCTGCCTCCAGCATGCCGCGGGCCTCCTCGAGACGCTGGCGGCGTTGCTCGCTTTCCGAGGCCACCGTGAGCAGGCGGATGGCGAGCCCAGAGAACAGCGGGCTGCGGGCGACATGGTCGACCGCTTTCAGGGCGCTCGGCCCGCCGTCGTAGGCGATCAGGACCCGGGCGACCGGGCGCATGGCGCGGGCCGCCACGAATACCGGCTTGTGGGCCGCGCGCGCGATGCGCTCCAGGTTGGAGCCGAGGTGCAGCTTCGCGAAATCGGCGGCTTCGCCGCGCTTGCCGATCACCAGCATGTCGGCGTCCGCTTCGGATTTGGCGACCGTCTCCAGAAGGTCGCCGTTACGCAACCGCGTCGTCACGCTGGCGATGCCGGCCGCTTTGAGGACGGCCTCGGCATCCTCGAGAATCGCATGGCCGCGCTTGAGCGCCAGCCGCGCCCGTTGCTCGTCCAGCGAGCTGAGTTCTTCCAACAGGGCGGTGCGGGCACCAAGCGCGATCACGCCGGAAAGATCGGACCCGCTGGCCGTTTCGCGTCGGCCGAGGACGTGAAGCAGCTCGACCGCGGCGCCCGTCTTTCCTGCGATCCAGGCGGCGTGTTCGCAGACGCTTCGCGAATAGATCGACCCGTCGACCAGGGCGATGATCTTGTTTTTCATTGGGTCCTCCCGCCGGTGAGCCTAGCCGGGCGACGGACAGCGGTCCAAATTTTCCTGGGCGGCACGGTCAGTGGCCCATCAGCTTCTCGAGCGCGCCGGGCTCTTCGTGGATGGCCAGTCGGTCGACGATGGTCTCGCTTGCCCGGTTGAGGCCCACGACCTCGACTTCGGCGCCGTCGCGCCGGAACTTCAGGATGGCCATGTCGAGGGCGGCGACACTCGAGATGTCCCAGATGTGGGCCCGCCCGACGTCGATGGTGACCTTGTCCAGCGCCTCCTTGAAGTCGAAGCCGGCCATGAAGTCCTCCGCCGACGCGAAGAACAACTGGCCTTCCACGACATAGGTCCGGTGGCGGCCGTCCTCGCTGAGGCTGGACGAGATGCGGAACAGCTGCGCGATCTTCCAGGCGAAGAAGATGCCCGAGAGCAGCACACCGATCAGCACACCGATCGCCAGGTTGTGGGTGACGACCACGCCAGCCACGGTCGCCAGCATGACGATGGACGACGATCGGGGGTGGAGCCTGAGGTTCTTGAGCGACGACCACGAAAAGGTTCCGATCGAGACCATGATCATGATCGCGACCAGCGCCGCCATCGGGATCTGCCGGACGAGGTCGCCGAGCACGAGGATCATGAAGAGCAGGAAGGCGCCGGCGGCGAAGGCTGACAGCCGCCCGCGTCCGCCCGACTTCACGTTGATCATGGACTGGCCGATCATGGCGCAGCCCGCCATCCCGCCGATGAAGCCGGTCGCCGTGTTGGCGATGCCCTGGCCGATACATTCCTGGTTGCGATCCGACGCGGTGTCGGTCAGGTCGTCGACGATCTGCGCGGTCATCAGCGATTCCAGCAGACCGACCACGGCCACCGCCACCGAATAGGGCAGGATGATCAGCAGGGTCTCGAAGGAGAGCGGGATTTGCGGGATCAGGAACACCGGCAGAGTCGACGGCAGTTCGCCCATGTCGCCCACCGTGCGCAGGTCGAGCCCGAAGCCGATGGTCACCGCCGTCAGCAGGACGATGGCGACCAGCGGCGAGGGGATCGCCTTGGTCAGGCGCGGGAACAGATAGATGATTGCGAGTCCGGCGGCGACCATCACATAGGTCAGCCAGGGCACGCCCAGCAGCTCGGGTACCTGCGCGAGGAAAATGAGGATCGCCAGGGCGTTGACGAAGCCGGTCATCACCGAGCGGGACACGAACCGCATGACGTAACCGAGCTTCAGCATCCCGGCGCCGATCTGCAGGAGGCCCGCCAACACCGTCGCGGCGAGCAGGTATTGCAACCCGTGATCGCGCACAAGCGTCACCATCAGGACCGCCGTGGCCGCCGTCGCCGCCGAGATCATTCCCGGCCGCCCGCCGACGAAAGCGATCAGGACGGCGATGGAAAAGGACGCATACAACCCGACCTTGGGATCCACGCCGGCGATGATGGAAAAGGCGATGGCCTCGGGGATGAGCGCGAGCGCGACCACGAGACCGGCGAGCAGATCGCCGCGCATGTTGCCGAACCACTGCGCGCGATAGGCCGTGAGGAAATTCATGGGAAACCACGATCGAATACAGCCGGACGGACGGCCCCCCGCTGGGGGTCGACGGATCAGGCGTGAGGTTGATTGTCCGGCTGATGGCGGCCGGAAGTGCCACGCGGGCGCGTGTCGCGCCCCGACGAGATGCGGCATGCTTGGCCCAATCCTTGCTGCAGTGCAACAGAAATTAGCTTGAGACCCCGCAGGCGTGTCCTGCGGCCCCGGCAGGCATCGAACGCGGCGGGCCTGCTGAACCGGCGGTTCGGTTGCAACACCTGGGGTCGCGGGAGGGATATCGGCGGCGGCGGCCACGCCGTTGCGGCGCGCCATGGTATCGCGTCGACGCGCGAGCGATGCGCGCGGTCAGTCGGCCGTGGCCGGACTGTCGGCGGTCGCCGCCCAACTGGACCGGATGTCCACCACCGTTGCGACTTCGCCGAGCAGCGCGCGCACGTTGGCGAGTGTCGCGGCGTGGAGCGGCGCGGTGTGCGAGGCGACGCAATCCTCCACGACGATCGTGTTGAAGCCGGCGTTGAAGGCGTCGCGCAGCGTCGATTCGATGCAGACGTTGGTCTGGACGCCGGCGAACATGAGGGTTTCGATGCCTTCGGCCTCGAGATGGGCCTGAAGTCCCGGATTGGTGAAGGCCGAATAGCAGTGCTTGACGAAGACGGGCTCGCCGTCGGCCGGTGCGACGCCGAAGGGCTCGTAGCCGGGCGTGCCGGGAACGCAACAGTGCCGGTCGATGCCGGCGGCGCGTTTCTTGCGCAGCAGGGACGGCGGCACGAGGGCCTCGTCATAGTTGGCCCAGGTCCACAGCACCGGAATGCCCGCGCCGCGCGCCCAGCCGATGAAGGCGGCCAACGGATCGACCACGGCGCGGCAGGCCGTGGTGTCGAGCCCGAGGCCGGCCACGTAGCCGTCGGCGGCGCAGAAGTCGTTCTGCATGTCGACAACGAGCAGGGCCGTGCGCGACCGCGCGAGCAGGTCGGCCAAGGCATGGCCGGGCCGGGGCATCGTCGGCAATCCGGGTTGCGGGGGCGAAGCGGTCAGTGGATCGCGTCCCAGACCGAGCCGCCGATGCCGCAGCGCATCTCGGCCGACCCGACATAGAAGACGGACCGGGCCGGGGTTCCGCCGGCGACCGCCATGGCGACCATCCAGGCCAGGAGTTCCGTCGTGCCGCCGCCGCCGGCGGCGTTCATGCGCTCGACGGTCGCCTCGCGGCAGACCTTGTCGAGGTCGCCCTCTTCGAGCAGCGCCATGAACCAGCGGTCGAAGTCCTCGTCGAGGGTGAAATAGCGCGGCCCGCCCGGTTCGTGCGACAGGCCGCCGGTCCCGATGAAAGCGACCCGCAGGTCGTCGGGCAGGTCGCGCCTGAGCGTCTCCGCAATGACCCGGCCGGCGTGCACGCTTTCTTCCGGCGTCGGGACCGGCGGGTTGATGCAGTTCATGTGGATCGGAACCAGCGGGATCGAATAGTCGGGATCGAGATAGTAGAGCGGCACCGACCAGTTATCGTCGAACAGCAGGTCGTCGCGGCTGGTCAGCTTCAGGCCGGCCGCCACGCCGGCTTTCGCCAGGCATTCGGCCACGTCCGGCCTTCCGTCGATCTCGTAGGCGTCCTGGTTCAGCCAGTCCCGGAAGAACTCCGCGGGCCCCTGCCAGGTCCCGGCGGTGCCGACGCAGAAGTCGGGCGGGTTCTTGAGCGGCAGATTGAGCATGTGGTCGTTGGCCACGCCGACGATGACGTCGGGCCGGGTGTCGCGAAGCATCCGGCCCATCGCCCGGTAGCCGGCGACGATATCCTTCTGTTCCTGTTCGGGCGCCTCGGCGAGCCACCCCGTGACTCCCGGCGCGTGCGCCAAAGCCATGACGGAAACGATCTGGGCCATTGCTGCCTCTCGACTCTACGAGCCTGTCTGCATTCTACGACTTGGGACGGTGCTCGACGATCTCGTCACCGAAGGAGTGCCGATAGGCCTGGGCCGCACGGCTCTTGCTGCTGTTCTTCTTCGCACCGTGCACCAGCCGCGTGACCTGCGGCAGGAAATAGGGATGAACGCCCATGTCGCCGAGCGCCTTCACGTCGACGCTGCGCCACGCCTCCCGTTCCGCCTCGGAAAGGCCGTAGGAGGCCATCACCTCTTCCATCCGGTCGCGGAAGCCCTCGAACAGTCGGCGTTCGCGCCGAATCTCGAAGATCAGCCGGTTGGACGGCAGATCCGGATCGAATTCGTTGGCCATCGGCATCCTCCCCGGGACGGTATTAAAACGCGATATGTCCCGCGATCAAAAAAAACTTCGGACTGTCTTATACACCGGGAACGCCGGTTCGCCGCGCGCGCGTTTCGGCTGGGCCGGGCTCAGCCGGGCTTCATCTCCGCGACGGCCTCTTCGGCGGTCCGGATGTCGGCGAGGACGCTCATGGCGGCCAAGCTCGCCTCATGGGCCTCGGCGGTGGCCGCCGAGCAGGCGTCGCGCACCACCGCGACCCGGTAGCCGACATCCGAGGCGTGGCGCGCGGTCCCCTCGACGACATAGTTGGTGGCGATGCCGGCGATGTAGAGCGTCCGCGCACCGAGCCGCGTGACGATCTCTTCCAGCCGGGACGAATAGAAGGCGTTGATGCGCGTGTGGTGGACGGTGAATTCGCCGGGCTCCGGGCCCAGGCCCTGGTAGAATTCGGCGCCCCAGCTGCCCGTCTGCATCGCGCCGCTGGCGACCACGCGCCGGAACATCTCGTTGTTGGTGTGGACGTCGGCATAGTCGGGGCGGAAATCGATATGAACGGAGATGACGGGGACCCCGTGCCGCCGCGCGCCCTGGAGCAGGTGACGCGCGGCGCCGATCACCGCGTCGCGGCCGCCCGCGCCTTCGGCGAAGCCGAAGCGGATCTTGCCGTCGGGATGCAGGACCTCGTTCTGATAGTGGAGCGCCAGGACGGCGGCTGGGGTGTCGTCGGGCATCGAAGCACCTCTATCGAATCGCCGGTCAGCTCGGCTCCGCACCGGCGCGGCGCGCCCGCTGGCGAACAAGCTGGGACGTCAGGACCAGGACCGCGACGATGACGCCGCCGACGAGCGCGGAATAAAGGCTCGGGAAGATCAGGCACAGTCCGGCCGCCGCCACAAGCAGGCGCATCCAGCCGGGCAGGCCGGTCCGGAAGTAGCCCTCCACCGCGGCGGCTAGGACGATGACGCCCAGCGCCGCGGTCGCCACAGCGACCGCGATCATGAGCGGCTCGCCGATCAGCAGCAGTTCTTGCCCGTAGACGAACGCGAAGGGGACGATGAAGGCGACCAGCGACAGGCGCACCGCCGCCGCGGCGATCTGGATCGGATTGCCCTCGGCGATGGCCGAGGCGGCATAGGCGGCGACGGCGACCGGCGGGGTCAGCGCCGACAGGACGGCGTAATAGAGGACGAACATGTGCGCGGCGAGGGCGGGCACGCCGAGCCCGGTCAGCGTCGGCCCGATCAGGATGACCGACAGGATATAGGCGCTGACAGCGGGCATGCCGAGGCCGAGGACCAGCGTGAGCGCGGCCGCGACCGCCAGGGTCGGGAACAGGGACGCGTCCGTCATGGCATAGACGAGGTGCGCGAACTTCTGCGACAGGCCGGTCACGGTCAGCCCGGCAATGACCAGTCCCGCCGCGGCGCAGGCGCCGGCCGCTGTCAGGATCCGCCAGGTCGTTTCCGACAGGCCGTCGTAAAGCATTGCGAAAGAGAACCCGCTGCGCCGCCAGCGGACAATGGCGAGCGCGAGCACGGCGCCCGTGCCGAACAGGGCGACGAAGGTCGGTGAGTATTCGAGCGCCAGCGCGACGATCAGAACGCCGAGCGGGATCATAAAGGCCCAGCCGTCGCGCATGACATGGCTGAACTTCGGGATCTGGTCCGCCGGCATGCCCAGCAGCTTCAGTTTCTGCGACCGGAGGTGAACCTGAGTATAGACCGCCAGATAATAGAGCAGGGCGGGAACCAGGGCGGAGAGCGCGATCTCCGGATAGCTCACCCCGGTGTATTCGACCATGATGAAGGCCGCTGCGCCCATCACCGGCGGCATCAGGCTGCCGCCGGTCGACGCCGACACCTCCGTCGCCGCGGCGAAGGAGCTCGAATAGCCCATCTTCTTCATCATCGGGATGGTGATCGAGCCGGTGGTCACGACATCGGAGACCGAACTGCCCGACAGCATGCCGTACAGACCCGACGAGATCACCGCGATCTTGGCCGGGCCGCCGGTTTTCTTTCCCGCGATCGACGCCGCCATGTTGAAGAAGAAGTCGCCGCCGCCGGTGCGGCTGAGGAAAGTGCCGAACAGGACGAACATGAAGGCATAGGTGGCCGCCACCCGGATCGGCGCGCCCATCACGCCGTTCGCCGTATAGACGGTCAGCTCGATGAAATCGACGAAGCTGATATAGCCGTGGGCGATGACGCCGCCGAGGCGGTGGCCGAGCAGGTTGTAGGCGACAAAGATCAGGACGACGAGGGTCAACCCGAGCCCGGTGGTGCGCCGGGTCGCCTCGATCGTGAGCAGGAAGACGGCCGTGCCGGAGAGAAGCGCCAGATCGCTGAGTTCGTCGAGCTGGGGAATTCGGTTCACGATGCCGTTGGCATTGAGCGCGAAATAGGTGCCGGCGGCGACCGCCATTGCGGACAGCAGCCAATCGAAGAGCGCCGGCCGTTCGGGGTCGGAGCCGGGCCGGGCGCCGACGACGAGGAACAGCACCCCGAGGATGGCTGTCAGGAAGATGGCCGCGATGAGCCACGGGTGGATGATCGCGAAGGCGACCGAATAGATCACCCAGAGGGCCACCAGGGCGCTGTAAGCCTTGATGAGGCCGCCGACCACGCCCCGCGAATGGCGGCGGACTCCGATCGCGAAGAAGGTGTCGAGCATGCGTCGACCCCAGGTAGATTCAGTCTGATCCACGATATCTTTCTTCGCGTCGGAGTGCGCCGCCGGTTCGCCGTCGTCGTTTCCGACGTTACTTCATAAGGCCGGCTTCCTTGTAGTAGCGAACGGCGCCGGGATGGTATTCGCCGCGCGACTGAGACACGTAGAATTCCTTGGTCAGCTTGCGCATGAAGGGGTGCACGGTCTTGACCAGATCGACCTGCTCGACCAGGGCCTTGGTCAGGTTGTAGGCGGTCTTGTCCGACATCTGCTTGTTGGCGATCAGGACGATGCCGAAAGACAGGGTGTGCAGGTCGAAATTCTGCCACTTGTAGGCGGTCTTGGGGATCGTGTAGGGGGTCAGGCCCCACTTCTTCGCGACCTTCTCGACGATGTCCTTGCTGATGGTGAGCTGCACCACATCAGCGGCCCGGCCGATCGCGGTCGCGACCCGGCCCCGGACGCCGGTGGCGTTGAACATCATGTCGATGCGGCCGTCGCTCATCAGCGGCGCGAACTCGGAGCCGCCGACATAGAGGACCTGGCCGCCCCAACCCTTGATGTTGGCGGGCGTGACGCCGATCGCCTTGAGCATGTCCTCGCTGACGAAGGACACGACATTGCCGCGCTGCTGCATGGCCATGCGCATCGGCGGCTTCGCCTTGGCGATGTCGCTGAAGTCCTTCAGCTTGTACTTTTCCGCGAAGGCCTTGGTCACGGTGTAATGCATCGGCACCCAGCCGGCGACCTTGGCAATGATCCGGATGCCGTCCATCTTCTTCTTGAAGGGTTTGGCGCCATCGACGGCCAGCGTGATTTCCGCGTCCGTGACATAGCCGAGCGGCGCGCGATTGGCCTGGACCAGGGCGATGTTGGCGAGGCCGCCGCCCGAGGTCTGGTAGGTGATGGTCGAACCGGGAAACGTCTTGGCGACAGCCTTGTCGATGCCCGAATTGATGGTCGTCAGCAGGCCGGCGGCACTACCGCCCAAGGCCGTGAGATTGTACGGGGGATCGGCTGCGAATGCCGGCCCGCTGGCCAAAGCGATCGCGCAAACCGGAACTAGAAGCCTGGATGTCATGAAACTCTCCCTGATATCGCGGAGCCGATTGTGACGGCAATTGACGTGAAAAATTGTAAGTAAATAATGACAATAGGTCAATAAATCGCAGGTTGTCGGCGCCGTTTCGGTTATACTCTCGCCGGGACTTGCAGACGGAGAGAGCGGCGCCATGACAATTGCCAGACCCAGGGGCATCCTGGACCGGGGCAGCGTGCCCCGCTATCGGCAGATCGAGGCCATCCTGCGCGACCAGATCTGGTCCGGCGAACTGGCCGCCGGCGACCAGGTCCCGACCGAGGAAGAGCTGGGCAAGATGTTTCAGGTCAGCCGGCCGACCGTCCGCCAGGCGTTGCGGATTCTCGAACAGGACAAGCTGATCTATCGCGAAGCCGGCCGCGGGACTTTCGTCAACGACATCGTCGAGGAACTCCCGACGGAGCGCCGGGTCTTCAAGTTGACGGAGCTGGCCGAGATCGATGAGCCGCTCGATGTCCGGATCCAGCGCAGCGGCACGGTCGCGGCCCGGGGGCAGGTCCAGACCGCGCTCGACGTCGCCTTCGGCGAGGAACTCTTTTACTTCGTTCGTCTCTTCTGGTCGGAAGGACAACCCTTCGGCGGTGCCAAGGTCCATGTTCCGATGAGCACCGGGAGAAACTTGAGCGAACAGGACATGATGGCCCCCCGCTTTTTGAAGCGGCTCGGGGAGCGGTCGGGCACGCCGGTCGATCACATCCATTTCAATCTCGACGCTGTCCTGGCCGACGCGCGTCTGAGCGCCACCTTCCAGACGTTTCCCGGGGCGCCGATGATGTCCTTTCGGAGAACGTCCTTCGACGCCGGCGGTTCGCCCGTCGAATACAGTCACATGCTGCTTCGCAGCGACCTGTGCCGGATCAACTTCGAACTCGAGTCGGCACCGGGCGGCGGCTGGACGAGCCGACCGCTTTCCCGTCGATAGCCGTCGGCGAGCGGTCAACGCCGCATCATGAAGAGTTCGGGGTCGAGCTCGGTGCCCAGCCCCTGTTCCCGCGCGATCTCCAGGGCTCGTTTGCCGATCGAGGCGAACTGGATGCCCAGCCCGACGTTGTTGCTGTGAAAGGTGATCTGGCTGGCCGACGTGCGGCCGGGGTGATGCCCCGTGCACAGCTCGCCGAGCTCCAGGATATTCTCCCAGGAGGTCAGCCCCTTGCGGACCGGCGACAGGATGTCGAACTGCTGGTCGATGTCGATCTGTTCGCGCAGGTTGACGGCGATGAGCTCCGACCGCGCAGCCACCGCGTCGTCGACCTCGCGCCGGCCGTCGAAGCGGTCGCCGCCGACCATGCTGACCGCGTGGGCGCCCTCCGCCAGCCAGCGGCCGAACAGGACGGGATCGGTGGCGTTGGTGGCGGCCATCGCGATGTCGGCGCCGGCAATGCAGGTTTCCGGATCGTCGACGGCGACAGCCTCGACGTCATGGCGCCCGGTCAGGGCGGCGGCGAATTCCTGCCGCCGCGCCGGGGTGCGTGAATAGACCCGGATCCGTTCGATCCCGGGCCGCACTGTCAGGATCGCTTCGATCTGGGCCGCGGCCTGCCGCCCCGAACCGATAATGCCGATGGTCCTGGCGTCGTGGCGGGCCAGATAGTCGGCGCCCAGGCCGCTGGTCGCGCCGACGCGCAAGGCCGAGATGCCCTCGTCCTGGAGGATGCCGATCAGGGCGCGGCTCTCGATGTCCCAGAGCAGGACGAGGCCGGCGAAATCGCCGCTGATGCCGGTTTCGAGGCCCGCCGGACCGTGCCGGTGGACGGTCTGCGCCGCTTTCAGGCGGATGGCCGCGACCCCGTGGCAGGGGACGAGCCCCGGCATGGAGTTGAGCCAGAACCAGGTCGGGTCCTCGGCATCCTCGATCGGCGCGTAGAGGCGGTGCCTCGGCACGATCGAGGCGCGCTTGGCGCCGAAGTCGGCGAAGGCCTCGCGCATCAGTTCGATCGCATCGGCCATCGGCACGAGACCGGCGGCCTCGCTGGCTTTCAGGACGAGGACGGGATCCGCCATCGCCGGCTATCGCCGCTCGACCGCGAGGGTCGGTATCATGCCGCGTCCTCGCGCACCGAGGGCGCATAGTCGTAGCAGCGGACGACCGAGGGCCGTTCCAGCAGCCGCTTCGACCAGGCCAGCACGCGGGGCCGTGCGGTCAGCAGGTCGTTGCGGTCGATGATGGTGAAACGATAGACGTTCGGGGCCGCCGCGGCATCCGCCAGGGAAAAGTCGCCGGCCAGCCAGTCGCGGCCGTCGGACAGGGCCTCTTCGACGCCGTCGAGCACGGAAACGATCTGCTCCTCGGCGACGGCGAGATCGTCGGCGGAGAACCCCTCCCGGACGGCGCGGAGCTGGCGGGCGATGCGCGCCTTGCCGATCTTGCGGCGGATCCGGTCCTCGAGCTCTTCCTGGGTCCAGCGCCGCTTCAGCTCCGCGGCGATGAAATGCACTTGGCTGAGCACGCCCGCGGCGGGAAACACCTTGTCCTGGAACATCTGGACCCAGTAGCGCATGTCCGCCCGCGCGACCGGGTCGGCCGGCGTCAGCCGCGGCTCCGGATAGGCGTCCTCCAGATACTCGTTGATGACCGTGCATTCGAGCACGCGGCGGCCGTTGTCGATCAGAACGGGAACCGTGCCGTTCGGGCTGACCGCCTGGTACTCCGGCTCGACCTGGGCAAAGTCGAACAGGTCGATATGGTGCCCTTCGAAGTCGAGCCCCTTCTCGAACAGGGCGATCAGCACCTTCTCGCTGCAGATGGAATACCAGGAATAGTACAGGTCGATCATTCGGGCCTCTCCGCGGGGGACCGGTCGGCGCCGGTCAGATGAAGATCTCGATGACTTCGTGGGTGGCGTCGCAGTTGGTCAGGTCGACCCGCTTGGCCCGGATGCGGAGGCCGTCTTCCTCCCGGCTCAGCCGGTGGGTCAGCAGACCGCCAAACATCCGCTGGCGCTCGCCATGCTGTTCGAGCATCAGGAAACTGGAAAGCGCTGTGATCTCGCCTTCCGGTCCGTCGCTTTCCCCGACCGTGACCCCGCTGACGACGCGGCTGGTCCGGATCGGAATGACGAGGGAGTGCGCCGCCGGATGGCGCAGCCGCCGTATGCGCGTCTCCATGAGGATGCGGTCCTCATAGAACAGCGACACCTGCCGCTTCGGGTCGGTCTGGTCCGGGGCGGTCGGCACCCAGTATTCGCAATCCCCGGTATAGAGGGCGAGCCACGCATCCCAGTCGCCCAGATCGAGAAGGCGTGCCTCGCGGTGCACCAGGGCTTCCGCTTCGCTCCGGTCGTTCATGCGGCCTGGCCTTCGCTCATGAACCGCAGCCACGCGCGATACTGGTTGCGCATCGACAGGTCGCTGACGGCGCTCGACCGGCGGCCGTCGTTCAGCACCTCGTCGCGGTCGAGGTCGCGGTGCTGGCTGACCCAGTCGCCGCCGTCGGCGCCCAGCCCGGCCTGAATCCGGTCGTAGGAGGTGACGTCGTCGGGCCGGATCAGGGACGACGGCGAGTGGACGACGTTGGCATAGGTAATGGTCCGCTCGAACAGGGCCTCCGGCGCGCCCTTCAGGCGGAAGAACCACATCTCGACGCGGGTCCGGTCGACGGCGATCGGGAAGATCACCCGCATCTGCAGGAAGCTCGGCTGGACCGACGCGTTCGGATAGAACACCGCGTTGTGGCAGTTGATCGACAGGATCTCCTCGGCCCGCTTGGCGCCCTTCTTGGCCTCCAGCGCCGCGACATACTCCTTGAAGAGGTCGTCCTCGCCGCGCGGGTTGCGGAAACCCGCCATATAGCTGTGTCCCCAGTCGAAGGCATGGACCGACAGCTTGTCCATGTTCTCCAGCGTCTGGTTGTTGGCCATGATGACGTCGAGCGCGAAGGGCGGCGGCCCGGTCAGAGTGCGCCCCTGCCGTCGGCTCGCGTCGATCGACGACTTGTGGGTCGACATCGGATGCAGGCCGTCGTGGGTGTTTTCGAGAAAGATCTTCCAGTTCGAGTTCTGGACGATCTTGTGACAGCCGCCCGCGACCTCCAGCTCATCGTCGGGCGCGCGGTCGACCATGTCGTCGATCCGGGCCAGGACGCCGCCCAGATAGCTGCGCAGGTCCGGGCCCTCGGCAGCGAGGCTCGCGAAGACGAAGCCGCGATAGCTCTCGCACCGCGGCAGCTTGCGCATCGAAAAGCACGGGTCGCGCATGTCGAAGTCGCCGGCGCGCGGCCCGTCGTGGGCGGGCACGTGGCGGAGCGTGCCATCGGTGTCGAACGACCAGGCGTGATAGCTGCACACGAAGGCCTGGGTCCGGCCGGACCGCTCGCCGACCACCTTCGCGCCGCGGTGGCCGCAGCGGTTGAAGAGGACGTGCACGGCACCGTCCGAATGCCGCACCATGACGACCGGCTGACCGGCCATCTCGGTGGTGAAGAAGTCGCCCTTGTTGGCGACCTGGCTTTCGTGCCCGACATAGAGCCAGGCCTGGCCGAACAGCCGCTCGCGCTCCAGCGCGAAGATCTCCGGGTCGGTGTAGACGCGGCGGTGGACGGCGGCGGGCCGGATCAACTCCGCGATGCCGTCATGTCCGTTCGCTCCGTTCGGCGAGGGTGCTTGCATGGAGGGTCCTCGTGCCGCGCTGCTAGTCGGCGGGGTAGAGAAGCAGGTGATTGCCCGAGGACACGCCGCGATCGCCCGTCATCGACGAATAGCCGCCGTCGACCGCAAGATCGGTTCCGGTCACGAAGCTGGCCGCATCCGAACACAGGAACAGGACGCCGGCGGCCAGTTCCTCCGGCTCGGCGAACCGTTTGAGCATGTGGAGCGGCTCGGCGGCGCGCGCCGCCCACTCCCGCTTGTTGCCGGTGCGCTCGACCAGGGGTTTCGACCAGGTCCAGCTCGGCGACACGGTATTGGCTCGAATGCCGTCGTCGGCGAGCGCCATGGCCATGCATTTGGTCATGTGCAGCACGGCCGCCTTGGACGCGGGGTAGACCAGCAAGTCGCTCCGCGCGCCCTTGCCGGCGACGCTGGCGATGTTGACGACGGCGCCGCCGCCCCGGCGTTTCATGTGCGGGCGGACCGCCTCGACCATCAGGGCCGGGCCGACCACGTTGATGCCCAGCCCGGTCAGCCACTGGTCGCGCGTCGAGGCCACGCCGCCGTCGACGTAGGAACACGCCATGTTGACGAGGACGTCGACACCGCCGAAGCGGTCCGACGCCTCCTCGACGAAACTGGCGATGCTGCCGTCGTCCGCGAGGTCGAGATGGCGAAAACCCAGGCGTCCGTCCGCTCCGCCGCCGACGTCCGCCAGCAGTTCCGCGCCGCCCTGTTCGTCGATGTCACCCACGGCGACCTTGGCCCCTTCGGCATGAAAGGCCTTGGCGATGACCTGCCCGATCAGCGTCGCTCCGCCGGCAATCACCACCACCTTGTCCTTGAATCTCGACGCCGTGTCAGTCATTTGGTCACTGTCCCGTTTCAATTAATCTTATTGTAACGACAACATTACATATCACGCAAGCGCGCCGTTTACGCGGGTTTGCGAGAGCGGGGCGAATGCCTGCGGCGGCATGATGTCACGCGGCCCTTCCCGGCGGTACGGGTCCGCCCGCGATCAGGATACGCGTTGCGCACCGCGCCGTCGCCAGACACTCGCTATCCGCTACCTTCTATCGCAACCCCTGGTTACTTTCCTTCAGGCCGGGCCCGACGCAAGCTTTCGGTGCTTGCCGCCCCAAGGGGGCGAACAGGCGGGGCGACCACTATTTCGCCGTCGATCTTCATGTCGGTGGGCGAAGCTATGTGTGATGTGCGGGAATGTCCCCTTGCGTGGCCTCGTCGAGATAACCCATCCTCGCAGTCTCAATCCCCTCGCGGTCGCGATTCGAGGTCGTTTCGGAAATGGTGCAGATAAAGAAGGACGACGTGCGGGCGCGGATTCTGGAGAGCGCCCGACACGAGTTGGAGCGGCGCGGCTACGCGGCGACGACCATGCGCGGGATCGCCCGGCGCGCCGGCACGTCGCCCTCGAACGTGTATGTCTATTTCCCGTCCAAGCTCGCCTTGCTGTTCGCCATCTACGGGCCCTGGTTCAAGGACCAGATCATCGCGCTTGAGGAAGAGGCTTCCGGAATCCGGGACCCGCGGGCACGACTTCGCAAGATCGTCGCCACTATGTGGGAGTATTTCCCCTCGGCCGACGGCGGCTTCGGCAACACCTTCATCGAGGGGCTGGCCGTCTCGGGGCGTGACGACCGCTATTCGCGCGATCTGCTTTTGTGGGCCGAAAGCAAGCTGTCGGACCTCATCGTCGCCTGCCTGCCCGAAGATCGCGCCGAGAAATTCGGCGATACGGCCCTGGCTCATATCCTGTTCATGGCCTTCGACGGTTTCGCCGTGAACTATGTCCTCGTCGGGCGGTCGCGTCGGCTGGACCGCTGCATCGACATGATGACGGATCTGATCCTGGGCGACGCGGCGGAGCCGCCGAAGGCGCGCAAGGCCTCCTGAAAAACCGCAAGGCGCGGCGAAATGACAAGCGCCTGCCGGGTATGATATTCAGGCGTATTGCCGGCACGTGCTTGCGCAACCGAAAATCCAGAATACGAATGGTTGCCGGGGCCGGACGTGCCACAGGACCGGGGAAGGGGAACCGATGGCGACCGTGAAGACCACCTGCCGTTTCTGCCTCGTGCGCTGCGGCATGCTCGCCGAAACCGACGGCAACGTCGTCGCCGAGAAGGGCATCCCCAACGCGATACCGAACGCCGAACCGGGCGTCTCCAAGGTCTTGGGCGACCGCGACCATCCGCTGTCCAAGGGCTATCTCTGCGTCAAGGGCAAGGCCTCGCTCGACATCACCTATTCGCCCGACCGGGTGATCTACCCGCAGCGTCGCGTCGGCGAGCGCGGTTCCGGCAAATGGGAGCGGGTGTCCTGGGACGAGGCGCTGGACGACATCGCCGCCCGGCTGGCCCGGATCATCGAGGAGGACGGCGCCCGGGCCGTCGCCGTCCAGGCACTGCCGCCCAAGGAATATTTCGCCTTCGACATCTTCTGCGATGTCATCGGCACGCCGACCTTCTTCAAGCACGATTCGCACCAGTGCTTCACGCCGCAGCTGATGGCCGACGTGCTGACCTATGGCGGCCTCGTCACCTATCCCGGCTTCATCCATGTCGACGAGGCCGAGGTGGTCGTCATGTGGGGCGTGAACCTCAGCGAGACCAACGGGTCGAAGGCGACCAAGGTCCGCTCGGCCCAGCGCCACAAGGGCGCCAAGACGATCGTCGTCGATCCCCGGCCGACCCGCTCGGCCAAGGAAGCAGACCTGTGGCTGCGCATCCGGCCCGGCACCGACGCCGCGCTCGCGCTCGGCTTCCTCAACGTGATGATTTCCGAGGGGCTCTACGACGCGGACTTCGTCGCCGACTGGACGATCGGCTTCGACGAGTTGAAGGCGCGGGTCGCCGACTACACGCCGGAAAAAGTCGCCCGCATCACCTGGATTCCGGCCGACCAGATCGTTGCCGCCGCGCGGATGTTCGGCGAGGCCAAGACCGCCGGCTTCTATACCTTCATCGGCGCGACCATGGGCGGCAACGCCGTCGCGGCGCTCCGGCTGATGGGTTTCATCCCGGCGCTCAAGGGCAACCTCGACAAGCCCGGCTTCAACCGGATGATCGCCCAGCCGAAGATGCGGCTGCCGGGCTATTACGGCAAGGACACCTCGGCGGAGGACGTGCGCGGTCTGGACGAACAGCTCAGCGCCGACAAGTTTCCGCTGTTCGCCGGCCCCGACGCCATCACCACGCCCTATCCGCACCCGCGCCAGGTGGTCGACGCGATCCTCACCGGCGAGCCCTACCCGGTGCGCGCGCTGTGGACGAGTTGCAACCCGATGGTCGGGCTGGAGGACAGCTACACCACGCTCGAGGCGCTGAAGGCGTTCGACCTGCTGATCGTCTCCGACCTGTTCGAATCGCCGACCGCCCATCTGGCCGACTACATCCTGCCGATCACGACCCACCTCGAATCGAACGCGATCACCGAATACACGGGCCTCAACCTGATCACGGCCCGGGTGCGCGCGATGCCCCCGCGCGGCGAGGCGCGCGAGGAAGCGGAGCCCGTTCTCGACGTGCTCCAGCGCATGGGCTTCGCCGACAAGCTGCCGGTGCAGTCCTACGCGGAACTGCTCGACTGGCGCCTCGCACCATTGGGCATGACCTTCGCGGAACTGGCCGAGGCGGGCTCCTACCAGAACGAGGATGTCCACGAGCGGTATCTCAAGGGCAAGCTCCGGCCCGACGGCCAGCCCGGCTTCAACACGCCCAGCGGCAAGATCGAGTTTGCGTCGGAGAAGCTGCGGGCCTTCGGCTACGACCCGTTGCCCGATTTCGTCGAGCCGAAGTTCAGTCCCTATTCCGATCCGGAGACCGCGGAGGCGTATCCTTACGTCCTGGTCAGCGGTACCCGGTCGGTCGAATATTACAGCACGCTCGGCATCCAGGTGCCCTACCTGCGTAATCGGCGCCCCTGGCCGGGACTGGAGATGGCGCCGGAGACGGCGAAGGCGCTGGGACTCGAAGCAGGCGACTGGGTCCGCATCGAGGCGCCGACCACTGACAAGACGATCAAGCGCAGCGTATCGATCATTCCGGGCATGGACCCGCGCGTGATGAACGCCGAGGGGCTCTGGTACACGCCGGGCTGCGACGACCTGATCGAGGGCACGCTTGAGGTCGGCGCCAACGTGCTCACGCCCCTGACCGATGAAGTCGATCCCATCTGCGGCGGCTCGACGGCGCGCTGCCTGATGTGCCGGGTGGTCAAGTTGACACCCGAAGAGTGGCCCGCGCCGGCCCGCCGCGGGGCGGCCACCAGCGACGCCCGGATGCGCTGACGCGTGATCCGTCCGAACGATCCGGCGTCGGGACAATGAGCGACCGTCGCCTTGTCCGCACCGCCGCGCACTGGGGCGTCTACGATGCCGAGGTCGTCGATGGCCGGGTCGTCGCCCTCCATCCGGTTTCGGCCGATCCCGACCCGTCGCCGATTGGCCGCTCGCTGGCCGATGTGCTCGACCATCCGGTGCGGGTGCGCGAGCCGATGGTACGGCGCGGCTGGCTGGACAACGGCCCCGGTGACGCGGGACGGCGGCGGGGCGGTGAGCCGTTTGTTCCCGTAGACTGGGAGACGGCGCTCAAACTCGTCGCCGACGAGTTGGCGCGGGTGCGCGCAACCCATGGCGACCCGGCGGTGTTCGCCGGCTGCTATGGCTGGGCCAGCGCCGGCTGCTTCCATCGCGCGCCGAGCCAGCTGCACCGCTTCATGGCCCTCGATGGCGGCTATACCGCGTCGCTCAACACCTACAGCTTCGGCGCCGCCGAAGTGGTGCTGCCCCACGTCCTGGGCGACAGCATCTGGGGTCTCTATGCGCGGTCGACCACTTACGACGTGATCGCCGAGCATTGCGACCTGATGGTCGCCTTCGGCGGCATCCCGCTCAAGAACGCGCAGATCCAGGGCGGCTCCGCGGTCGATCACAGCGACCGCGGCTGGCTGCGGACCTGCCGGGACGCGGGGGTGGCGTTCGTGCTGGTCAGCCCGGTGGCGGACGACCTGGCCGACTTCCTCGATGCCCAATGGCTGCGGCCCCGCCCCAATACCGACACCGCCCTGATGATGGGACTCGCCCATACGCTGCTCTCCGAGGGATTGCACGACCCGGTTTTCCTCGATCGCTACTGCACGGGCTTCGGCGCCTTCCGCGCCTATCTGACCGGCGAGAGCGACGGGGTCGCGAAGGACGCGGACTGGGCCGCCGCGATCGCGGATATCGACGCCGAAGCCATCCGCGCGCTGGCGCGCCGGATGGCAGGCGGGCGCACGATGATCAACGTGAGCTGGTCGCTCCAGCGCGCCGACCAGGGCGAGCAGGCCTACTGGATGGCGGTCACCCTGGCGGCGATGCTGGGACAGATCGGCCTGCCCGGCGGTGGCATTGCCTTCGGCTATGGCGCGGTGGCGGGGATCGGCGCCCCCGTCCGGCGATTGCCGCGGCCGACGCTCCCCGTCGGCCGAAATCCAGCCGATGTCGCCATCCCGGTCGCGCGGATCGCCGACGCCCTGCTCGAACCGGGCGGCGGCTGTGATTATGACGGCAAGCGGCTGACCTACCCCGATATCCGGATGATCTATTGGGCGGGCGGAAACCCGTTCCATCATCATCAGGACCTGAACAGGCTGCTGGAGGCCTGGCAGCGGCCCGAGACCATCGTCGTGCACGAGCAATGGTGGACCGCCACGGCCCGCCACGCCGACATCGTGCTGCCGGCGACGACGATGCTCGAGCGCAACGACCTGACCTCCAGCGGCGCCGACTCCTGGCTGACCCCGATGAAGCAGGCTGTGCCGCCGGCCGGTTCGGCACGCAGCGACTATGACATCTTCGCCGCGCTGGCGGCGCGGCGCGGATTCGGCGAGGCCTTCACCGAAGGCCGGGACGAGATGGACTGGTTGCGCCACCTTTACGACCGGCATCGCCAACAGGTGTCTCGCATGGCCATCGAATTGCCGGACTTCGACACTTTCTGGGCGGGCGGCGGCATCGAGCGCGCGCCCGAGCCGGTGCCACGGGTGCTGCTGTCGGCGTTTCGCGAGGACCCGGCGGCCCACAAGCTGGCGACGCCATCCGGGCGGATCGAGATCTTTTCGGAAAAGGTCGCGGCCTTCGGATACGACGATTGCCCCGGCCATCCGGTGTGGTGTGAACCGGGCGAATGGCTTGGCAGCGCAGCCGCCGCGCGGTGGCCGCTGCACCTGATCACCAACCAGCCGCGGACGCGCCTCCACAGCCAGTACGATCACGGCGCCAATTCCCAGGACGCCAAGGTCGCGGGCCGTGAGCCGGTGACTCTACATCCGGACGATGCGGCCGTGCGGGGAATTCGGGACGGCGACGTCGTGCGGCTGTTTAACGGGCGGGGCGCCTGTCTGGCCGGAGCCGTGGTTGCTGACACGGTGCGGCCCGGGGTGGTGCAACTCGCCACCGGCGCCTGGTTCGATCCCGCGGAGCCCGGAACCGCCGGGAGTCTCGACAAGGCCGGCAACCCCAACATGCTCACGCCCGACCATGGCACCTCGCGTCTGGCCCAGGCCTGCGCGGCCGAATCGACATTGATCGAGGTCGAGCGCTTCGACGGGGAGCCGCCGCCGGTTACCGCCTACGACCCTCCCGAGATAGAGCGGCGCGGCTAGGGCGCCCGATCAATCATCGGGCGCGAGGAGCCCGCGCCGGTAGAGCTTGCCGGTCGGCCCGGTCGGCAGGTCCTCGCGAATGACGATCCGTTTGGGCAGCTTGTTGCGGGGCAGCAGCCCTTCGGCTTCCAGAAAGACGGTGATGTCGCTTTCGGTGGCCGACGTGTCGCCAAGCACGACATGGGCCTCGATGCGTTGCCCCCAGGTGGGGTCGGGCGCGCCGACGACACCGGCCATGGCGACGGCGGGATGCTGCGACAGGGCCGCCTCGATTTCTTCCGCATGGACCTTGATCCCGCCCGTGTTGATGACGTTGTCGGTGCGCCCGATGACGAACAGGTCGCCGTCTCCGTCCAGATAGCCGAGGTCGCCGGAGCGCCACCAGCCGCCGACCAGCTTTTGGCGGGTCAGGGCCTCGTCCTTCCAGTAGTGACTGGCGATCGAGGGGCTGGTGACGACGATTTCGCCGGGCTCCCCGTCAGGCAGGACGTCGTCGAGGCCGCCGTCGGGGTCGACGATGCGGATGTCGGCGCCCGGTACCGGCTTGCCGGTCGAGGACGGCTTGGCGGCCGCGATCAGGGTCGCGGGTCCGGCCGCCACGGCCGAGCCCGAGCAGACCTCCGCGGACATGTAGGCCGTGCGGACATGGCCGCAGATGCGGCTCGCCATCGCCGCGACGAGGTCCGGCGAACCGGGTTCGCCCGAGAACATCGCGCACTGCACGCGGGACAGGTCGTGGCCCTCGGGGTTCGCCGCGATGACCATGCGCCACATGGTCGGCACCAGCGGCGCCATGGTGATCCGTTCCCGGGCCAGCGTTTCCAGGAAGCGCGCGGGTTCGAAGCCGCGGTCGAAATGGATGCGGGCGCGGGTCGCCATGTGCGGCAGGCAGATGATGACCCAGGCCGCGAAGGAGGGCGCCATGCAGACGAGCGTGCTGTCCTCCGGTTCGGTCGGGCCGTAGATCGCCTGACAGTTGCGCGCCGCCGCACACAGCGTCCGGTGCAGGTGGACCACGCCCTTGGGGGCGCCGGTCGTCCCCGACGAGAGGATGATGACGGCGGGATCCTCCGGCCTGACGGCGGCCATCGGCGTTGGGTCGGCCGCCGCCAGATCGAGCCATCGCCGATCCGCGAGGTCGCCCGGATCATCCTGAAGAGCGATCAGCGTGACGGCAGCGCCGCAGGTCGCCCGCACCTGCTGCGCCACCGCCGCGAAAGCGTCGTCGAAGAAGAGGATCTTTGCCTCCAGCCACTGCGTCGTCGAGACCAGCCGGTCGGCGGTCTCGCGCACATGCAGGGCAGAGGGCACCGCCCCGATCCACTGGGCGGCAAAGAAGCCGACGGCATGGCGGACCGACGAGCCGCACAGAAAGGCGACCACGTCGCCGTTGCCGACGCCGAGCGATTTCAGGCCGCCGGCCACCCGGGTGATCGCCTCCAGCGTCGCCCGGCCCGTCAGCCGGTCTTCATCGTCGGTCAGGAACTCCGCGTCGCGCTTCCACTTGCAGGACAAGGCGATCAGCGTGCCGGTCGTCGCCAGGGTCGGATTGCGGAGCGCGTCAGGGGGCATCGGTTGGGGGAACTCCCGAAGAGAAGGGGACGAGGCAGGAATGACGGGGCCGAAACCGTAGCGAATATCGAACCGGGAGGGCGGTCAAGCGCTGTCGCGCAACACTGAGCCTTGCTTGCGATGGATCAATCTTCTGGCCCGGAAAGGTGTATATGTGAACAATCTAATGAAGAGGTTGTCCATGCAAGGAGGTGACTGTGGCCAACACCAAGCACTCGGTCGTGATCGTGGGAGGCGGCACCGCGGGTATTACCGTGGCGGCGAGCCTCCGCCGCAGGGCGCCGCGCAATCTCGACATCGCCATCGTCGAGCCGGCCTCGTCGCACTACTACCAACCGGCCTGGACACTGGTGGGCGGCGGCGTCTATCCGCTGGAAAAGACCCGGCGGGCGGAGGCGAGCCTCGTCCCCTCGGGGGTTACCCTGATCGTCGATGCAGCGAAGGAATTTCGCCCGGATGACAATGCCGTCCTCCTCGAATCGGGCGATGTCGTCACCTACGACTATCTCGTCGCCTGTCCGGGGCTGATCCTCGATTGGGACAGGATCGACGGACTCCCCGCCGCATTGGGAAAGAACGGGGTCTGCAGCAACTATTCCGCCGACTATGCGGAGTATACCTGGAGCTGTATTCAAACGCTCAAATCCGGCAGCAAGGCGCTCTTCACGCAGCCGCTGATGCCCTTCAAATGCCCCGGTGCGCCGCAGAAGATCGCCTATCTGACGGCTGATTATCTTCGGCGCAAAGGCTTGTTGAAAAGTTGCGACGTGCAGTTTTTCACGGCGACCCCGGGGATCTTCGGCGTACCGTATTTCGCAAAGGCGCTCACCCGCGTTGCCAAGCGGTATGGAATGGGCGTGAACGTGTCGCACAATCTCGTCGCCGTCGACGCGGGAAGCCGTAAAGCGACGTTCGAAATCGTCTCGGAAGAACGCAAGGGCGAGCGGGTTACGCAGGACTTCGACATGCTTCACGTAACGCCGCCGCAAAGCGCGCCGGACTTTGTGAAATCCAGCCCTCTGGCGAATGAGGCCGGCTGGATCGATGTCGATCAAAACACCATGCGGCACACGAAGTACGCCAACGTCTTCGCCCTGGGCGACGCCGCTTCGTCACCCAATTCCAAGACCGCCGCGGCGATCCGGAAACAGGCGCCGGTTGTCGTTCGCAACATCTTGCGATCCATGGACGGGCAGGCGCTCGATCCCGGTTACGATGGATATGCCTCGTGCCCGCTGACCACCGCGCGGGGCAAGGTCATCATGGCGGAGTTCGTTTACGGCGGAAAAGTCACGCCGACCCTGCCGCTCAATCCCGGGAAAGAGCGCTGGGTCAACTGGTGGATCAAGGTGACCGGTCTGCCGCTGATGTATTGGCACTACATGCTGAAGGGACGTGAGTGGTTTCCCGGGCACAACACCAAGTGGAGCGGCGACGACACCAAGTGACGCAGTGTCTTCACCCGGTTCACTTCGGAAACAGAGGCCTGGGTACCGGGCCGCAAACGCGAACCGGCCGCATCAAAGATGCGGCCGGTTCTCGATATCCGCCCTTGCAGGGAGCGTATTCGGCGGGCGGAAGCGCCCCTTCGGCCTAGGACTTGTCGTCCGAGGCCGGGCGTTCGATGATCACGCGGCCGCGGCCCCGGCGCACCAGATAGCCGCCGCGCGGAATGGAAAGCTTCTTCTTGTCGATCAGCGGCTGCAGCGCGTCCTTGATCGCAGCGGCATTCTTGTCCGTTGCTTCGGGCGCATCCTGCTGCTTCTGCGAAAGCCACTTCGTGAAAGCTTCCTCCGCAATGTCGTCGCCAACAGACTTACGCAGCGCATTCAGCTTCCGAATCTCGCCTTTGGTGAGATCCTTGATGTCAGATATTTTTTTAGCCAACTTCAGATTGCTCCTGTAGAGGAAAAAGTGATCGCGGACTACACAGTAGTAACTATTAACACAAAATAAATCGCGCCGAAATAAATTTTCGGACGGGCGTGATTCTGGGAATCACTGTCAACTATCCAAATATTTTAAGTGCTATTGCATCCGCTGGTTGATGCGCTTTAGCCGCTCGATTTAAAGCGCCCGCTTCGGCGTTTATCGGGTCGTTGGTCCCGGGAAATCGTCATGGTACTGACGGTACCCATCGTCGGGGACTCGACTGCGGACCCCGATCTTCGGGGCCGGTCAGCGCAGTCTACGCTGTCTATCGGGCGCTTTTCAGGCCGAATACGGTGGCCGCATTGCCACCCACGATAAGCGCCTTTTGCGCGTCGGGAATGTCGAGCGACTGAACATGCGCGTCGTCGGCGCCGATGAACGGATCGTCGGACCCCCAAAGAAGTTGCTCCGGTCCGACGATCTCCAGCGCCATCCGCAGGGCGGGCCCGTAAAAGGAGCAGGTGTCGTAATACAGCTTGCGCGCGTACTCGCTCGGAAGCTTGCTGATCTTCTCCCGGCAGTCGGGAAACAGGCGATAGCCGTTGTCGAGCCGTTCCAGGATGGTGAGCAGCGCCCCCCCGGTATGGGCGACGATGTAGGGAAAGTCGGGGTAGCGCTCGAAGACGCCGGCATAGATCATCCGGGTCAGGGCGAGGGTGGTGTCGAAGACGAACCCGACCCGCAAGGGCAGTTCGAACGCGTCCATGCCCGCCGTATTAACCGGAAACATCGGGTGCTCGAACACCGGCAGGCGCAATTCGTTGATCCTGGCCCAGATCGGCTCGAGTACCGGATCGTCGAGCGTTGTGCCGCCGATGTTGGAGCCGACGGCGACACCCGCCAAGCCGAGGTCGCCGGTGATCCGCTCCAACTCCGTCAGGGCTGCCTCCGCACCGCCGCCCCAGGGCAGGGTGCCGATGCCGCCGAACCGGTCGGGATGCCCGTGAACCACCCGCGCGGTCGCATCGTTGATCCGCCGTGCCGCCTCGACCTGGTCGGCCCCTTCCCATTCGTACACGCTCGGCGTGCTCAGGGAGAGGAGGCGGATATCGATGCCGGCGTCGTCCATCCTGCGAAGCCGGTCGTCGGTGTCGAACATCTCGTCGCGGTACCACAGATAGGTGGCTTTGCCGTGGCGCAGCAGCGTCTGGCCGCGGTCGCCGGCCTGCGCCGTGAGGCCTTTCAGGTCGACAAGGGCCTGAACATAGTCGCGGTCGAGAATGTGCGAATGGACGTCGATCTTCATGCAGGGCTCCAATGGCACGGCCGCCAGGCGCGGCCGGATTCGGCGGTCATGTAGACCCGCTTTCGGTTTGCACCCGGCGGCCTTCGGGATCGGCCGCCATGACCTGATAGACGACGAGCGCGACCAGCAGGGCCAGGCCGGCAAGCGTTGCGTACAGCTGCGGATAGACCAGGCCTACGCCGGAAACAAGAAAGAGCAGCCGCTCGGCCGTGCCCGCCCGCTGCAAGAGGAAGCCGGAAAAGGACGCGGCGAAGGGAATCGTGCTGACGAAGGCGCCGGCGATCACCAGGAACGCGCCGAAGGTGAGGCCCTGGGGCATCAGCATCGGCGTGTAGACGAACAGGACCGGCAGGATGAACAGGAACATGGCGTAGCGGAACGCTGCCAGGGATGTGCGGAAGGCATCCGCGCCGGCGATGCCCGCGCCGACGAAGGCGGCGATCGCGACCGGCGGCGAGATATTGGCCGACTGGCTGAACCAGAACAGCAGCATGTGGGCCGCCAGCAGCGGCATCCCCACTTCCTTCAGCGCCGGCGCGACCAGCACCGCGAGCAGGATGTAGACGGACGTGACCGGCATGCCCATGCCCAGGACCAGCGAGAGCAGGAGCGCCAGCACGATGCCCCAAAGCATCACGCCGCCGGTCAGGTCGAGCACCGACGACGTCAGCATGAAGCCGACGCCGGTCTGGAACACGACGGTGACGATGATCCCGATCGTGCCGGTGAGCGCCGCGACGACCAGCGCCGAGCCGCCGGCCAGCCGGATGCCCTCGCCCAGGTTGCGGACGACGTTCAGGCCGACCTGGCCGTATCCCTCGTCCTTCTCCTTGAAGACGAAGCTGGCGGCAGCGGCCAGCACGATGGTCGCGACCACCGCCCAGAAGGCCGCGCGCGGCGGGGTCTGGCCGGACATCATCAGGTAGATCAGCATCACGATCGGGACGACGTAGATCCAGCCCCGCCGGAGCAGCGGCCCGAGGGCTGGTAATTCACCCTTGGGGATCGTCTTCAGGCCGTAGCGTCCGGCTTCGGTGTAACAGGACACCGCGACCGAGAAGAAATAGATCAGGGCGGGCGCCAGGCTGATCGTGACGATGGTCAGATAGGAGACGCCCGTCATCTCCGCCATGATGAAGGCGCCGGCGCCCATGATCGGGGGCATGAACATGCCGCCCGTCGAGGCCGCCGGTTCGATCGCGCCGGCGACATGCGGGGGATAGCCCGCCCGCTTCATCACCGGAATCGTGAAGGCGCCGGTGGCCGCCGTGTTGGCCGTCGCGCTGCCGGAAATCATGCCGAACAGGGTGCTCGCCGCGACCGAGGCGATGCCCGGGCCGCCCCGGACCCGTCCGAACAGCGCGAACGGCAATTCGACCAGCAGGACTCCAGCCCCGAACGCCTGCAGCATCGCCCCGACGATCACGAACATGACGACATAGGTCATCACGATCGACAGGATGAAGCCAAAGATCCCGCTCAGCGAATAGATGCCGCTAATCAGGGTCGTCCAGCTCAACCCGCTGTGGGAGAACTGCTCGATCGGGAAATGGTTACCGAACAGGCCGTAGAGCATCGCCAGCAGGCCGATCAGGGCGACCGGCCAGCCCAGGCTGCGGCGCGCGACCTCAAGCGACACGAACACCAGGATCGACCCGAACCACAGATCGCCGCTGGTCGGCGCGCCGGTGCGCGCGATGATCTCGCTGAATTCCGTGATCCAGTAGGCGAGGGCGGCCGTGCTGGCGGCGATGATCAGCCAGTCGTACCACGGCACCCGGTTTGTCGGGGCCCCGGTCCAGGCCGGGAATTTCATCAAGACCAGCGCGTGGACGACGAGCAGGAAACTGCCGCCGCTGAAGCCCGTGCCCAGATTGCCGAGCATCGGCGGGCCCGCCTCGTAAAAGACGAGCAGGACCATCGCGGCGGCGAGAAGCATGAACAGACGCTGCTCCGCCCCGGCCAGCTCGCGCCGGGGCGGCATCTGCAGCACGCGCTTGAACCCACTCAGCATGGTATTTCTTTGGAAAAGACGGCCCCGGCAAAGGCGCCGGGGCCGCTGGGATAGGGTCAGGCGCGGGTGTCTACTGGACCAGCGCCGGCTTGGGAATGGTGACGCCGACTTCCTTCCAGAACTTCAGCGCGCCGGGATGCAGCGGAACCAGCAGGCCCTTCAGCGGCTCCTTATTGCGCGGATAGAAGCCGTGGAAGCGATAGGCGGTGTTCATGTGCTTCACCATGGCCGCGCTGTGCATGAGCTTCATCAGCTCATAGATGTGCGCCTCCGGCACCGACGCATGGGCGATGAAGAAGCTGTGGAACGCCACGGTGCGGATCGCCTCGGGCTGGAACTTGTAGGTGCCTTGCGGGATCGTCGTCGCGCTCAGCGCCTTGACCCGTGTCACCAGGTCCGACTTGTCGATCACCGCGCCCAGATCGAGGATGCGCATCTTCACGCGCGTGCTCAGCCGCTGGGCGAAGCCGGCCGGGTGGCCGAGCATGACCCGGGCCATGCCGACGAGATCGCCGTTGACCATCTGGCTCGCGAGCTGGTCGAAGGGCAGGATGACGACCTTGACCTTGCCGGTCAGTCCCGCCGATTTGAGCACGTTCGCGCAGATCTGGGCGGCCGTCGACCCGGGCGAGCCGCAGCCGAAGGATTTGCCGGCCAGATCGTTGATGGTCTTAACGCCCGAATCGGCACGCACCATCATGTAGAAGTCGATCGGCAGGAAGTCGGGCCCCAGTGTCCGGATGTTGCTCAGGGGCGCCTTGAAGGGCTTCTGGCCGGCCCAGGCATTGGGCAGGTCGAGCGTCGTGCACATGCCGAACTTGACCTCGCCGCGACCGACGCGGCGGCAGTTCTCGGTGCTGCCGTCCGAGGACAACGGCGTGAAGCGCAAGGTCTTGGATTTGTCGTTCACGAATTTCGCCATGGCGGCGGCGAGCTTGTAGAAGCCGCCGGTCGGCGAGGAGGTGGCGATGGAATACCGGGCCACCTCGGCCTGCGCCTGGGCGGCCAGCGCGACCGGTCCCAGAGCCAGTCCCGCTGCCACCAGCATGGGGGCGGTGCGAAAGGATCCTGCACGGATCTGACGGTGTTTCATGTCGAGACCTCCCTGTGTCTTATTTGTATTAAGTCGAATGCATTCTTGTTGTTCGGCCCGGCGTTGTCCAGATTCCTAATGTAAATGCACGCTAATATACGACCGCGGGCCGCGCATCGGGGCGCGCCCGGCTCGGGCCCGGATCGATCTGGGCGCGGCGATGCCGGCGTCAGGCCGACGGTTCGTCCGCGGTGGCG